>JBGQKK010000357.1:0-2007 GCA_041499545.1 Gammaproteobacteria bacterium | reverse complement strand
CCAGAAAAAGCTCGCCGACATGCAGACCGAGATCTGCCTCGCCCTACAGGGGGTGCTGCGCTTCGGGCGCATGAAGGACGAAGGCAGCGACACGCACGAGATCACCTCGATCATGAAGCGCAACTCCTGCGGGAAAGCGCTCGATATCGCGCGCATGGCACGCGACATGCTCGGCGGCAACGGCATCTCCGACGAGTTCGCCGTCGCGCGTCACATGGTCAACCTCGAGGTCGTGAACACCTACGAGGGCACGCACGACATCCACGCCCTGATCCTCGGGCGGGCGCAGACGGGGATTCAGGCGTTCTCGTGACCGCTATTTCGCGGCGACGCCCGCGTCCCTCAAGACCTTGCCGTAGCGTTCCGTGTCGTTCTTGATGATCGCGTCGAATTGCTCCGGCGTGGTGGGAGCGGGAATCGAGCCGTACGCGGTGAGCTTGTCGCGCACGTCCGCCATGTCCAGCACCGTGGCGACGTCCTGGCTGACCTTGGTGAGGATCGCGCGCGGCGTTCCGGCCGGCGCCATCAGGCCGAACCACGACTCGTACTTGTAGTCCGGGACTGCGGCCTCCGCAATGGTCGGGACATCGGGAAGCTGGGGAGCGCGCCTGTCGGAATTGATGGCGATCGCGCGCACCTTGCCCGCGACGCTCAGCTCGCGAGCGTTGGGAATGGGAGCGAAGTACATCTGCACGTCGCCGCGGATCACGGCCGTGGTCGCGTCGGGCACGCCCTTGTAGGGAACGTGCACGATGTTGATCTTCGCCTGCTGGCGGAAGATCTCGGCAGACAGAAAGGACGTGCTGGCGATGCCCGCCGAGGAGAAATTGAGCTTGCCCGGTGAGGCGCCCGCCAGCGCGATGAATTCCTTGAGCGTCTTCGCCGGCAGGTCGGCGGGTACGATCGCGACCAGCGGCACCGACGCGATCACCGTCACCCCGGCGAAATCCTTCACCGGATCGAACGCAATGTCCTTGTTGATGACGGCCGCGATGGTGTGGCCGTTGGACGTCAACATCAAGGTATAGCCGTCGGCCGCGCTCTTCGCCACGGCCGTCGTCCCGGGAAGCCCGGGCTTGTTTTCGACGATCACCGCCTGCTTCCATAGGGTGCCCAGCTTGTCGGCGAGCACGCGGGCAAGGCCATCGGTGATGCTGCCGGCGCCGAAGGGGACGACGATCGACACCGTCCGGACCGGATAGGATTGCGCCGCCGCCCGGGACGGCGCCAGCGCAGCGGAGCAGGCCAGGGCGACGACACCGATCGCGAGCCCACATTTGCGAATCTTCTTCATGACACTTACCCCCTCTTGGTTTGGTTACCCTGCGGCCTGCGGAAAGTCTACACGCGAATGGCGGACCGTTGGCTATTGGGGCACAATCGCCTGCACTATGGCCATCACTTTCAACGAGAGGACCGTCAACGCCCAGTCCTTCGGCGTCAATGCCCATCGCCAGCGCCTGCTCACCGAAGCCCGGGTGAAGGGCAGCAAGGTGCTTCTCGACCGCTGGACGCTCGGCCCGGGAGCCGTGATCGAGCTCGGCCTCGCCGCCCGCGACCTCGCGTGGGTCCAGCTTCTCGAGGGCGAGGCGACGCTCGCGAGCGCCGGCGGCTCGCAGCCCCTCACCGCCGACCACGTCGCCTTCCTGCCGCCGGGATTTCGCGGCACCCTGGCCGCGCATAACGAAGCAGTCGTGCTCTACGCCGAGGTTCCGGACGCCGCGCGCTTCGACCCGCAACTCGCCGCCCAGCCGCCCCAAATCAGGATCGTGGACTGGACGCGCGAGCCCGTGCTCGATTCCGAGCACGACGCGCGAAAACGCATTTACCTGGTCACGCCCAAGCTCTTCGGCACCAAGGCGGTCAAGGGCGAGATGATCATCTACCCGCCGGGCACCGAAGCCGCCAACCACCATCATGAAGGCGCTGAGCATTTCATGGTCGTGCTCGCGGGCAGCGGCACCGCGTGGGCGAACGAGCGGCCGTTTCACGTGAAAAAGGGCGATT
>JBGQKK010000356.1:0-2035 GCA_041499545.1 Gammaproteobacteria bacterium | reverse complement strand
CGGTCGACCTGCTCGTGTCGTGGCTCGATCCGCGCGTCCGCTTGGGAGCGGGACCGTGAGGCCCGCGCTGACCTTCCTCGCCCTGCTGGCGCTCGCCGCCGCGCTCGCACCCTGGATCGCGCCGCAGAATCCCTACGATCTCACCCAGCTCCAGCTCGTCGATTCGCGACTGCCGCCGCTGGCGCGCTCGACCGCAGGCGCGCTCCGCTGGCTCGGCACCGACGACCAGGGCCGCGACATGCTCTCCGCGATCCTTTACGGCCTGCGCACCAGCCTCGCGGTGGGAGTCCTGAGCACCGCGCTCGGGTTTGCGATCGGCGTGAGCCTGGGCCTGGCGGCGGCGTGGTTCGGCGGATGGCTCGACGCGCTCGTCATGCGCCTTGTAGATCTCCAGCTCTCCTTCCCCTCGATCCTGATCGCGCTGGTGCTGCTCGCCGTTTTCGGGCAGGGCCTGGACAAGATCATCCTCGCACTCGTGGTGGTGCAGTGGGCCTACTATGCGCGCGCCGCCCGCGCCTCGGCGCTGGTCGAGCGGCGCAAGGAATACGTCGAGGCGGCGATCGCGCTCGCGCTTTCCGACGCGCGCATCCTGTTCCGCCATCTGCTGCCCAACTGCCTGCCGCCGCTCCTGGTGCTCGGCGCTGTGCAAATCGCCGCCGCGATCACGCTCGAGGCGACGCTCTCGTTTCTCGGCGTGGGACTGCCGATCACGGAGCCCTCGCTCGGCCTGCTCATCGCCAACGGCTTCAACTACCTGCTCTCGGGCCACTACTGGATCAGCTTTTTCCCGGGGGTCGCACTACTGCTCGCGGTGGTCGCGATCAACCTGGTCGCGGACCGCCTGAGCGACGTTCTCGACCCACGTGCGCTCCGCTGAGCCCTTATACTGTTTGAACCACTCAGAGGAGGAACCATGAACCCAAGAATCGCAGCCGCGACGGTCTTGCTCGCCGCCGCCGGCGCCGCCTTCGCGCAAGGGCCCAAGCCGCTCGAAGTGATCGCCTTCGGCGGGGGCGGCAACTGGCCGGTCTGGGCGGCGGAGGACAAAGGCCTGTTCGCGAAGAACGGCATCGCGGTGAAGCTGTCCTTCACGCCGAACTCGGTCGAGCAGATCCGCAACCTGATGTCGGGCAAGTACGATCTCGGCACGACCGCCTACGACAACGTTGTGGCCTACCAGGAAGGTCAGGGGGAAACGGAGCTGCCGACGCAACCGGATCTGTTCGCCTTCATGGGCGGCTACTCGGGGTCGCTGCGCTTCGTCACCCAGCCCGACATCAAGACCTACGCGGCGCTCAAGGGCAAGACGGTGGGTGTCGACGCCGCGACCACGGGCTTCGCCTTCATTCTCTACAAGCTCGCCGCGATGAACGGCCTCTCCATGTCCGATTACAAGATCGAGAAGCTCGGCGGCACGCCGGCGCGCGTGCAGGCGCTGATGGAGGGCAAGATCGCCGGCACCATGATCAGCTCGCCCTCCGAGCTGCTGCCCGAGTCGAAGGGCTACACGCGCCTGGGCGACACCACCACGACATTCGGGCCGTATCAAGCCTCGATCGGCGTCGCGCGCCGCGCCTGGGTGCAGAAGAACGGCGACCAGCTGGTCGCCTTCATCCGCAGCTACGTCGCCGCGATGGACTGGCTGCAGGACCCCGCGAACAAGGAGGAGGCGATCTCAATGTACGCGAAGCACCTTCCCAAGGCCCCAAGCGACGCAGGACCGAAGGCCTACGAAATCATGTTCTCGGCCAAGGAGGGCTTCCAGAAGAAGGCGAAGATCGACCTCGAGGGCTGCCGCACGGTGCTCAAGCTGCGCAGCGAGTTCGCGAAGCCCGAGAAGAACCTCACCGACCCAGCGAAGTACATCGACGAAAGCTTCTACCGGAGAGCGGTGCAGTAAAACCAAGGCGAACGCGCAGGGATCACTGCATGAACCAGCCGTGGCTGACCACGAGCGATTGCCCAGTCAGCGCGTTGCTGGGGAAGGACGCGAACAGCAATGCGATCTGCGCCACGTCGGCGGTGGTAGTGAACT
>JBGQKK010000355.1:0-2064 GCA_041499545.1 Gammaproteobacteria bacterium | reverse complement strand
GCGTCCAGCACCCGCGGCGGGAGCGTGGTGCCTTCTTTCTTCAGGGAGGGAAGGCCGATCTCCTCGCGCTGCCATTCGAGGCCGAGCTTCATCAGCGCGTCGGCGCGCTCGAGCACCGCGAGCGTGGCCGCGGTGATCTCGGGCCCGATGCCGTCGCCGGGAAGGACCAGGATCCTCATTGAGCGGGAATCCTCGCGTCGCGGATCAGCTTCGCGTAAGCCTGCAGGTCGTCGCGGATGAGCGCCGCGAACTCCTCGGGCGTGCCGGTGACGACGTCGTTGCCGCCCTGAACGGCGATGCGCTCGTGGACGTCGGCGGCGTGCATCGCGCGCACGGTCTCGGCGTTGAGGCGCTCGACGATCGCCTTGGGCGTTCCCGCGGGCGCGAGCAGTCCCTGCCACTGCGAGATGTCGAACCCCTGGATGCCCGCCTCCTGCATGGTCGGCACTTCGGGCAGGCTCGAGGCGCGCTTTGTGCTCGACACGGCGAAGGCGCGCAGCTTGCCCGCGCGAATCTGCGGGACCGAGGTGATGACGGTATCGAACATGAAGGTGAGCTGCCCGCCCAGAAGGTCGGCGAGCGCCGGCGCGCTGCCCTTGTAGGGCACGTGCGTGAGTTGCGCCCCGGTCGCAAGCGCGAACAGCTCCCCGGCGAGATGGTTGCCGCCGCCGACGCCGGTGGAACCGTAGGAGAGGGCGCCGGGCTTCGCGCGCGCCGCCTGCGCGATCTCGGCGATGCTCTTGTAGGGCGAGCCGGCGAGCGTCACCAGCACGTACTGGTACACCGCGCACTGGGAGATCGGCGCGAAATCCTTCACCGGATCGTAGGGGACCTTGGCGTAGAGGGTGGGGTTGACGACGATGGGACCGCTCGCCGTGACGAGCAGCGTGTAGCCGTCCGGCGCGGACTTGGCGACCAGGTCCGTGCCGATGCCGCCGTTCGCGCCGCCGCGGTTCTCCACGACGAAAGGCTGCTTCATCGCGTCGCCGAGCTTTTGCGCGAGGGTGCGGCCGAGGATGTCGGCGTTGCCCCCGGCTGCGTAGGGAACCACGATGCGCACCGGTTTCGCCGGGTAATCCTGGGCCGAGGCCGCGGTGCACAGCAGGGCCGTCGCGGCGAGCGCAGCAGAGAGCCGTTTCATGGATCGCGCTTGTGAGGGTGGCGGGCCTACAGGCTATCATAGGCGGCGCAGGCAATTCCTGGGGGAGCGATGAGCGCAGACATCAAGATGTTCAATCCCGACACCATGGGCAAGCCCCAGGGCCAGTATTCGCATATCGCCCGCGTCAAGGGGGCGGGAGAGCTGGTGTTCATCGCCGGCCAGATCGCCACCGACAAGGCCGGCAATCTCGTCGGTGCGGACGATTTCGACGCGCAGTGCGCTCAGGTGTACGCCAACATCGAGACTGCGCTCAAGGCGGTCGGCGGCGGCTGGGGCAATGTAGTGCAGTTCACCACCTACCTGGTGCACTCGCAGGACGTGCCGAAGCTGCGGGCCTTCCGGCAGCGCGAATTCTCGAAATTCTTTCCGAACGGAAACTACCCGCCCAACACGCTGCTCATCATCGACCGGCTGGTGAACGAGTCGTATCTTCTCGAAGTGCAGACGGTGGCGGCGCTTTGAGCCCGAGGCTGCTGTTCGCGGCCTGGGCCGCGCTCTTGGTGCTTGCTGGGCCGGATGCCCCTGCACAATCCTATCCGCAGAAGCCGGTACGCCTGATCGTCCCGGCGCCCGCCGGCGGTCCCACGGACGTCCCGGGACGTCTCATCGCGGACGGCCTGTCGAACCTCATGGGTCAGCGATTCGTGATCGAGAACCGCGTGGGCGCGGGCGGCCTGGTCGCCGGAGAATTCGTCTCCCGGTCCGCGCCCGACGGCTACACGCTGCTCTATGCCAACACCAGCGTGCTCGCGGTGAACCCTGCGCTCCAAGGCGCCAATATGCCCTACGATCCGGCCAAGGCCTTCGCCCCGATCGGCTTCGTTTCGAATTCCCCGCAGTTGCTGGTCGCCAATCCCAAGCTTCCCTATCGAACGGTGCAGGAGCTGGTCGCCTGGGCGAAG
>JBGQKK010000354.1:0-2085 GCA_041499545.1 Gammaproteobacteria bacterium | reverse complement strand
TCCCGTCGAACCAGGTGGTAGTCATTGCCGCACCGGGATGTGCCATGGCGCGGAGCGTCTCCCAGTCGCCCGTATCGCGCGCGAGCGCCCAGCGCTGCACCAGCGCTGCGATCGCAAGCTGATCCTGCGGATCGGACAGGCTCACTCGGGCTCGATGCCGGCCTTGCGCAGCAGACCCACCCATTTCACGACCTCGGCTTTCACGAACGCCTCGGTCTCGGGCGGCGTCATGCGCAGGCTCCTGCCGCTGCCCGTCTCCAGACGCGAGCGCACTTCGGCGGACCGGGTCGCTTTGTCCAGCTCCGTGCGCAGGCGCTCCACGATCGGGCGCGGCGTGCGCGAGGGCGCGAACAAGCCGAACCAAGTCTCCATCTCCAGATCGACCACGCCGGTTTCGAGCAGTGTGGGAACCTGCGGCATCGTGGGCGCACGCTCGCGGCTCGACACCGCGAGCGCCTTCACTTGACCGGACTCGATATAGGGTCGCGCCGTAGTGGTGTTGTCGTAGAACAGGTCGACTCGTCCGGCGAGCAAGTCCTGGTACACGGCCTGCGCGCCCTTGTACGGCACCTTGACGATATCGATCGCGGCGAGCGCCGCGATGACCGCGGCGCCGATGTACTGTCCGGTGCCGATCCCGCTGGTGCCGATATTGAGCTTCCCGGGATTGGTGCGGGCGAAAGCGACCACCTCCCCGAGGCTTGCAAGGGGAAGGTCTTTGCGCGCAAGCAGCGTATAGGAGTGGCTGACGACGAGGCCGATCGGCACGAAGTCGGCGAGCGAATCGTAGCCGGGCTCCCTGTACAGGCCCATATTGAGCGCGATGTTCGAGAGCCCGCCGACGACGAGGTTGTAGCCGTCGGGAGCGGCGCGCGCGACCAGTTGCGTGCCGACCAGCGTGCCCGCGCCGGGTCGGTTCTCGACGACGAAGGCCTGCCCGGTCTGCTCGCCGAGCTTCTGCGCCAGGACGCGCCCCACCAGGTCGAATCCCCCTCCAGGGGCGGACGGGACGACGACGCGCACGGGACGCGAAGGGTATTCCTGAGCGGACGCGGCGAAGCACGCGAGATACGACCACAGCGCGAGCGCAGCCCAGGCCCGGCGCTCAAGACGGAATTTCGGCATGGCTTTCATATTAGAATACCGCGGCCTTTCGCGCACACATCCGGCTCGAACAAGATCATCACCACCTCGAAGAACCGATCCGCATGGCGTGCCGCCGGCGTGCTCCTGATTCTCGCGGCTGGGGCTTCCGGGCCGACAAGGGCGAACAGCGACTTTCTCGCGGATCTCGTCGGCAAGGACAGCGCCGGGCTCGGTGCGGCGCTGCGCGTCGAGCGATCGCTCTATCGCGGCGGCGGGGTACGGCTCGACGTATTGCCGATCTATCTCTACGAGGGCGAGCATTTCTACCTGCATTCGAACCGCTTTGGGCTCAAGTTCGACGTCGATCCGAGGCGCCGCGTGGAGCTCTTCGTTTCGCGCCGCCTCGAGAGCTTCCCGGTCGAGCAAGTCCCGGCCAGCCTCACCGGAATGGCGACCCGGACGACGGAAAGCGATCTCGGCTTCAGCTACGAGCAGCGCTTCGACTGGGGCAATGTTTTCGTCGAGTACTTCCGCGACACTTCGGGAACCTCGGGCGGCACCGAGGTGAAGCTAGGTTACAGCCGCGAGAAGAACCGCGGCGGGCTGAGGCTCCTTCCTTACCTCACGCTATCGGCCCGCGACGCGAAGCTCAACGACTATTACTACGCGGTAACGCCCGCGGAAGCCACGGCGGACCGGCCCGCCTACAGCGCCGGAGGCGGGGTGAACGGTACGCTAGGCATCAACGCGCGCTACAATCTCTCCCCCCATTGGCACCTGCTCGCCGGCCTCTCGGCCACGTACTGGGCGAGCGAAGTGCGCAACAGCCCGATCGTCGACAAGCGCGCGCTTCAGCTCGCGGGCTTCGGCGGATTTGCCTACGAGTTCGAGCCCAGTCCGCCGCGGCGCTGGGAGGATGGCACGCCGCTCTATGTGAAGATCCTCTACGGCAGATCGTCGACCTGCAATTTGCTCCCGATCATGGAGCTCCGCTGCGGC
>JBGQKK010000353.1:0-2118 GCA_041499545.1 Gammaproteobacteria bacterium | reverse complement strand
GAACACGCGCAGGATGCGTTCGCCGTGGTTCGGGCGCGAAGGGAAGGCGTCGATGTGCAGCCGCGCGTCGTCCTTCCGCCACGACAGCGCGCGCCCGACCGCGGGCTGCGGGCGAAAGCTTGTGCGCGCCCGCTTGACGTAGGGCGCATAGCGCGGGCAAAGCGCGGTGACCAGATTCCCCGCGCCCGAGGCGAACCTTCCGATCATGCGCGCGAGCGCAGCGAGATCACCAGGGGCCCCGCGCGCGCCCTTGAGGGCGTCGCCGTCGAGGCTGATGTTCTTCGCCCGCGCGTCCGACCACTCCGGCGAGAGGAAGCGAAGCTCTTCCGGAGAGAGCTCGAACGCCAGGTGCGGCAGCACCAGCACGCCGCCCCCCTCGAGCGTCTGGATCGCGGTCTGCTGGGCCTCGGGCGTAAGCGCCGGCCGCCAGCTCGTCAGGTCGACCGAGACGATGTCCGTCATCCGCGAGAGCTTACCGTGGAAGCTCGTAAGCCCCCATCAGAAATTCATCGACCGCCCGCGCGCACTGGCGACCCTCGCGAATCGCCCATACGATCAGCGACTGGCCGCGCCGGGTGTCGCCGGCGGCGAAGACCTTCGGCACCGATGTCTGGTAAGTCTCCGTATCGGCCGCGACATTGCCGCGCGCATCGTACTTCACGCCGAGCTCGTCGAGCATGCCCTCGTGGATGGGGTGCACGTAGCCCATTGCGAACAACACGAGATCGGCCTTGAGCTCGAACTCGCTCCCCGGCACGTCGTAGAGCTTGCCGTCCTTCCAGTCAACGCGGCAGGCGACGAGCGCCTTGACCTTGCCGCCCTCGCCGCGGAATGCCTTGGTCT
Source organism: Gammaproteobacteria bacterium (assembly GCA_041499545.1). Lineage (GTDB taxonomy): Bacteria > Pseudomonadota > Gammaproteobacteria > Burkholderiales > SG8-39 > VBDM01. The sequence goes on along the minus strand of JBGQKK010000353.1, from coordinate 1,275 downwards.
GCACCGCCCAGTCGCGTTCGCAGCCTTCCTCGTGCGAGGTTGAGGTGCGCAGCTTGATCGGCCAGTACGGCCATACCAGCGGCTTGTTCTCGTGCTCCGGCGGCTGCGCCAGCAATTCGAACTGCACGATCGAGGCTGCCGCCTGACGGTTCGACGTGCCGACGCAGTCCGAGCCCGTATCGCCCCCGCCGATGACGACCACGTGTTTGCCGTGCGCGGAGAGCGGAGGCACGTCCGCATCGCCGGCGACGCGCCGATTCTGCAGCGGCAGAAAGTCCATCGCGTGGTGAATGCCCTCGAGAGAGCGCCCAGGTACGTTCAGGTCGCGCGGATGCTCCGATCCGGCGGTGATCGCGACGGCATCGAACTCTTCGAGGAGCGCGCTCGCCGGTACCGAGCCGGCTGCCGTGCCGCCGATGTGTACGCCAACGCGAAACTCGACGCCCTCGGCCCGCATCTGCGCAACGCGACGGTCGATGTGGAATTTTTCCATCTTGAAGTCGGGGATCCCGTAGCGCAGCAGGCCCCCGATGCGGTCGCTCTTCTCGAACAGCACGACGTCGTGACCCGCCCGCGCGAGCTGCTGCGCGCAGGCCATGCCGGCCGCGCCGGACCCCACGACGGCGACGCGTTTGCCCGTCCTCGCCGACGACGGCTGGGGCACGACCCAGCCCTCTTCCCACCCCCGATCGATGATGAAGTGCTCGATGGACTTGATCCCGACCGGATCGGCATTGATGTTGAGCGTGCATGCCGCCTCGCAGGGCGCCGGGCACACACGGCCGGTGAACTCGGGAAAATTGTTCGTCGAGTGCAGCACGTCGAGCGCCTGGCGCCAATCGTGCCGGTAAACCAGGTCGTTCCAATCCGGGATGATGTTGTTCACCGGGCAGCCCGATTGGCAAAACGGGATTCCGCAGTCCATGCAGCGCGCGCCCTGCTTCGCCGCCTCTTCGTCCTTGAGCGTCAGGATGAACTCGCGGTAATTGCGAATTCGCTCCTCGACCGGGAGCACGACCTCCTTGATCCGCTCGAGCTCCATGAAGCCGGTGATCTTGCCCATCACGCGGCCCGCGCCCGAATGGTCGCGCCTAAGCAGCGCAACGCGCTCTGTTCTTCCCCTGAGCTCGGGGATAGACGCGAGGGGCGGCGCCGGCGAGATGCATCGGCGACGACAGCGCGCTCGAGCTTCACGCAGCCTCTTTCTGCCTGCTCGCCGCCGCCTTGTCCGCCTTTAGCTTCGCGGCGTGCTGCTCGCCGAGGGCCCGCCGATAT
>JBGQKK010000352.1:0-2122 GCA_041499545.1 Gammaproteobacteria bacterium | reverse complement strand
CTTCACCGCTGCAGGGTGACCGAAGCCGTTCCGGAGAAGCGCCTCGCCTACACCTGGCGCTACGAAGGCTACGCGGGCGATTCGCTCGTGACCTTCGAGCTGTTCGCGGAGGGGAGGAAAACGAGGCTGAGGTTGACGCACGCGGGACTGGAGACCTTCCCGACGATCGCGGCGTTCGCGAGAAAGAATTTCGCCGAGGGCTGGACGCAACTCGTGGGCTCGAACCTCAAGACCTTCGTCGAGACGCAGCGCAGCGAAAAACTGGTCGGCGAGCGCGAGATCGCCGCGGTGCGCATCTTCGACGCGCCGCGCGAGTTGGTTTGGAAGGTATGGACCGACCCAGAGCACGTGGGCCAGTGGTGGGGACCGAACGGGTTCAGCACGACTACTTTCAGCATGGATGTCCGGCCGGGCGGGCAGTGGCGCTACGTCATGCACGGCCCGGACGGGCGCGACTACCAGAATAAGGTCACTTACCTCGAGGTCGTCAAACCTGCGCGCCTGGTGTATCAGCACGGCGGCGAAGACGACGTCGAGCCGGTGAGCCACCACGTGACCGTGACCTTCCGGGAACAATCCGGCAAGACCCGGGTCGACATGCGCATGGTCTTCCCGTCGGCCAAGGACCGCGACTACGTCATCAAGACCTACGGTGCCTTCGAAGGCCTGAAGCAGCACATGGGCCGCCTCGAGGCCTACCTGGCGAAGGTCTAGCCGTTTCAGGCACTTAGGCGCGCCGGCCAAAAGAACCGGTGCTCATGTCGATTTTGGCGTAAGCCGTTCGTCGTAGAGTTGTGAGCGAGGCTTTTCTCGCTCCCGACTGAGGAGAAGACCATGCGATTCATGATGATTGTGAAGGCCACCAAGGACTCTGAAAAAGGCGTGATGCCCACCGAGAAGCTCATCAGCGACATGCAGAAGTACCACGAGGAGCTGCAGAAGGCGGGCGTGCTGCTCGACGCCTCGGGCTTGAAGCCCAGCAAATCGGGCTGGCGCGTGAAGTACTCGGGTGCAAAGCGCACGGTGATCGACGGACCCTTCACCGAGGCGAAGGAGCTGATCGCCGGATACACGATCATCCAGGTGAAATCGCGCGAGGAAGCCATGGAGTGGGCGCGGCGTTTCCCGAACCCGTCGATCGACGGCGGCGAAGCCGAGGTCGAAGTCAGGCCGTTCTACGAGCTCGAGGACTTCGGCGAGAGCGAGGGAATCGAGCGCTTCCGCGAGATGGAAAAGGAGCGTGCAAGGAAAAAGTAGCGCGCGCGACCAATTCGTACGCGTCAACTCTAGGAATAGGAACCGTGAATCTCGACAACCGCAAGCGCTGGCTGGCGCTCATCGTCCTCTGTCTCGGGGAGCTGATGATCGTGCTCGACACGACCATCGTGGGCGTCGCCCTCCCCTCGATCCGCGAGGACTTGCGCTTCACCGAGGCGTCGCTCGTCTGGGTGGTGAACGCCTACATGCTCACCTACGGCGGGTTCCTGCTGCTCGGGGGTCGCCTCGGCGACCTCTACGGGCAGCGGCGCCTGTTCGTCGGTGGAACCCTCTTCTTCACGGCCGCCTCGCTCGTGTGCGGGCTCGCAACATCGCAATGGCTGCTGATCGGCGCGCGCTTCGCCCAGGGATTGGGCGGCGCGGTGGTGTCGTCGATCGCGCTCTCGCTCATCATGAACCTGTTCACGGAACCGGCGGAGCGCGCCAAGGCGATGGGCATCTACGGCTTCGTCTGCGCCGGCGGCGGAAGCCTCGGCGTGCTGCTCGGCGGCATGCTGACGAGCGCGCTGAGCTGGCACTGGATCTTCCTCGTAAACCTGCCGATCGGCGCCGCGGTTTACTTCCTGTGCATGAAGCTGCTGGCGCCGGAGCGCGGCAAGACCGGTTCCGGGCGCCTGGACCTCTGGGGCGCCCTGACGGTGACCTCGTCGCTCGTACTCGCCGTGTACGCGATCGTGGACGGCAACCAGGCCGGCTGGACCTCGGCGCAGACCCTCGGCCTGCTCGCGGCGGCGGCGGTGCTGCTTGCGCTGTTTCTCGCGATCGAGGCGCGCGTGCGCCAGCCGCTCATGCCGCTGCGCCTGTTCCGGCTGCGAAGCGTCGCCGCCGCCAACCTGGTGGGGGT
>JBGQKK010000351.1:0-2124 GCA_041499545.1 Gammaproteobacteria bacterium | reverse complement strand
CGCTACTACGAGGACCTGCTCAAGGGCAAGTCCGTCGCGGTTAACATCATGTATACGAGTTGCAAGGACGAATGCCCCCTGGAGACGGCGCGCCTGGTGCAGCTGCAGCAGTTGCTCGGCGACCGGATGGGGAAGGACATCTTCTTCTACTCGATCAGCATCGACCCCGAGCATGACACGCCGGAAGTGCTCAAGGCGTACATGGAGAAGTTCGGCGTCGGGCCGGGATGGACTTTCCTCACCGGGAAGCCCGAGGACATCAGGGCGGCGACCAAGAAGCTCGGCCTGTCGCGCTACAACGACGTTGCCAACACGGACGGGCACACGGCCATCCTCATGGTCGGCAACGAGCCCAGCGGGCAGTGGATGCGCAACTCCGCGGTCGACGACCCCAAATTCCTGCACGCGACCATGAGCACGTTCTTCGGCTGGAGGGACGCGCAGCCGCAGCGGAGCTACGCCGAGGCGCAGCCGCTCGACGTCGACAAGGGGCAATTTCTCTTCCGGAGCCGCTGCAGCGCCTGCCACACGCTGGGGCAGGGTGACAAGATGGGGCCGGACCTGCTCGGGGTGACCCAGAGGCGCGAACGCAACTGGCTCACGCGCTACATCATGGATCCGGACAAGGTGCTCGCTGACCGGGATCCGACGGCGGTCGCCCTCTTCGAGAAGTACAAGAGCGTCCGCATGCCCAATCTGCGCCTGGGCTCGCTCGACGTCGCCGACCTGCTCACGTATCTGGAGTCGGCCGGCACCGCCGCGGCCGGCGCACAAGCGCGGAAGGAAGCGCCGCACGCGCACTAGAGACGGGGAGCCGCCTCAGGACTCCGCGGGCGGCCTTCGCCCTCAGGACTTTTTCCCCGGCTCCTGCTTTTGCAGATCGCGCACCTCGGTGTTCATGCGCACGTCCTTGCGCCTGCGCTCGACGAGCTGCCTGCCGGTCTCGAAATAATCGCCTTTCACCGCGAGCTCCGCCGCGCGGTCGAGCTCGTCGGACCACTCACCGAGCGAGTAGCCGAACCACGGCGATTCGGGCTTGAGCTTGGGCAATCCCAGCTCCTCCCAGATTTCCTTTGCGCGTTCCATATACTCGCGTTTGGGGAGCGAGATCGGCGGAAAGTCTTCCTTCATCGTCGCATCGATGAGGACGGACGCGTCCTCGCCGCCATTGCGCTTGCTTCTCGGGCCGTGCCCCTGGTCGCGGTGATGCAGTATCTGAAGATCGAGCGCCGGATTCGCGCGGTACGACATGGCCCATAGCAGGGCATCGGCGTTGTCGGGATCGATGTCCTCGTTTACCGCGACCACGTATTTACCGGCGGCGCGGTTCCAGGCGGCCGCGCCGTAGAGCGCGCGCCAGACCTCGGTGGGCGGGGTCTTTCGTTCCATCACGAGCACCACCACCTTGCGCAGGTTGGTGAGCGGCTCGTGCATCGAAACGCGCCTCACGCCCTGGATGCCGAGCGTGCTGCGCAAGTGATGCGTAAACAGCGGCTCGAGCGCCACGCGCTTGATGAGGCTCGACTCGCTCGGCGTCACCTGCGAGATGATCGAGGTGAGGATCGCGTCCTTGCGCCGCGTAATGCAGGTGACTTCCATGTACGCGTTGTATTCCTGCAGATTCACGTGGCCGTGCGATTCGCCGAACGGCGCCTCGGGCTCGAGGTATTCGGTGTCGATGTAACCTTCGACTACGATCTCGGCTTCGGCGGGCACCAGCAGATCGACCGTCTTCGCCTTCACCACGTTGATCGGCGCGCCGACCAACCCGCCCGCGACATGCAGTTCGTCGAGCGACTCGGGCACTTTCTGCGCCGAGGTGAAGGCGACGCAGGGCGGCGCGCCGAGAATCACCGCGGCGGGCAGCTTCTTCCCGCGGGCCTTCATCTTTTCCCAGTGGGTGTAGATCCCCGGCCGCAGCTCGAGCGAGGGATTCATGCCCAGCCTCCGCGGCGCCTTCAGCTGTCCGCGGTAGATGCCCATGTTCTGCACCCCGGTGTCGGGGTCCTTGGTGATGTATTGCGAGAGCGTCGTGAACGGCGCGATGTCCCAGCCCGGGGTCGAAATCGGTATCGGCAGCCCATCGAGTCCCTTGCCGGGCTTGTCGAGCTCGTCGCCCTCGAT
>JBGQKK010000350.1:0-2178 GCA_041499545.1 Gammaproteobacteria bacterium | reverse complement strand
TTCTCGCCGGTGTGCAGGCCGACGCCGGTGGCGCGGATCACGGATTTGAGGGTGCGTTGCTTGAACACTTGCGTCGCTGCAACAATTGCCGCAGCCGATTGAAAGTACAGCATTTTAGCACACGCGCACCCCCCCGGCCCGGAATTTCCGGAGGGGTGCGCACTAGTGCACGGCGACCTTTCAGTGCGGCCGCCTGCGCAAGTAGGCCGGCACGAACGCCACGGTCCGGATCAGGACCGGTGCAGGTCGCGCGGCGATTCGGACCGTCTGGCGCGCGACGGCAGTCTTGCGCATATAGCGGGACGCACCGGGCCGTTTGGCTATGCTCATGGATTCTCCTAGTCGGCTTGCTTGCGTAGAAATGCGGGGATGTCGTACTTGTCGACGCCGTTCGCCTGCAGCGCCTCGATCGTGGAAGCGCGGTTCTTGCGGATCACGGCGGGCATTTCGTCGAGGACGCGGTAGTCCACTCCCGCGACCGGCATGTTGTCGGTGCCGGTCTTGTGCACGAGCTTCGGTTTGGCCTGACGCGCGACCTGAGGCTGGCCCAGGCCGGTTGCGATGACCGTGACGCGCAGCTCCTCGCCGATGGGCTCGTCATAGACGGCGCCGAAGATGATGGTCGCGTCGTCCGCGGCGAAGCCGCGGATCGCGTTCATCACCTCTTTGGTTTCGCGCAGCTTGAGGCTCGACTTGTTGGCGGTGATGTTCACTACCACGCCGCGCGCTCCGGAGAGGTTGACGCCCTCGAGGAGCGGGCACGCGACCGCCTGCTCGGCGGCGATGCGCGCGCGGTCCACGCCCGACGAGGCCGCAGACCCCATCATCGCCATGCCCTGCTCGGCCATGACCGTTCGCACATCCTGGAAGTCGACGTTGATGAGGCCGGGCACGTTGATGATCTCCGAGATTCCGGCGACGGCGTTCTTCAGCACGCTGTCGGCGGCGCAAAACGCCTCCTCCATCGACACGTCGTCGCCGAGCACTTCCTCGAGCTTCTCGTTGAGGATCACGATGACCGAGTCGACGTGCTGGGACAGTTCTTCTATGCCCAGCTCGGCCGACTGCATGCGGCGCACGCCCTCGAACGAGAACGGCTTGGTTACCACGGCGACGGTGAGGATGCCCATCTCCTTGGCGACCTCCGCGACCACGGGGGCAGCGCCGGTGCCGGTGCCGCCGCCCATTCCGGCGGTGATGAAGGCCATGTGCGATCCGCGCAGCGCGTCGGCGATCTGGTCGCGGGCCTCGAGTGCCGCGGAGCGCCCGGCCTCGGGCTTCGCGCCCGCGCCCAGTCCCGTCGACCCGAGTTGGATCTGGTTCTTAGCCTGGGTGCGCGACAGCGCCTGTGCATCGGTATTGGCGGTGATGAATTCGACGCCGGCCACGCCGTTTCGGATCATGTAATCGACGGCATTGCCGCCGGCCCCGCCGACACCGATGACCTTGATCACCGTGCCGATCGGTGCGCTTTCGACGACTTCAAACATGCTGACCTCCTTCCGGGTGAAGTAGAAAACACTTGCCTGAAAACACAATCAGAAATTGCGTTGAAACCATTCGCGCATCCTTCTTCCGACCTGCCGCAACGATCCTCCCTGGCGCGCGATCAGTCCGCGCTGCGTCTGCACCACGCCTTCCAGCAGCAGCCCGACCCCCGTGGCGTACCGCGGGCTGCGGACCACGTCGGCGAGCGAACCGGTGTAGCGCGGGATGCCGAGCCGTACCGGCATGTGAAAGATCTCCTCGCCCAGCTCGGCCATGCCTTGCATCACCGCCGATCCTCCGGTCAGCACGATTCCCGAGGACAGCAGCTCCTCGTAGCCCGAGTCGCGCAGCACCTGCTGGATGAGGGAGTAGAGCTCCTCGACGCGCGGCTCGATGACCTCGGCGAGCGTCTGGCGCGAGAGCATCCGCGGCGGCCGGTCGCCCACGCCCGCGACTTCGATCATCTGACCGGCCTCGGCGAGCTGCCTGAGCGCGCAGCCGTGGTGGACCTTGAGCTCCTCGGCCTCGGCGGTGGGCGTACGCAGCGCCATGGCGATGTCGTTGGTGATCTGGTCCCCGGCGATCGGAACCACCGCGGTGTGACGGATCGCGCCTTCGCGAAATACCGCGATGTCGCTGGTGCCGCCTCCGAGGTCCACCAGGCACACGCCCAGCTCCTTCTCGTCCTCG
>JBGQKK010000349.1:0-2202 GCA_041499545.1 Gammaproteobacteria bacterium | reverse complement strand
CGGACGTCGAGGGGTGCAGCGCAGTGCATGCAGAAACGGGCGCCCGCTGGCGAATCGCGTTGGCACGCAGGACAGCTCATGGGGCGTCGAGCTTGTACCGGGATTGGGGTTGGCGCGGCAATGCGCTCACCCGACCCGAGCGTGTCGCTAGTCGGAATCGGCTCGTGTGGGGTACAGTTCATCGAATGGACGTTCCCGTAGGCCACGGCACATCGATGTCATGATGATCCCCGTGGACGAGGTGTCACGAACGCGACGTGTGAGCGGCGTGGCACCAAGATCTGAAATGGGCATCGTCTCGGTCGACGTCGAAGTCAGTAGCGAATCCGGCACGCGGGCGACGACGACATTCCTCGTGGACAGCGGCGCCAGCTATTCCGTCCTGCCGCGCGCGGTCTGGAAGCGGCTCGGATTGCGACCCAAACGTGCCATGCGTTTCAAGCTCGCGGACGGTACGGAGATCCGCCGGCAGCTCTCGGAGTGCCGATTCACGTTCGAGGGCATCGATGCCGTGAGTCCGGTCGTGCTCGGGCAGCAGAAGGACGTGGCGTTGCTCGGCACGGTGACGCTCGAAACCATGGGACTCGTGCTGCACCCCTTCGAACGGCAGCTGCGTCCGATGCGTGTCCTCCTCGCTGCCGTCCACTGATCGCGTCCGGATCATCGCGGTACGCCGAACAGAAGTTGCGGCGCGCGTTGCGCAGCATCACATGACGGGCAGTTTCATGCGCTCACCGCGGGCTCAGCACCTTCAGGCGTGGAAAATAGCGGCGCAGGTAGCCGCGATCGCTGGCGGCAATCCGATCGGCCTGTCGTTGCGCATGGGCGCCGACGAGAAAGTCGGGAACCAAATGCTCGCGGGGGCCGCCCGAGCGGCGGTACCGCCGGAAGATGCGCCCGGCCAGCTGCGCCGACTCGAGCGACGTCGGGCTGAAGGTGATTCCGAGTCCAACGAAGGTGCGCTCGAACTTCGCGCGATCCATCAGCAAGGCATAAAACTCGGCCGCTACGACATCGCATGCCACCAGGTCGCCGTCAGCGTGCGCCCGGGCGAGAAGGTTCGTCCACTCGTGCGCACCCGGCTCTGCCTTGGTGATAGCGATGAGCACCGAGGTGTCGACGGCGGTGATCATCGCCGCCGCTTGCTAGGCGGCGGGGTGACGGGGCCGCGCAACTCGTCCATCCACTCCCGGACGGTCTTGCCGGCCAGCTCGTTCTTGGCGATGCCGATGACGCCTCGCATGCGCGCGATGTCGACGCACTTCGTCGCCTTCAGATGATCGGCCCGCTCATCGAACTCGAGCACGGCTCCCCGATGCAGCTCGAGCCTGCGGCGAATCGCCAGCGGAATCGTGATTTGTCCCTTGCTCGTGACGGTGGCCTTCATACGTACAAAGTAAGGAGATAGGTAAGGAAGGTCAACTCGGTCCCGAGCACCCTCATGCCATGCGCTCCGCGGCGGCGGCCACCCGCGCGGCCGACCCGGCGTAGCCCAGCCGTGCTCCGCACGCTGCGCAGAACTTCCGCCCGGCGCGGTTCTCCTGCCTGCACGATTGGCAGTTCATCGCTGCCCGCCGATCTCTTCCGCCAGCCGCTCGGCGTGACCGTCGGCACCGATCTCGACGTACACGGCGTGCGCGCGCCGCAGTTCGGCGGCCGCCATCGTGTCGTCGCCGCGCAGCGCGGCCAGGCGCGCGCGCTCCTCGACGATCTGCGGCTCGAGGACTCTACCCTCGGTCTCGCGCACCAGCTCGAGGGCGCGGTCGAGGCAACGCTCGATCGCGTCGCCGGCACCGGCGCCCTGCTCGGCACGCAGGGCCTGCGCCAGCGCCAACTGCCCATCAACCTCGAAGAACAGCGCACCCTGGGCGCGGGCGCGCTCGATCGACTGTTCTGCCAGCGCGCGCGCTCGCGGAGCGTCGTTGGCGCCGACGTAGGCGCGCGACAGCTGGGCAAGCAAGAGTGCCTCCTGCTCGAGGCCGGTCCGGTGCTGGCGCGCCAGCGCGAGCCCGGCTTCCAGCGCCTCGACGGCGCTCCGCCAATCGAGGTGCAGCATGTGAGCGACGCCGAGCCGTCGGTACGCACTGGTACGCGTGAAAAGGCTGCCGATGCGCTCGGCGAGATCGATCGCTTCCAAGGCGTAGCGGCGCGCCTCCTGGGCGCGCGGGCTCGCCGCGCGGTCTCCCGAGCGGTCGGCAATCT
>JBGQKK010000348.1:0-2213 GCA_041499545.1 Gammaproteobacteria bacterium | reverse complement strand
CACCACCACAGCGGATTCGCGGTTTCCCAATTCATGTAGGGATTGGGTCCCTCCTCGAGATCGGCCGGCGGCACCCACAGCTTGTCCTTCTGATAGACCCCGATGTTCATGATGGCGGGGAAGCGTTCTTCCCCGCCCGCAGTTTCGTTCTCAGGGCGGAACACGTCGGCGTAGAGGACGGCCCCGTCGCGCATCGGGATGCGCACGTCCTTTTCGACGATCAGGTCGATTTTGCGGGGCTGCGAAACACTCGCCGTCTTTGCCGCCGCTTTTTTGGCGTCGGAGCTCATTCCAGCCTGACGTTGTTGTCCTTGATGATGCGGGCCCAGCGCTTGAGCTCCAGGTTGAGGAACTCCTGGAAATCCTCGGGCGACTTGCTCAGGGACATGGGCAGGGCCGCGTTGGCGAAGGCGTCCTGTATCGGCTTGCGCTGCATCGCCTGGATCGTCGCGAAGTAGAGCTTGTCGATCGTCCGGCGTGGCGTCTTCGCGGGAAGGAAGAATCCGTTCCAGTTCTCGCTGCCGATTCCGGGGTAACCGGCCTCCGCCATGGTCGGAACGTTCGGGAGCTCGGCGAGGCGCGCGCTTGAGGTGGTCGCGAGCGCTTTCATGCGCCCACCTTTCACGTGCGGCATGACCGTGGCCATGTTGAGGAAGGAGAAGTGGATATCGCCGTTGATGATCGAGGTGATCGCCGAGCCCGCGCCTTTCGAGGGGATGAGGACGACCTTGATGCCGGTCTTGGCGGACAGGTCGAGCGTGTCCATGTGCGAGTAGGAGCCGAGCGGGTTGGAGTAATTCAGCTCGCCCGGCCGCGCGCGCGCGTACTCGATCAGCTCCTTCACGCTGTTCGGCGGAAACGAGGCGCCGGTCACGAGCAGCGTCGGGATCGACACGAGCAGCGTGACGGGCGCGAGGTCCTTCACCGGGTCGAAGGCGAGCTTGCCCGCGAAGCCGGTGGGATTGATCGCGTTGGTCGAGATGTTTCCGACGAGAAGGGTGTGGCCGTCGGGCGCGGCTTTGGCGACGATCTCCACGCCGATGTTCCCCGAGGCGCCGGGACGGTTCTCGATCACGAAGGGCTGGCCGAGGGTCTCGGCGAGCGCAGGCCCGAGGATCCGCGCGACGAGGTCCGTCGCGCCGCCGAGCGAGAACGGCACGATCACCCGCACCGGCCTCGTCGGCCAGACGTCCTGCGCGCTGCCCGGGCCCGCGGCGCAGGCGCAGAGCGCCGCAGCCAGAATCAGGACCTTTTTCATGTTCGGGTCAGGCCTCCGGAACGATGGGGAGCAGCAGGTGCGAGGCGCGGCTGCCGCCGGCGTGGATCACGTTGCTGCCCGTGTTGTAGTCGGCACTGTAGTGCGTATACGGGAAGCTTCCCACTCCGTCGCGGGGCTGGATATCCAGGCGGATGCGATGGCCTTTCCTGAACACCATGCAGGTCGGCCAGATCTCGATCTCCAGGCGCACGACTTCCTGGGGCTTGAGAGGCTCGCGCTTGAGATGGGCGTGGTAGGGCCGGTAGGGCAGATCCAGCTCGGGGTCGGTTTCGCGGTGCGACGCGCGCAGCCAGCCCTTGGCGACCGGCACGGGCTGGCTTTGCTGACCCAGCTCGAACACGTCCTTGCCGTCGGGGGCGATGTTACGCAGCGTTGCGAAAACGTCCATGTCCTCGGTGGTGCTCGACACCCAGAGCACGAGCACGACGGGTCCGGTGACTTCGGTGTCCGCTTTCAGCGGCGCGGTCTCGAACGAGGCCCCCATGCGCGGCAGGCTTCCGGCGAGCGCGGTGGAGGTCCACGAAGCCGAGGCGACGCCCGCCTTGGTCATGCCGCTCGCCGAGTAGGAAAAAGACCCGGCCTTGCGCGGCGCGTCGTAGACGAGCCCGCCTTCGATGTCGCGGCGCCCGCGCGGCCGCGGCTCGAGGTAGAGCTTGGTCCAGCGCGTGCGGGCGATCGGCCATTCGTTCTCGAAGCGCCAGCGGTAGTTCCCGTGCCCGCCCCGCCGGATGAGGAGCTTCACCGGCGGCTCTTCCATGATCCCGGTGTCCTCGTCCTTCAGCCACCGGTCGAGAAAGCGCAACTGGTCGCTGCGGCCTTCTTCCGAATAGAAAGGGTGGTAGTGCGTGCCGGCGTGGATGCGCAGCTTCTTTCGGTTCGACGCGGCGCGCAGGAAGCCCTCGGTGTTGCCGCGCAGGTGCAGGCCCATGCCGCT
>JBGQKK010000347.1:0-2232 GCA_041499545.1 Gammaproteobacteria bacterium | reverse complement strand
TTCTTGTCGATGAGCGTGATCTCGATGCGGCTGTTCTTCTTGCGCCCTTCGGCGGTGTCGTTCTCGGCGACGGGCTGGTACTCGGCGCGGCCGGAGGCCACCATGCGCTCGGGCGGAATGCCCACTTCCTGCAGGTAGCGCACCACGGTCGTCGCGCGCGCGACCGACAGCTCCCAGTTGGAGGGGAATACCTTGGTCTTGATCGGTACGTTGTCGGTGTGACCGACCACCCGAATCACCTTGTCCTCGTAGCCTTTCAAGGCATCGCCGACTTTTTTCAGGACCGCCTTGCCGGTGTCCTTGAGGTCCGCATGTCCGGAATCGAAGAACAGCTGCTCGGCGACGTCGACCGTGAGCATGTCCTTGTACTGCCGCACCTGCAACTCGCCCTTCTTGACCTCCTCGGTGAGGTTGCGCACCAGCGCGTCGTACTGCGATTTGTCCTGCTGGGTGACGGTCAGCAATTGCGTCTTCTGCTGTTCCAGCGCATCGACCTGCTTGCGCAAATCGGCCTGCTGCTGCTCGAGCGAGCTCTTCTGCGACTGCAGGCCCTGCACCTGCTCCTGCAGCCCGCCGCGCTGCTTCTGCAGAGCGGCGATCTCCTGGTTCTTGTCCGCCTCGAGCTTCTCGTAGTCGCCCTTGCTGACGCAGCCGGCGAGTGCGAAAGCCGCGGCGAACACGGCGGCCGCAACGTGCAATCTGCTTCGGTTCATTTCCTTCTCCTTCGACAGCGGTGGCTCCCCTGGCCCGATGCGAATATAGCACCGCGGGACGAGCCGGCAAGTGTCGCCGGCAGGCGACGCGCGTCGCATCGACGCGTGGAGACGGCCAGGGTCGGCTCGATACAATACGGCACCAGGAGCAGCTCACCCACCTCGCCCAGGTCGGCGCCATGAAAAGCAAGGCATCGTTTCCGGCACGCCTTCTCGGCGCGTCGGCCCTGTTCGTTCTGGCGCTTTTCGGGGCGGGCACCGCGGGGCTCGCGCGGGCCCAGACCCTGGGAGCGGCAGCGGGCTCGGAAAACGGAATCACCCTGTACGGAGGCTACCGGGGCGGAGGGAACTTCACCGAGGCGACGACGGGGCAGGACGTGCGCGTCGGCAGCACCGCCAGCTTTGCGTTCGCCCTGGATATCGCCTTGGAGCCCCTGAAGCAGGTGCAGCTCTTCTACGGCCGCCAGAACACCGATCTCTCCTCGGGCGCCTTCCTGGTTTCGACGAGCAGCATTCCCCTCACGATCGAGTATTTCCATATCGGCGGCACCGCTTTCTTCGACAAGATCAGCAGCGGGGGCTACGCCGTCGGCGGCATCGGCGCGACGCTATTCACGCCCAAGGGGCCGGGTTTGACCACGGAGACGAAACCCTCGATGAATTTCGGTTTCGGCTATATGCTTCCGCTCGGGCACGGTTTGGGCGTGCGCTTCGAGGCCCGCGGCTACGCGACTCTGATCGACAGCTCGGGCGGGATGTTCTGCAGCAACAACAGCTGTCTCGTGTCCATCAAGGGCACCACCTTGTTCCAGGGCGAGGCGCTCGTCGGGTTGACGGGACGCTTCTAGCGGTAATAGAAGATAAGGAGGAGGTTCATATGAAAGGAATCATGCCCTTGACGGCGCTGACAGTGTTCCTCGCGGGCTGCGCGGGCGCGCCGCCAGCGCCCACGCCCGCGGCAAAAGCCGAGCTCGTTCCCACGGGGACGCTGCGCGTCGCCGTGTTCACCGGCAATCCGGTGCTCGGCACGCTCGACAAGGCGAGCGGCGAGGTGAGCGGAACAACCGCGACCCTGGGCCGCGCGCTCGCCAAAGCCGCCGGAGTCCCCGCGAAGATCCTCGGCTACAGCGCGATCGCGAAGATGGTCGACGACGCGAAGACCGGGGAATGGGATGTCGCGGTGGTCGCCTTCGATCCGGCGCGGCGCAACGTCGTGGATTTCGCGCCGCCGCACATCGTCGTCGATCTCACCTACCTGGTCGCGCCGGGATCGCCGATCCGCAGCGTCCCCGAGGCCGACCAGCCCGGCGTGAGCATCGCCGCGGCCAAAGGCGCGGCGACGACCTTGTTCCTCGAGCGCACGCTCAAGCAGGCCAAGGTCGTGCAGGCCGACAACGAGCCGGCGGCGTTCGGCCTGATCAAGGACGGAAGGGCGCAGGTCTACGCGCAGAACCGCTATATGCTGCTCGGGCTCGCCGAAGGCCTGCCCGGAGCGCGCGTGCTCGAAGACCGCTTTGCC
>JBGQKK010000346.1:0-2234 GCA_041499545.1 Gammaproteobacteria bacterium | reverse complement strand
GAGAAAGCGCGCTGAAAGCTCGTGGCGCTCGATGATTCCAAGCAGCTCCCGCAGCTTGGATTCCGGGGTGAGCGGCTCGAGCACGATCTGCAGCGTGCCGCCGCAAGGGAGCCCGAAGCGCGTCGCCTGGTCCTGGGTGACCCCGTAGGTCGTGACCTCGGGCTTGGCCGCGGCAATCGCCCTGCTCTTCACCTTGTCGATGAGGTCATCCTCGACGCAGCCGCCGGAGACCGAGCCCATGACCTGGCCGTCGTCGCGGATCGCGAGCATCGCCCCTACCGGCCGCGGTGCCGAGCCCCAGGTGTGCACCACCGTGCCCAGGGTGGCGCGGTGGCCCCCCTCGGTCCACTTCAACGCGCTGCGCACCACTTCGAGATCGACGCTGTCCACGGGAATTTCCTCGCTCAAAAAGGATTACTGAATTCTAACAAACGCTTGAACGCGATAGCGTAGACCTCTCTTAAAGTTGGGTCAAGGCGACGCACAATCAAGCTTGTGGTTGCTTGTGAGGCGGGCATGGTCTAGCATTTTCCCCGGACACCCACTGCACCAAATCCCTCGACAGGAATCGCCGTCTAGGAGAGTTTTTCGTCAAGAATTCAGCATTCCAACAAGAAGCCCAACATCACCGAAGGAGTGAAACCATGACCGTCAAGGTCTCGATGACCGTCAACGGCAAGCCGGCGAGCGGCGAAGTCGAAGAGCGCACCTTGCTCGTCAACTTCATCCGCGACCACCTGCGCTTGACGGGCACGCACGTCGGCTGCGATACGGCGCAGTGCGGCGCCTGCACCATCCACATGAACGGCCGCGCCGTGAAATCGTGCAACCTGCTCGCGATGCAGGCGGAAGGCGCCGAAATCGTGACCATCGAAGGCATCGCCAAGGCGGACGGCACGCTGCATCCGATGCAGGAAGCGTTCCGCCAGCATCACGGCCTGCAATGCGGATTCTGCACTCCGGGGATGGTGATGAGCGCGATCGATCTCGTGAAGAACATCCCCAACCCGACCGAGGAGCAGATCCGCGAGCAGCTCGACGGGAATCTTTGCCGCTGCACGGGCTATCACAACATCGTGAAGGCCATCAAGGCCGCCTCACAAACGGCGCGGGCCTAGGCCATGGGCGCGACCACCTATATCGGCGCTTCGATCAAGCGCAAAGAGGATTACCGCTTTCTCACCGGCGCGGGCAGCTACACCGACGATATCACCCTGCCGCACCAGACCTACGCGTGTTTCGTGCGCTCGCCGCACGCCCACGCGAAGATAAAATCGATCAGGAAGGACAAGGCGCTCAAGGCGCCCGGCGTCGTCGCCATCTTCACCGGCGAGGATCTCGCCGGGGCAAAGGTCAACGGCCTGCCTTGCGGCTGGCTGATCACCGACGTCAGCGGCCAGCCGATGAAGGAGCCGCCGCATCCCTGCCTCGCGCAGGGCAAGGTCCGCTACGTCGGCGACCACGTCGCCATCGTCATCGCGGAGACCTACCAGCAGGCGCGCGACGCCGCGGAGCTGGTGAAAGTCGACTACGAGGAGCTGCCCGCTATAGTCCGCGCGGGCGAGGCGCGCAGGAAAGGCGCGCCGGTGGTGCACGACATCGCCCCGGACAATACCTGTTACGTCTGGGGGCTGGGCGACAAGGCCGCGGTGGACAAGGCCTTCGCCGGGGCCGCGCACGTCACCACGCTCGAATTCCTCAACAACCGCCTGATACCGAACGCGATCGAGCCGCGCGCCGCGAACGCGACCTACTCGCGCGGCGACGACAGCTACACACTCTACGTCGCGAGCCAGAACCCGCACGTCGAGCGGCTGCTGATGACCGCGTTCGTCCTGGGACTGCCCGAGCACAAGGTGCGCGTGGTGGCGCCGGACGTCGGCGGCGGCTTCGGCTCGAAGATCTATCTGTACGCCGAGGACGTGGTCTGCACCTGGGCCTCCAAGCAGATCAACCGCCCGATCAAGTGGACCGCGGACCGGAGCGAATCCTTCGTCTCGGATGCGCACGGTCGCGATCACGTGACCAAAGCCGAGCTCGCCATGGACAAGGACGGCAAGTTCCTCGCGATGCGCGTCACCACCACCGCGAACATGGGTGCGTATCTGTCGACCTTCGCCTCGTGCATCCCGACCATCCTCTACGCGACGCTGCTCGCCGGGCAGTACACCACGCCGGTGATCTACGCGGAGGTCACCGCGGTGTTCACCAACACCGCGCCGGTGGATGCCTAT
>JBGQKK010000345.1:0-2241 GCA_041499545.1 Gammaproteobacteria bacterium | reverse complement strand
CTTGCCGCTCGAGTTGCGCTTCATGATCGAGGTGATCTCGGGGGTGTCGGTGCCTTCGTCCTTCATGCGGCCGAAGCGCAGCACGCCCTGCAGCGCGAGGCAGATTTCGGTCTGCATGTCGGCGAGCTTTTTCTGGATGAGCTGATTCGCCGCGAGCGGCCGGCCGAACTGCTTGCGGTCGAGCACGTACTGGCGCGCGCGGTGCCAGCAGTCCTCGGCCGCGCCGAGCGCGCCCCAGGCGATGCCGTAGCGCGCCGCGTTGAGGCAGGTGAACGGCCCCTTCAGGCCCTCGACGCCCGGGAGCAGGTTCTCCTCCGGAACGAACACCTCGTCCATCACGACTTCTCCCGTGATGGAGGCGCGCAGGCCCACTTTGCCGTGGATCGCGGGAGTCGAGAGACCCTTCGCGCCCTTCTCGGCGAGGAAACCGCGGATGCGGCCGTCCTCGGTCTTCGCCCAGATGAGGAACAGGTCGGCGATCGGCGCGTTGCTAATCCAGGTCTTGGAGCCCTTGAGACTGTAGCCGCCGGCGACCTTCTTCGCCCGCGTCTGCATGCTCGCCGGGTCGGAGCCGTGGTCGGGCTCGGTCAGGCCGAAGCAGCCGATCAGCTCGCCCTTGGCGAGCTTCGGCAGGTACTTCTTCTTGTGCGCCTCCGAGCCGAATTCGTAGATCGGCGTCATGACGAGCGAGCTCTGCACGCTCATGGTCGAGCGGTAGCCCGAATCGACGCGCTCGATCTCGCGCGCGATGAGGCCGTAGCTGACGTAGTTGATTCCGGCGCAGCCGTACTCCTCGGGGAGGGTGGGCCCCAGAAAACCGAGCGCGCCCATCTCGCGGAGGATCGCTGGCTCGGGCTTTTCGCTGCGGAACGCCTCGAGAACGCGCGGCGCGAGCTTGTCCTGGGCGTATTCTCGCGCGGCGTCGCGCACCATGCGCTCGGATTCGGTGAGCTGGGATTCGAGGAGCAGCGGGTCCTGCCAGGAGAACTCGGCCTTCTTGGGTTTGGCTTTGAGCGGGGCGTTCATGGGACGTCTCCGGATGGAATCTCAGGCTTCGGGGGTAAGCAATGATACGCCGAGCCGCGCGCGGCGCTTCAGCCAGGGACTGGGGCGGTAACGGGGATCTCCGTAGAATTCCAGGAACGACTCGAGAAGGGCGAGGACCCGCTCCGGGCCGATCGCGTCGCCCCAGGCGAGGGGCCCTTGCGGATAGCCCAGGCCGAGCGTGACCGCCGCGTCGATGTCGGCAGGCGTGGCGATGCGCTGCTGCGCGATGTCGCAGGCGATGTTGACGATCTGCGAGACGACGCGCTGGCAGACGAACCCGGGCGAATCGTGGATCACGGTGACGGGGACGCCGTCGCCCGCGAGCAGCCCGTGGGCTGCGGCGCGCATCGCCGGCGTGGTGACGGGGGTGGTCATCAGCGTGCGGCGTCGCTCCAGCGAGAACAGGCAGTCGACCGCGAGGGTGCGCTGGGGATCGAGGTCTTCATCGAGCGCCGCGGTGCTCGCGTCCTGTCCGACGGGCGCGACAAGACACAGCGACTGCGCGGCGGGACGGGCGCCGCGGTCGATGTGCGCGCCGAGCTTTCTCAGGAGCTCCGAGAGCTTCACGCCGAGCTCCACTTTGCTGACCCAGACGCTCGCGGGACGCGCGCTCGGCGCCGGCGGCTCGGGGATGTTCTCCTGCTTTCCGCCCGGATGGCCGTAGAAGCCGCGCCCCGACTTGCGGCCCAGGAGACCCGCGTTCAGGCGCTGGCCGGTGAGGGGCGAGGGGCGGTAGCGCGGCTCGTCGTAATACTGCCGGTAGATCGATTCCATCACCGGGTGCGAGACGTCCAGGCCGGTCAGGTCGAAGAGCTCGAAGGGCCCGAGGCGAAATCCGGCGCAGTCGCGCAGGATGCGGTCGATGTCGTGAAACGCGGCGATACCTTCACCCAGGATGCGCAGCGCCTCGGTGCCGTAGCCGCGCCCGGCGTGGTTGACGATGAAGCCGGGCGTATCTTTTGCGCGCACCGGCCGGTGACCCAAGCGCTGCGCGAGCGCGGCGAGCGCCTCGCCGGCCCAGGGCGCGGTCAGGAGTCCGTCCACGACCTCGACGACCTTCATGAGCGGAACCGGGTTGAAGAAGTGGAACCCGGCGACGCGCTCGGGGCGTTTGCACGCCGCGGCGATCGCCGTGATCGACAGCGAGGAGGTGTTCGACGCGATCAGGCAGTCCTCGGCGACGATCGCCTCCAG
>JBGQKK010000344.1:0-2280 GCA_041499545.1 Gammaproteobacteria bacterium | reverse complement strand
GGCGTTCAAGGCGGCCACCGGCATCGACGTGGTGCACATCCCCTACCGCGGCGCGACGCAGGCGGCGACCGACGTGATGTCGAACCGGGTGCAGGCGCACTTCAGCGCGGTGTCGATCGTGCTGCCTTACGTCAAGGACGGCCGCATGCGCGCGCTCGGCGTGCCCAGCAGCGCGCGCTCGCCGCTCCTGCCCGCGGTGCCGACCTTTACCGAGGCGGGCGTGCCCGGCTTCGAGTGGCGCACCTGGGCGTCGTTCGTTTTGCCGCTCGGCACGCCCGCTCCGATCGTCGAGCGGCTGAACGCCGAGCTCGTCAAGGCGGTGAACACGGCCGAGGTGCGCGAGAAGCTGATCGCTCAAGGCCTGGAGCCGATCGGCTCGAAGCCCGAGGTGGTCACGCAGTGGACGCAGGACGGCTTGAAGCGCATGCACGACATCGTGCAGCGCGCGAAGATCCAGGCGGAGTAGCGCGGCGAGGACCCCTGTCATTGTCCGTCGGAAGGCAAGCGACCGCTACGACGAGCTGAAGTGCTATCCTCTGCGCCGGCTCAGGGAGGGGCCAACCATTCTCAAGCGCATCGATCATGTCTGCATCGGCGTCGCCGACCTCAAGGCCGGCATCGCCGCCTACCGCCGCATCGGCTTCGAAGTCGACGAGCGCGGCGTCGCGCGCAACGACGGCGACCGGCTCGAGCTCGTGCGCGGCAAGGAGGGTCTACAGTCGATCGCCCTCGCGAGCGACGACCTCGCCGCGGATTCGTCCGCGGTGCGCGCGCGCGGAAGGGCCGACTACCTCAAGCTCGTCGCGCCGAAGAACGCGCAAGCCGCGAGCCGCCACCCCAACGGCGTGCAGCGCATCGAGCGCGTCTACATCGCGGTCAGGGACGTCGCCGCCTCCGCCGCGATGTACTCAGTCGTCCTCGGCGTGCCCAAGCCCAAGATGGAGCGCGGCACCGTCATCCACGCCGACATGGCGATCTTCCAGTTCGGCCCGACCGCCTTGGGCCTCGCCCAGCCCGTCGCGCAGGGCGTCTGCGCCGACGCCCTCGCCCGCCGCGGCCCGGGACCGTTCCAGATTCTGTATCGAACGAGCAGCATGGACGCCGCCGCGAAATGGATGGCCGACCACGGCGTCCCGCTACCGGCGCGGGGCATCCGCAACACCGGCGAGCAGGCGATGCTCGTCGCGCCGGAGCACGCCTGCGGGGTAGTTATCGGCTTCGTGGGACCGGCGTAAACGGCGACAAGGCGCCGACCGGCGCCTTGTGCCTGGGGAATGGACTTTAGTAGCTCGACCTGGTCGCGCCGCTGCCGCCCTTGTACTGAGCAATCGCCTTCTTCAGATCGCTGTATTCCTCGCAGCCGAAGAAGCAGGCCTTGTCGAGCGCGGCCAGGCGCTGCTCGGCTTTGGCGAGATCGCCGGTCTGGAGGTAGAGCTCGCCCGAGTATTCGAGCGCGCCGCGGTGCTTGGGGTCGATGCGCAGGGCTTCGTTGTAGAACTTCTCGGCTCCCGCGAAATCGGGCGTCGGACCCTTGCGCAGGCTGTAGCCCATCAGGTTGTTCCAGTCGGCATCGCCGGTGTCGTTGAGGCGCTTGAGCTCGTCGATCGCGGCGGGAAAGTTGTTGGCGGTGATCTGCGCGCGCACGCCGTCCAGTTTGTCGGGTGATCTCGCCGGGCCGGCCGTGCCGCCGTCGGCAAAGGCGTTGCCCATGGCGAGCAGCAGCGCGCCGGTGGTCAGGATGCGGGTGATGATGGTCTTCATGATTTGATCCTCGTAGTTGAGTGGAGTGACACCTTGGCGGTGTCTACTGGCACTTACGCGGTCGATCCGGAAACGGATGCAGCGCGACCGTGAGAAATTCCCCTCATTAGGCGACCGGACTACCACAGCTTGACGCAATGCCCCGACAGGACGAAGTCCCCCGAGGGCTTGTCGCCGGCCTTGGCCGGCGCGGCTTCGAAGCTCACCGCGAGGCGGGACACGTTGAAGAACAGCTTTTCCGAGGTGTCGGCCAAGGCCACGGCGCCCGTCCCCTTGCCGGGCACCACGCCGACCGGAAACGCCGCGCTGCCGTCGCGGGGCAAAGCCCACAGCTGGGCCACCGAGCCGGCCGGAATCTCGACCGGCTGCAGTAGCTTCACCGTCATCAGCTTGCCGTGCCGCTTGGAGCTCGCCAGCACCGTGGGCAGGCCCGCGCTATCGATCAGCAGGCCGACATAGCTCTGGGGCAGGACCTCGCTTGGCGGTTCCAGGCCGATGAGCCCCGGTTGCAGGCGCAAG
>JBGQKK010000343.1:0-2280 GCA_041499545.1 Gammaproteobacteria bacterium | reverse complement strand
GTCGAACGTCTCGGCGAGGCTACGGCCCAGCTCCGGCGCCGGGCGCTGCGCCTTGAGCGCCGCGACCACGTCCCGCTGCCAATGCTGCCGGTCCTCGAAGCGCAGGGCGACGTGGCTCTCGTGGACGAGCACGAAGCGCTCAATGCGCGCCTCCTGCTCCGCAGTCAATTCGCCCGCGAAATCGCGGAAACGCTCGAGCATGCGCTTCACCTGCGCCCGCCGGCGCTTCTCGCCGTCCGCGGCGAGGAACTCCTTGGCGTATTTCTGGTTGTTCTCGGCAAATCGGTGCTCGAGCGCCGCGATCTGCTCGGGCGCGAGCGTCGCGAGCACCGGCGCAGCGTCCTCCGCAACTTTCACCGCGAACGTGCGGTAGCGCGCCCGCACGTTGGAAAGGCCCCAGGCCACGTCATCGGCGGTGATGCCGCGCCCGGCGCGCGCGCTCGCGTTGCGCATCAGGGCGGCGTAAGCGGGAAGCTCCTTGTGCCGGTGCCATCGATGGAACTGCACGACCCGCTGCCTGAGGTCCTCCGTCTGCTCGGCGTCGAGATCGAGATAGCTCGACACCATGAAGCGCAGCGCCGTGTCCGCGTTGTCGTAGGCGAGGCGGGTCGCGCTGCACGAGATGAGCGGAGCGCAGACCGCCAGAAGGAAAGCCGTCCGCCAGCGTGTGCTCGAGACCCTCGCGTTCACCAATAGTTCTCCACCGTGATGTGGCCCGGATCGCGCCGCCGGTGCTTCTTCATGCCGCGCCGGGCGAGCGCGGCGCTGGTATCGATCACCATTGCCGGGTTGCCGCAGATCATAACCTGAGACGTCGCCGCCGAAAGCACTACACCCGTCTCGGCCTCCAGCCGCCCTTCCTCGAGCGCCGCCGGAACACGCCCCGGCAGGGCGCCGGCTACCGGTTCCCGGCTGACGAAAGACACCGTTCGCATCTGCTCAGGGTGCCTGCGCATCAGCTGCTCGATGACTTCACGGTGAGTCAGCTCCTCGGCCCGGCGCACCGCGTGGACCAGGACCACCTGCCTGAAGCGCCGCCACGGCGCCTCGGTCTTGAGAATGGACAGGAACGGACCGATTCCGGTTCCCGTCGCGATCATCCAGAGATTCTGGCCGTCGGGAACCTCGGACAGCGCGAGAAACCCCGCCGGCCTGGGCGCGAGGTAGATCTTGTCCCCGGCGTCCAATTTGCAGAGCCTTTGCGTGAGCGGACCTTCGGCGAGCGTGACGTAGTAGAACTCGTGGGGACGCTCGTCGGGGGCGTTCACGAACGAATACGGGCGCGCCAACATTTCGTCTCCCACCGCGAGCGCGAGCTTGGCGAACTGCCCCGCTTCGAACGAGATGTCGGCTTCGACTTTCAGCGAGAACAGGCGCTCGGTCCAGCGCTTTTGCGCCGCGACCGTGCCTTCGATCCATCGGGACATGAGCGCCGCGGAAATCACTGCAGCAGGAAAGGTTCCATCGTCAACGATTCTACCTCCCCCGAAAGCATGACGATGCCGCCGGCGCGGCGCCTGCTGCCGTCGTCGGAGAATTCGAAGCGATAGACGCGCCGCAGCACCAGGCGCCCGGCTGCGTTGCGCGCCGGCCGGACGGAGGTGCACTCGACGGTCTCGTCCAGGAATTGCAGCCGCTCGCGCGCGCAGGCCTCCTGCCCCGCAGCGACCGCGCGCTCCCGCGCGCGCATGCTGTCGTACCAGAGCCAGGCGAGCACGGCGAGGGCGACGAGGCCCAGGGTCTCCCAATCGAGCATGGCCCCTACTCGTGCCGCCGGGTGATCCACTCGGCGACGAGGGCGGGCTTGTCTTGCCCCTCGCACTCGACTGTCACGTTCCAGGTCATCTGCACGCCGCGCTCGATATCCTCCGCGGCGGCGAGGCGGAAGCGGGCGCGCACCCGCGAGCCCGCGGGCACGGGCCCGGTAAAGCGCACGCGGTTCAGGCCGTAGTTGATCCCCATGCGCGCGCCCTGGATCTCGACGGCCTCCTTGAAGAACTGCGGCAGCAGGGACAGGGTGAGGAATCCGTGAGCGACGGTCGTCCGGTACGGCGACTCCCGCGCCGCGCGCTCGCGGTCGACGTGGATCCACTGGTCGTCGCCGGTCGCGTCGGCGAACTCGTCGATGTGCTCCTGGCTGACAGTGAGCCACTCGGTCACAGCGACGTCCTTGCCGACCCAGTCCTTGAGCCGATCGATCCCGGGGATTACGATCTTGGCCATGTTTCGTGCCGCGCGGATTTGACCCCGGCTATCTTATCGGAAGGATCACCATGGCTG
>JBGQKK010000342.1:0-2307 GCA_041499545.1 Gammaproteobacteria bacterium | reverse complement strand
GGCTTCCTCACGCAGAAGCCCGGCATCTGCCTGACGGTGTCCGCGCCCGGCTTCCTGAACGGCCTCAACGCGCTCGCCCACGCCACCGTCAACTGCTTCCCGATGATCCTGATCAGCGGTTCGAGCGAGCGGGAAATCGTCGACCTGCAGCAGGGCGACTACGAGGAGATGGACCAGCTCGCCATCGCCAGACCGGTCGCGAAGGCCGCGTTCCGAGTGCTGCACGCCGAGGACATCGGCGTCGGTATCGCGCGTGCCATCCGCGCCGCGGTGTCGGGCCGCCCGGGCGGCGTGTACCTCGACCTGCCGGCCAAGCTCTTCGCGCAGAGCATCGACGCCGTGGCCGGCAAGAGCAACTTGATCAAGGTGGTGGATCCCGCGCCGAAGCAGATTCCCGCGCCCGAGGCGGTGAAGCGCGCGCTCGAGCTGCTGAAGGGTGCAAAGAAGCCGCTCATCATCCTCGGCAAGGGCGCGGCGTACGCGCAGGCCGATGCAGACATCAGGTCCCTCATCGAGAGAACCGGAATTCCGTATTTGCCGATGTCGATGGCGAAGGGCCTGCTGCCCGACACGCATGAGCAGTGCGCCTCCGCCGCGCGCTCCTTCGTGCTACCCGAGGCCGACGTGGTGATGCTGATCGGCGCGCGCCTGAACTGGCTGCTCTCGCACGGCAAGGGCAAGACCTGGGGCGGCAAGGGCCACAAGGACTGGGGCGGCCAGAAGTTCATCCAGGTCGACATCTCGCCGCAGGAGGCGGACAGCAACGTGCGCATCGACGCCCCGCTGGTCGGCGACATCGGTTCCTGCGTGTTGGCGCTGCTCGCCGGCATCGTCGGTCTGCCGAAGCCGCCCGCGGAGTGGCTGAACGCGATCAACGAGCGCAAGACCAAGAACGTCGCCAAGATGGCCGAGACGCTGGCGAAGAACCCCTCGCCGATGAACTTCCACAGTGCCCTCAACGTGGTGCGCGACATCGTCAAGGCCAACCCGGAAGCGATGTTCGTCAACGAGGGCGCCAACGCGCTCGACTTCACGCGCAGCATCGTTGACATGTACAAGCCGAGGAAGCGCATCGACGTCGGCACCTGGGGCATCATGGGCGTCGGCATGGGCTACTGCGTCGCCGCAGCGGTCGTCAGCAAGCAGCAGGTGATCGCCATCGAGGGCGACAGCGCCTTCGGCTTCTCGGGCATGGAAGTCGAGACCATCTGCCGCTATAACCTGCCGGTGTGCATCGTGGTGATGAACAACAACGGCGTCTACCGCGGCACCGACGTCAACCCGACCGGCGGCCCCGACGTGGCGCCCACGGTGTTCGTCAAGGGCGCACGCTACGACAAGCTGATCGAGGCCTTCGGCGGCGTGGGCGTGCACGCCACGACACCGGCCGAGCTGAGGAAGGCGATGGAAGACGCCATCCGCTCGAAAAAGCCGACCCTTATCAATGCCGTCATCGACGAGACGGCCGGCACCGAAAGCGGCCGCATCACCAGCCTGAATCCCACCGCGAAAAAGAAATAGGTTCGACCATGGAAGCGCTCAAAGGAGTCCGCATTCTCGACATGACGCACGTCCAGGCGGGGCCGACCTGCTCGCAGCTCCTCGCCTGGATGGGCGCCGACGTGATCAAGTTCGAGAACCCGCAGGGCGACGCGACGCGCGGCCAGCTGCGCGACGTGCCCAACGCCGACAGCCTCTACTTCACCATGCTCAACTGCAACAAGCGCTCGATCACGGTGAACATGAAGAGCGCAGAGGGCAAGACGGTGTTCGTCGATCTCCTGAGGAAATGCGACATCATCATGGAGAACTTCGGGCCGGGCGTGCTCGACCGCTTCGGCTTCTCGTGGGAGAAGATTCACGAGCTCAACCCGAAGATCGTGATGGGCTCGATCAAGGGATTCGGCTCCTCCGGTCCCTACGCCGACTTCAAGGCCTACGAGAACGTCGCGCAGGCGATGGGCGGCGCGATGAGCACCACCGGCGTTCCCGACGGCCCGCCTTTCGTCACCGGCGCGCAGATCGGAGATTCCGGAACGGGCCTGCACCTCGCGATCGGCCTCCTCGCGGCGCTGCGCCAGGCGGACCGCACCGGACAGGGACAGTACGTCGAGGTCGCGATGATGGACGGCGTGATGAACCTGTGCCGCGTGAAGTTCCGCGATCACCAGCGGCTGACCCGCGGCGATATGCCCGAATACTCGGTCCCGACCTACAAAGGCATGGGCGAAGTCCCGCGCGCGGGCAACGACTCGGGCGGCGGACAGCTCGGCAACGCCATCCACTGCAAGCCGCACGGGGCGAACG
>JBGQKK010000341.1:0-2310 GCA_041499545.1 Gammaproteobacteria bacterium | reverse complement strand
GACGCCCGAATGGACGACCCGCTGGGAGGTTACCGCCGGATTCGCGAGGGGTACGAGAAAAATAGCCGGCTCGGCATGCTCGCGGGAGGCAGCGAGACGCTGGGGTATGCCGCGGAGGCGCTTCTGCTCGCCGGAGACGTGGACGCGGCGCAGGACCAGATGCGCGAAGCGCTGCAGTTCGCAACCGCCCACGATGAGCGCGTGTACCTGCCGCAGCTGCTCTTGCTCCAGGCGGCGATCCAGCGTGCGGGGGGTGCGCGCGAAGCCGCCAACGCTTCGGGCCGGCGCGCAGTGGAAGAGGCGCGGGCACAAGAGGCACCGTGGCTCGAGCTGCTCGCGCTCGCAGAGTTGTGCGAACACGACGGCGCGACGGCGGAAGACCGGGATGCGCTGGCCGCACTGGTCGACCGGCTTGCGGAGGCGAGGGAGACAGCGGCCGTAAAGAGAGCGCGAGCGGTGCTCAAAGGGACGAACCCTCGGCCGATGGTCGCGTGAACGCCGGTCTCGTGTGCCGTACGCGGTTATTCAACCATCGACGGGGGGGCTCGCGTCCTCGGCGTCCGCAACGGCGAGCGCGCATGCGCTCTTCCACAGTTCGCGCGTGAGGGCGAGCAGGACCGGTCCGACAACCAGCCCGACGAGGCCGAGCACCTCGAAGCCGCCCAGGCAGCCCATCAGGACCCAGACGAAGGGCAAGCGGGTCCCGCCGTGCGCGACCATGGGCCGCACGATCTTGTCGCCGCAAAGCAGGACGAGACATCCCAGCGCCAACGAGAAAAGCGCCGGCGTGGTAGCGCCCGCCACGGCAAGCTGCATGGCCAATGCAGCGACGGCTGCATAGCCGAGGAATGGAACGAGCGCGAGCGCTCCGGTAATCGCGGCCCACAGGGCCGCGTGCTGGGCGCCGGCTAGGGCATACGCGATCGAGCATGCGAACCCGTCGAACAGCCCTACGACCAGCATGCTGCTCACCGAGGCGCGCAAGGCCCGCGTGGCCACGTCGACATAGCCTTCGGCGCGCTCGCCGATGCGGTCGCGAAGCACCCGCCTTACCGCCTGCGCCAGCGATTCGCCCTCCTGGTACAGGAAGAACAGAACCAGGATCGTGAACAGGATGATCAACAGGTGCCGGGCGAGAAAGTGGCCGAGCGAGTTCGCTCCGGTCAGCAGCGCAGCCGGGTCGATGCGCTGCAGCCATGTCGAAAGGGCGCCGGGTCGCGCAAGCCGGCTCTCCCAGCTCGCAACGAGCCAGGGCCCGGCGGCCGGAACGTCCTGCAGCCAGAGAGGAACCGCGATGCCCTCCCGGTCGGCCGCTGCGATGTTGAGGAGCAGTGCGTGGGCCTCCGCGAGCAGCGCACCGAGCGCGAACATCAACGGCGCGAGCACGAACACGGTCATCGCGGCCGTAAACACAAGAGGGGCCGCCCTGCGCGCCATCCGCGGCGGCAGCCACGCAGAGAACTTCCGGTAGAGCGGCCAGCTGGCGATCGCCGTTACGCAGGCTGCGAGCAGAGCCTCGAGGAAGCTGTGCAGGACCCAGGCGGACAGGACGATGATCAGCGCGGCATAGATCGAGCCCGCGGTGGGCCTGGCCTTCATGGTCCAGCGCGTCCTGCTGTTGCCTGATCCGACAGATTCTCGACGCTTTGCTCGCTCGAGCGTGGTTTCATGAATGTCCACACGGCGCTCCGGTATTTGGAATGCGTGCCCCGGGTGCAGATACACGCGGCCTGCGCAGATTAACGCCTTCGCCGCCGCCGGCAGCCGAAGACCGCCGCCACCGCACGTTATCCTGCGCCACGTGGGCAGGCAAGTCGTAAGCGAAACGTCGCGATTGAGTCCGTATCGAGGTGAAGGTCCGCGGATCGTGCTCCAGCCCTCGGATCGCTGCAGTGAGTTGCTCAATTCCGACCAAATGCCGACCTTTCGTTGACCACTGCGCTACCGCAGCGCGTTAAGGTTGCGTCATGACAACTCTGCAAACGGGCGACATGGCATCCCTGCAAACGATCGGCGTCATCGGCGCCGGAACCATGGGCACCGGCATCGCGCAGGTCTGCGCGCTCGCCGGCTTTTCAGTCTCCATGCTCGACGTGGACGAGCAGCGCGTGGCGCACGGGCGTGACGCGGTGGCGGGCGGCCTGGAGCGGCTGGTCAAGAAAGCCAAGCTCTCCGCCGCCGCCCGCGACGCCGCGCTTGGCCGCCTGCATGGCACCACCGACTACGGCGCCCTGCGCGCCTGTGACTTCATCATCGAAGCGGCCACCGAGAACGAGGCTCTGAAGCTCCAGATCCTGCGCGAGCTGGACG
>JBGQKK010000340.1:0-2329 GCA_041499545.1 Gammaproteobacteria bacterium | reverse complement strand
GGATCACCTTTCCCACCTGGTAGTCGCGCTCGTAGTCGGCCATGTTGCCGACATTGGCGCCGCGGAAGGCGTAGATCGACTGGTCGTCGTCGCCCACCGCGAACAGGCTCGTGCCGTCGCCGGCGAGGAGCTTCAGCCAGCGGTACTGCAGGCGGTTGGTGTCCTGGAACTCGTCCACCAGGATGTGCCGGAAGCGGCTGCGGTAATGCTCGCGCAGCACCTCGTTCCGGGACAGGACTTCGTAGGTGCGCAGCAGCAGCTCGGCGAAATCGACCACGCCTTCGCGCTGGCACTGCTCGTCGTAGGCCGCGTAGATCTCCGCGTAGCGCCGCATGATCTCGTCGCCGAGCTCGATCTCCCGCGCGCGTTTGCCCTCCTCTTTCGCCGCGTTGATGAAATACTGCGCCTCGCGCGCCGGAAACCGCTCCTCATCGGCGTTCATGGCCTTGAGCACGCGCTTGATCGCGGCCTGCTGGTCCTGCGAGTCCAGGATCTGGAACTGCTGCGGCAGGCCCGCGTCGCGGTGATGCGCGCGCAGGAAGCGGTTGCACAGCCCGTGAAAGGTGCCGACCCACATGCCGCGCGTGCTGATCGGCAGCATGGCGGAGATGCGCGTGAGCATCTCCTTCGCCGCCTTGTTGGTGAAGGTCACGGCGAGCACGCCGCCGGGACTCACGTTGCCCGTCTGGATGAGCCAGGCGATGCGGGTGGTCAGTACGCGGGTCTTGCCGGAGCCGGCGCCGGCGAGGATCAGGGCCGACTGATCAGGAAGAGTGACCGCGGCGAGCTGCTCGGGATTGAGATTCTCAAGAAGACTTTGCATTCGGGCATTCGCGAATGCCCGATTTTACCGCAGGCGCCGCGCCGCGCAGCCGCTGGCTGCCGGTTCTCGCTCTACATCCCGACCCGGTAGTCGTATTTCGCCAGCTCCGGCTGGCCCTTCAGGGCCTCGACGACGGATTTGGCGTCCTTTTCGGACTCGAAGCTCGAAATGCGCACGCCGTATACACGCGCCTCGCCCACCTTCGCCGGGAGGATTTCCGCGGGATAGCCCGCGTTGCGCAGCGCGTTGTAGGCATCGAACGCCTCGCCGGATTTCTTGATCGAAGCGACCGAGATTTTCCATTTCCCGCGCCGTGCGGCGACGCCCTGGCCCGGCTCCTCCTCGGCCTCCGCCGCCCATTCCTTGAACTTTTCGGCAGGCACGGTCGCTACCGGCCTGGACACGTTCGCCTCGAGCGCGTAATAGCCCAGCGGCTGGTCCAGGGTGAAGGGCTTCTCGCCGGACGGGGTCACCTGAATGCTGCCTTCGATCACGCAGACGATGTCGCTTTCCCGAGTCGATTTCCCCCACAGATCCGTGCCGCGGATTCCCGCGGTCACGTTGTTGACGGCGATGCTCACTTCGCGCTTGCCGGCGAACTTGTCGGGCGCGCCGGTGGTAAACCGGAAAGCGCCTTCCGCAACGAAAAGCGCCGCGTCGAAAACGCCGTCGTCGCGCACCTGCGCCCGGTCGAGGATGAGCGCGGCCCGCTCGCCGAGTTTCATCGTGCTGCCGTCGGCGAGCTTCAGCACCAGCCTGGACCGGGCTCCGGTATTGACGCGATCGCCCTCTTTCAATTCCGCTCCAGGGACGAGCGGAACGATCAGCCGGCCGCGCTCGACCGAGCCGGACAGCTGCAGGGATTCGACCGTTGCCGGCGGCGCGGCGCGGGGCCTGGGTCCGGATTGCGCGGTGGCGGCGCTGCTTGCACCGAGCGCCGCAGCCATGAGCACACAGCCGATCGACAGTCGCATTATCGCCTCCCTTCGATTCCCGATCACCATCCTTACGGCCCGGATGCAGATGCGGATGCGGCTTGAAGCGGACCCGCGCGGTTATAATCCACGCTTTCCGCGAAACTCGTTCATGCAGCCCCAGTACGATCCCAGGAAGATCGAGCGCGAGGCGCAGGCGCATTGGGAGAACGCCCGCGCGTTCCACGCCGTCGAGGA
Source organism: Gammaproteobacteria bacterium (assembly GCA_041499545.1). Taxonomy (GTDB): domain Bacteria; phylum Pseudomonadota; class Gammaproteobacteria; order Burkholderiales; family SG8-39; genus VBDM01. The sequence goes on along the minus strand of JBGQKK010000340.1, from coordinate 334 downwards.
CGCGGCTCGCCCGAAGTTTTATTGCCTGTCGATGTTCCCCTACCCCTCCGGCAAGCTCCACATGGGGCACGTGCGCAACTATACCATCGGCGACGTGATGACCCGCTTCCATCGCATGCGGGGAAGCAACGTGATGCAGCCCATGGGCTGGGACGCCTTCGGTCTGCCCGCGGAGAATGCCGCCATGGCGAACGGCGTGCCCCCGGCGAAGTGGACGTACGACAACATCGCCTACATGAAGAAGCAGCTCCGCTCGCTCGGCTTCGCCATCGACTGGGAGCGCGAGTTCGCCACCTGCTCGCCCGACTACTACCGCTGGAACCAGTGGCTGTTC
>JBGQKK010000339.1:0-2343 GCA_041499545.1 Gammaproteobacteria bacterium | reverse complement strand
CGCGGGCGCAGGCGTGTTCCTTTATCCCTTCGCCCTGGGGTGGACGCCCTTCGATCCCTATGCGCTGGGCTTCGGATCGCTCGCCTTGGTCGGCGTGCTGCTGCTCGTGACCGCGGCGGCATGGCGCGCCGGGCGCAGCGGGACCGTAATCGTCGTTCTCGCCGGCATCCTCGCGTATCTCGCCGGCGCCTACGAATCGCGCAATCTATGGGATTATCTGATCGATCCGCTGGCGGCGTCGTATGCGCTGGCGCTATGCGCTGCGGAAGCGTTCCGCATTGCCGGAAGATCCTTTCAACGGAGGGCATCATGAGGTACGGACTGGTCGCAATCGTCGTTGGGCTGATGGCTTTGCCGGTTCAGGCCCAGGACCTGGGCCCGCAGCTGAGGAAGATCAAGGACGGCATCTTCGTCTACGCGGAGAGGGCCCAGGATTCGAACGTCAGCATCATCCTCACGCAGGAAGGCGTGGTGATGATCGACACGGGCCAGACCCCGGTGCAGTCGAGCACGGCGATGGGAATGGTGAAGAAACTGGGCCCGCAGCCGGTGCGCTTCGTCATCCATACCGAGCCGCACGACGATCACACGGTCGGCGATTTCGTGTTTTCCCCGCCCGCGGTGGTCATCGCGCACGCCGGCGCGGCCGAGTCGATGAGGAAAGCCGCGGCCAGCACGCTGGAGCGCAACCGCAAGCAATCGAGCGAGTATCCCGACTCGCGCGACGCGCTCAAGGGATACCGGCAGGTCCTGCCGCATATCGAGTACCAGCAGAAGATGACGCTCCACCTGGGCGAGCGGAGCTTCGAGCTCATCTACCTGAAGGGCGTGCACAGCGAGGCCGACACGGCGATCTGGCTTCCCAAGGAGCGCGTGCTCTGGGCGACGGCCGCGGTCGGGGTCAAGCGCTTTCCCAATATCCGGCCGTTTCTCGCGATTCCTGACATCCTCGCTTCCATCAAGCTGATGCGCGCCTTGAACCCGGAGGTCGTGATCGCGGGGCACGGCGCCCCCGGCACGACGCAGATCTTCGACGAGACGGAGCGTTACTACACGCTCTTGCTCGAGCGCGTGGGCAAGATGGCGCGCGAGGGCAAGTCGCTCGAGCAGATCAAGGCGGAGATCAGGATGCCCGAGTTCGACGACTGGACCGGCAAGGAGAGGTTCCCGAACAACGTCGACGCCGCCTGGAGGGCGGTGAAGGGATGAGCTACCTGTCGAGCGTCTTCATGGCGCGCTCGTAGTAGGAAAGATCGAAATACTTCCCGGCGGGCGGCGCCGCGCCGCCGCCGGCCTCGATCTCGGCGCGCAGGGCAAGGAGATTTCGAAAGCCTTCCGTGTCGAAGCGCGCGTCCGGGGTGAAGCCGCGAACGGGATCGACGAGCGTCGAGTAAGTGCGTTCGGCGACCTCGCCGGAGATTTTCAGCTTGTCCATCAGGATCGCCACGCACTCGGCGCGGTTCTCCGGCCGCCGCACCCAGCGCAGCGATTCGACGTAGGCGGCGATGGTGCGCTCGAGCAGCGCGCCGTTCGATCCGACCCAGGAGCGCAGCGCAAACGCGCCGTTCGCCTGGTAGGGTCCGAGCATGTCGACCGTGCTGCCCAGGCTCCTCAATCCCAGCTGCTCCGCCTGGATGGTGAACGGGAGGTTGAGAACGGCGGCCGCATAGTCCTTGTTGGCCGCCATCGCCTTCAGGCGCAGCTCGCCGCGGCCGACCGGCACGACTTTGTAGTCGGCACCTTCTCTCAGCCCGTGCTTGAGCAGGATCTTCTTCGCCTGGATGGCGTAGGCGGTATTCGGGGCGTCGACGACCAGGGTCCGACCGCGCAGATCGGCGAAGGAGCGCACGTCGGCCTGGACGAAGAACTCGTTCATGCCGCTGTCCCCGCCGGTGACGATCACCACGTCCTGCTTCGCCGCGTCGACCATCGCCACGGCGTTGTCCACCGCGGCATGCACGAGTTCGAACCGCCCGGCGGCGAGACCTTCGCGCTGCCGCGAGGAATTCTCCGTGAACGACAGCTCGAGCGCCACGCCGTGCTTGGCGAAGATGCCGCGGGCCAGCCCTGCGTGAAACGGCAAGGCCTTGGCGTTCGGAAAGGTGTTGACGCGGACCGTTTCGGGGCCCGCGGCGAGCGCGCCGGTGCACAGGCCCAGCGCGGCGGCCGCGAGCGCGCGCCCGAGATTCATTCGACGACGATGTTGCCTTCGCGGGCGATGGTCCGCCACTTCTCGTAGTCGGTGCGGACGTACGCCTCGAACTCGGCGCGGCTCATGTCCATGATCTCGACCCCCATCGAGCGGTAACGCTCGCGCACGGTCGCGTCCGAGAGCGCGCGGTG
>JBGQKK010000338.1:0-2347 GCA_041499545.1 Gammaproteobacteria bacterium | reverse complement strand
TGCGGAAGGTTGTCGATCTGGTAGGCGTTCAGCTTGAACGATCGGCCGAACGGCGTGAGCTCGGGGAAAACGGTGTGGCAGCCCTGGCAGGCGATACCCGTCTGCCGGGCGTAAGAGGGAACCGCGCTGGCGGTGCCGCTCACGCACAAGCCGATTATCATGGCGCTCAGTGCGCCCGCTGATCTCAAGGTTCTTCGCAAATTCCTGGTCATGATTTCCCTTTCCGCTGGCCGCGTATTCGCGTTGGGTATCAAGCTAGATCAGCCGGGCGGAGCGCACTTGATACAGGTCAATTCGAAATGCATCGAATCTTGCGGAAGCCTGACGACGGTGCGGCCAACACTTAACGGGTACTTCGTTTCTCGCACACGAGAATCATTGAGGTTCGCGTTTCGAGCACTTGCGTTCGCCAGTGCCTTCACCGCCGCCGCGGTCGCGCAGCCCTGGCCTGCGCACACGGTTCGCGTCGTCGCCACCAGCCCGCCGGGCGGTTCGGTGGATTTTCTCGCGCGCACCCTCGCCGAGGACTTCGCCCGCAGCTACGGCGTTCCCTTCGTGGTGGAAAACCGGCCGGGGGCGAACGGCAACATCGGCGTGGATCTGGTGATGAGGGCACCCGCGGACGGCCACATGATGTTCGTGTCGCCGCCGGGTCCGTTTTCCATCAACGCGCACCTCATGCCCTCGATGCCCTTCGATCCGGCGCGCGACATCGCGCCGGTGACGATGCTCGGCGTCGCGCCGCTCTTGCTGGTCGTGCATCCCTCGGTCCCCGCCGCGAACCTTCCCGAGCTGCTCGCGTGGCTGCGCGCGCAAGGCGGCAAGGCGAGCTACGCGTCGCAGGCGGTCGCCTCCACCGGGCATCTCGCCATGGAACTCATGAAATCGCGGACCGGGGTGGAAGCGACGCACGTGCCCTACAAAGGGTCGGCGGCGCAGGCGACCACCGATCTCCTCGCCGGACGCGTCGCGATGAGCTTCGTCAATACCAGCACCACGCTCCAGCACATCGAAAGCGGACGCTTGCGTGCGATCGGCGTGGCCGAGCTGAAGCGCATCCGAGCGGCGCCGGACATCCCCACGCTCGACGAATCGGGACTGCCCGGATTCGAGGCGACGACCTGGCTGGGGCTCGGGATGCGTGCGGGGACGGCGCGCGACCTCGTCGACCAGCTCGCGGAGCGCAGCGCCAGAGCGCTCGCGCGCCCCGAAGTGGCGGAGCGCCTCGCGGCCCTGGGTATCGAGCCCCGGCCGATAACGCCGGAGGGGTTCGCCGCGTTCCTGCGCGCGGATTCGGCGAAGTGGGCGGACATCATCCGCCGCTCGGGAGCTAAGCTGGAGTAGCGCTCAGCGCGGGATCACAGGAAGGATGATTCGCGAGAGCGTGGACGCACCGTGATACACGGTCTGCGTCGCGGCGACCGGCGAGGTCTCCGTCGCGATGTCCCGGCCGGTGTTGGGATTGCGGTCGTAGCGCGGGTAGTTGCTGCTGCTCACCTCGATCCGGACCCGGTGGCCCCGGCGAAAGAGCATGCTCGTCGGCCAGAGCTCGATCGTGATTTCGCCGGGAGACGCTTGCGCCGAATAGGCGCGTCTCAGGATTCCGTCGGAGATGTTGTAGGCCTTACTGTCCGGATGCACGTCGACCAGCTTCACGGTGAAGTCGGTATTGGGCGCGGTGGTCGAGACATGCAGCACTGCGCTCACCGGCCCGGTGATCTCCAGATCCTGCTCTAGAGGCTCGGTCGAATACACCAGCACGTCTTTCCTCGCCTCGACGTCGTTCTGCGCGGCAATCCCCGCGCGCGGACCCAGCATCGCGCCGCCGCGTGAAGGCACCGGCCGGCGCGGATCGTAGACGTAGCTGTCGCCCGGCTCGTCCGCGGCCGGCGGCTCGAAGCTCAGCCGGCCGTCACCCAGGCTCGTATTCGCGCGCCCCGCGCTTCGCAGGTAGAAGGGCGTGTATTGCGTCCGCGCGAGCGGCCATTCCTTTTCGTCGCGCCACACGTTCTCGCCCATGACGTAAATGCGAACGGGCGCGGCGAGCGAGTCCTCTAGCGGCCGCCCGAGCAGGTGGTGATCGAACCAGGGGATGCTCGGGGCGAGGCTCGCCGGGCGGTAGTCGCCGGCGGTGGAGCCGTCCGGGAATCGCACCGCGTCGGCGTGGGTCCAGGGGCCGATGATGAGCCTGCTTCCCACGCTCGCGGGTGGTTGGCTTTCGCGTCGTATGGTTTCGAAATCGCGAAGCTGGGTCGGCAGAAACGGGTCGTACCAGCCCGCCATCAGGAGCACGGGCGCCTTGATCGTTCGCGCGCGGTTCTCGCCGTCGACCGCCTTCCAGTAGTCG
>JBGQKK010000337.1:0-2356 GCA_041499545.1 Gammaproteobacteria bacterium | reverse complement strand
GACGCAGCGTCCGCCCTGCGACAAACGGCCGCACACTGCGTCGCCTCATCCCGCCTCGCCGCGGCCTGTGTCGGAAAACTTAGCGGGCCTCGCCGAGCCGCCCATGCTTATCCGGGAGCTTGGAGGAAATTCGAACCAGATCAAATCGATGTGGGACGGTGCTTCGCAGCGAATTGCCCTACTTCGGCAGGGACAAGGCGTACTGAGGTTTGACCTAGATCATAGATTGGTACCCATTTACGGTAATATGCTTCCAACGTAATTGGCTTATTGGTTACGTTGAGGGGGAGGGCTGCGGTGATTGGCCGCAGGCCGTATCTAACTCCGGCGCCGACAACAAGAAGAACCGCGCCGGGCAATAACGCGGTGCTGCGGTGGTGGAAATGATTGCGGGTCAATCTCCGCTTGGCGCGGGTTTGCGTTGGCTCGCCACGGCTCGTTTGCTCTCGGCCGCGGCCTTGGCCGTTGTTCTGATGGTCGCCCATGCCGGCGGATTCTCCATTGCGTTTGCGTCCCTTGCGGCCACGGCGCTCGTCCTGGGCATCGCCGGCGCCCTCACCTTCCTGCGGCTGACGCGTTCGCAATCGGTGACCGAGCGGGAATTCTTCTGCCAGCTTCTCGTCGATATCGCGGCGCTCACCTGGGTTCTGTACCTCACCGGACACCCGGCGAATCCCGTCGCGGGCGGCTATCTGCTCATCACCATTCTTGCCACCGTGAAGCTCGGTCCGCGCCTCGCGTGGGCGTGCACGGGACTGTGCGTCGCCTGCTATGCGGTGCTCTCGCTTCTCTGCGTCCTGGCGCTGCTCGCGCGGCCGGGCGGAATCGACGAGGCCTACGAATACATGGCCTCGGCCATGACTTTCTTGCTGCTCCTCGCGCTGGCCGCGTGGTTCGGGATTCGCATGAGCGAATTGCGGCGGCAGCATCGGAACCATGCCTCGGGCAACGCGGAAAAGGAGGCGCGCGAGCGCTATCTGGTGCGGCTCGCCGCGCTGTGCGCGGGAACGGCTCACGAGATGAGCACGCCTCTTACGACGATGGCGCTCGTCCTCGGGGAATTACGCGGCAGCAAGAGCCCCCCGACCGACTGGGCGCGGTGCATGGATGCGCTGTGGGAGCAGACCCAGCTTTGCAGGCGTGCGCTCACGAGCATCGCGCTCAGCGCCAACGTCGAGCGGTTCGGAAAAATACACAGCGTGTCCGCGAGACGGCTCATTCACGAAGTCGGCGACCGCTTCAAGCTGCTGCGCCCTACCGCCGTGTTCAGGCTGCGCAAGCTCCGGTTCGACGATTCGATCGCGATCGAGAGCGACGAAACGCTTTCGCATGCGCTGCTCAATTTGCTCAGCAACGCCGCCGACGCATCGCCCACGGTGGAGCTTCGCGCCGCCCGGCAGGACCACTCGCTCGTGATCCAGATCCTCGATCGCGGCCCCGGCGTCGCGCCAAAGGCGCGACGGCCGATCGGCGGAGAACCGATCGCGCCCAAGCCGCACGGCCGCGTACACGGCGCAGGTGTGCTCATCGCCCAGGCCGCGGTCGAGCGCCTTGGCGGCAAGGTACAGATCATCGACAGGGCAGGCCGGGGAACCTGCGTACAGGTCGAACTGCCCCTGTCATTTGCCAATCAGGAGATAGACCATGACGATCACCACCAACGCCGAGCCGCCTCGCGATAGAAAACCGCGGCTGCTCATCGTGGACGACAACGAGGCGTTCTGCGCCGCGATGCAGCGCGCGTTCGTGCAGCGCGGTTACGATGTGCAGCTTGCGCACTCTGCGAGCGAGACCGAGCGCCTGCTGAAATCCTGGTCGCCGGACTTCGCGGTCCTCGACCTGCGGCTGCCCGGCGCGGTCGGGCTGGCGCTGATCCCGCTGATCAAGGCGGCCAACCCGGAGGCGCGCGTGGTGATGCTCACCGGATACGCCAGCATCGCCACCGCGGTCGAGGCAATCAAGCTCGGCGCCTTCCAGTATCTCGTCAAGCCCGCGGATGCCGATGCGGTCGAGGCGGCGCTCCGGCGCGTCAACGGCGAGCACGGAATCGGCGCGGGCGAAACGCTCCTCTCGGTCCACCGGCTCGAGTGGGAGCACATCCAGCGCGTGCTCACCGAGTACGGGGGAAATATTTCCGCTACCGCACGCGCGCTGCGCATGCATCGCAGGACCCTGCAGCGAAAGCTCAACAAGCACCCCGCGCCGGGCTGACTCGCGTCGCCTCGGGCTCGGCCCGCCCCGGACGGGCTCAGGCCTGGTACACGATCTTCCCGCCGACCAGGGTGTAGCGCACGCGGCCGGGCAGCTCGTAGCCGATGAAGGGCGTGTTCTTGCCCTGACTCTTGAGGAAATCGGG
>JBGQKK010000336.1:0-2381 GCA_041499545.1 Gammaproteobacteria bacterium | reverse complement strand
GCGTCCCCCTTGCGTGACGTACCTATCGAGAAGCGGCGGAGCGAGATCCACCATGTTCAGGGCGTCCCGGCGAGCCCGCGAAGTTTTGACTGCGGACGAAGTACGGCGAGTATGCCATATGCCGCCTTAGGACGACGGAATGCCGCGTGAAAAGCACGACGCGCCGTCGCTGCACGTGCGCTTTTAAGGCCGGGCCGCCTTCCAGGATAATTGAGCGGCGCCGTTCGCCGACCGCGTTCCTTCGATGAGCTTGCCGTTGACGCGTCCCCGATACTCCGCGCCGCCTGCGCTGAAACGAATCTCCTCCCCCGACAGCCGGCCGTTCGAGATGGAGTCGCCGGCGAGGACGCCACTGACCGTCTGGTACTTCTGCCGCAGGGTCAGTTCGCCCTCGGGCGCGCGCCAGCTTCCTTCGACTTGCGAGGGCACGACCCATAGGTACAGCGCGCACCAGTTGTAGCAACCCGGCGGGTACCACTCCGAAGCATCCGGCTCCCAATCGCCCATCCTGAAGGTATTGGAGAGAACGCGCGTACCAGCTTTCAGGGACAACAGAGTCGGCCGCAGCCGGAGATTGATGTCGTCGAGAAGGAACAGCGTGACCACCGTCGCGCGCGAGAGGTCTACCTTGAACAGATCGCCCTCGACGAACGCGGCCTTGTCGCCCACGCCCGCGCTCTCCGCCTTGCTCTTGGAGAACACCACCAGCCGGGAATCGAACTCGACCCCCAGAGACCGCGCGCCGCGCTTCGCCGCGGCGATCACTGTGCGCCCGTCGCCCGAGCCCAAGTCCAACACGAAATCCGAGGGCGTCACTTTCCCCAGGTCGAGCATCTTCTCGATCTGCTCCTCGGGCATCGGCACCCAGACGACGTCCTTGCCGGCTTGACCGACTTGCGGCTGGTATCCCTTCGGCGGCTCCTGGGCGGCCGCGTACGCGGCAAGCACCGAAACCGCGAGCGCGAGCAGGAACGCGCGCACGCCAATCTCCACGAGGCGAAGCATTTCTTCTAGTCCTCCATCTTGACGAGACCGAACGCCAGATCTTCGCCCGCGAGCGCAGCGAAGTCGAGATCGACGCAGAGCACGTGATACGAGCCGTTCAGCAAAAGGGCGTACGACAAGGTTACGCAAAGCTTGGGGCCGGTGGCCGAGAGATAGGGCCGCGTGATCTGAACCTTTCCGGGCGCCTCCATCGCGCGGCGGAAGAACGGCTTGGTACGCCAGTTGGTGCCGGTCGCCGGCTGTATCGGCGTGAGGCGCCTATCGCGCGAGGCGGCGCTGCGCTCGCTTTCCGCGCTCGCCCCGATCTGGGAGCCGTCGTTTGCGACCAGGTAGCAGCGCTCGGTGCAATCGAGCTTGAGCAGCGCACGCACGGCGCTCGCGCGCTCGACGCCCGCCGACAGCGCGAGCACCGCGTCGGAGAGCGCCGCGAGATAAGGCTCGAGCCGGGCACGCCGCCGCTCACGGAATTCGGCGCTCTCGGCGCGGAAGTCGCTGAACAGCTGCGCAAACAGCTCGTCGCACACGTGCTCCTCGGGCGGCCGCGCCGCCGGCAGCGCAAAGTAGTTTCCCTGCAGCAGGTCGGCGTTAGCGTCGATCGCGACGAGCGCCTCGGCCTCGGTCTCGATGCCCTCCACGCACACCAGCGACCCCGCCTCGTGCAGCACCGAGATGATCCCGGTGAACATGCGCCGCGCCAGAGGCTCGACGGTCACCCGCCGCGTCATCTCGCGGTCGATCTTCACGATGTCGGGCCTCAGCCTCCAGATGCGGTCGAAGTTCGAGTAGCCCGCGCCGAAATCGTCGATGACGACGAGACAACCGAGCTTGCGGTAGTACTCGACCGCGGCCGCGAGCCGCGCCTCGTCCTCGAACGGCGTCTCGATCAGCTCGACAGCGACGCGATGAGGAGGAAGGCCGTTCGACTCCAGCATCTCGGCAAAAAAGGATCCGAAGCGTGGGCCCTCGGTGGCGACCTGCGGATCGACGTTCAGAAACAGCCAGCTGCGCGTATTGCCGAGCTTGACGAAGTTCCGCACGTGGAGCGCGCGGCACTGGCGGTCGAGCGCGATCCTCGCCTCGCCGTGCGGTGCCGTGCTGAACAGCTCGTGGGGCCGCACGGGCGTGTCTTGCGCGTCCGCGGCGCGGATCAGGCCTTCGTAGCCCACGGGGCGGCGATGGGCGAGGCTGAAGATCGGCTGAAAGTGGCTCGACAGGCGCAACTCCTCGTGGGCGCGGCGTCCCCCTTGCGTGACGTACCTATCGAGAAGCGGCGGAGCGAGATCCACCATGTTCAGGGCGTCCCGGCGAGCCCGCGAAGTTTTGACTGCGGACGAAGTACGGCGAGTATGCCATATGCCGCCTTAGGACGACGGAAT
>JBGQKK010000335.1:0-2413 GCA_041499545.1 Gammaproteobacteria bacterium | reverse complement strand
GGCTACGTGCCCGACGAGCGGCTGATATTCCCCGACCTCACGGTGCGCGAGAACCTCGAGATCGCGATCAAGCGCGGCCGCGGCGGCGCCCAGACCTGGACCGTGGAGCGGGTGTATCAGCTCTTTCCCCACCTCGAGTCGCGAGACCGGCAGATCGGCGGCTACCTGTCGGGCGGCGAGCAGCAAATGCTCACCATCGGACGGACGCTCATGGGCAACCCGTCGCTCCTGCTGCTCGACGAGCCGGTCGAGGGCGTCGCGCCGGTGGTGGTGCAGGAGCTGACGCGGCAGATCAAGAACCTCAAGGGCATGGGCCTCACCATCCTGTTCGCCGAGCAGAACATGCATTTCGCCGCCGAGCTCTCCGACCGCGCCTACGTGATCGAAAAGGGGCGCATCCGTTTCCACGGCAGCATGCAGGAGCTCGCCGCGAACCAGGAAGTGAAGTCGAAGTACCTGATGATCTAGGGTGCGCGCCGGCGGGAACCTCCGCCTACTTGATCCGCCTCCAGACGAGGTTGTTCTGGCCGCCGGTCGAGCCTATGCGCGCCGGGTTGTTGTATCTCAGCTCGTCGGCGGTGAGCGATTGAATCACCCGCTTGAGCTCCAGGCCGTTCTGGTTCGGGTACGAGCTGCGCTCGACCTTCAGCGTGAGCGTCTTGTCCGCCTCATTGACCGTGTACGTTCCGAAGTAGGAAAGCGCGCCGTGCGCCACGGCCTTGTTTTCCTCCGGCGTGGTCACGAGCCTGTCCTTTGCGAGCTTGGGAATCGTGGAGATGATCTGGAAGGAAAACCGTCCGTTGTCGGCGAAGATCAGGAGCCCCTTCGGATCGGCGCCTTCTACTGCGGGTCCCTTGTTCCCTTTCGCGTCGATCAGCTCGAACGAAACGAGCGACCACTGCCCGACCAGCTGCTTCTGCGGCCCCGACTTCTGCTGGGCGAGCGCGTCGAAGGAAAGAGTGGAAACGAGAACGGCACTGGCGAGCGCCAGCCTGAAAGCCGGGTGCATGACGGATCCTCCTTGAGATTGGGTTGAACGGCCTGCATCCGTTTAGAGATGTCCCTCGAACGCGGGCTACGAGGGAATTCCCGAAAGCAGGTCCGTCCGCGGCCATGCTACGCCGATCCCGCGCCGCCCGCGCGGAAGCGCTTGAACGCCGCTCCCGAACGCGGCTAAGCTGGCGCTCCTATGACCGCGCGTCCCTCCCCGGCCCCGGAACCGAGCGACTCCCCCGAAGCGGCGAGCTTCGGCCGGCCGCGGCGCGGCTGGCGGCGCACGTTCTTCGTGGTGATCTTCGAGTCGAACACGCGCGCCGGCAAGGCGTTCGACGTCGCGCTGATCTTCGCGATCTTCGCGAGCGTGGCGGTGGTGATGCTCGACAGCGTGCAGAGCATCGGCGGGCGCTACCCGCGCCTGTTCCACGCGCTCGAGTGGGCCATCACGCTGCTCTTTACCGCCGAATACCTGGCGCGGCTCGCCTGCGTCCAGAGGCCGGCGCGCTATGCGCGCAGCTTCTTCGGCGTCGTCGACCTGGTCGCGATCCTGCCGACTTACGTCGCGTTCTTCTTCCCGGCGCTGCAGGTGCTGATGGACGTGCGGCTGCTGCGCGTGCTGCGCGTTTTCCGGGTCCTCAGGCTCACCGCCTACGTGCGCGAGTACCGCGCGCTCGGCGCGGCGCTCGCCGCGAGCCGGCGCAGGATCCTGGTGTTCGTCGGCACGGTGGCGATCCTCGTGTTCCTGCTCGGCACCGTGATGTACGTGGTCGAGGGGCCGACAAATGGTTTTACGAGCATTCCGATCGGCGTCTATTGGGCGATCTCGACCATGACCACGGTGGGCTTCGGCGACATCGTTCCGAAGACCGATCTCGGCCGCACGATCGCGAGCTTCGTCATGCTGCTCGGCTGGGGCGTGCTCGCGGTGCCGACGGGCATCGTCACCGCGGAGATCACCCGGCAGCGCCTGCAGGAGCCGGGGGAGGAGGAGCCGCGGCGCTGCGACGCCTGCGGAAGCGCGGGCCACGCCGCGCGGGCACGCTATTGCCGGGATTGCGGCGCGCCGCTCCCGGCGCGCTGAAGCGGCGGCACAATGACCCCCACTCCTCCCTTCCGCGCCGATCAGGTCGGCAGTCTGCTGCGGCCGCCGGAGCTCGCCGAGGCGCGCGCGAAGGCGAAGGCCGGGAAGCTCGCGGCGGGGGAGTTGAAGGCGGTGGAGGATTTCTGCATTGGCGAGGCGGTGGCGAGGCAGGAGGCGATCGGGCTCGAGGGGATCACGGACGGGGAGTTCAGGCGCGATTTCTGGCATCTGGATTTCGTGAAGCAGCTTGAGGGGGTAGCGCTGAAGGCCGCGGTGGGGTTGCAGTTCCAGGCCGAGGATATACCGCCGATGGCGACGGTCGCGGGGAAGCTCCGG
>JBGQKK010000334.1:0-2417 GCA_041499545.1 Gammaproteobacteria bacterium | reverse complement strand
TGGCCGCGTTCGGGCTGCTGCATGATTCCCATCTGGCGTAGCGGCAGGCCGTCCTCGTCGAGCAGGCCGAGCATCGCGTAGCGGTGCAGGATCAGGCGCGCCAGGTACGACACCGTCGAGGGGAAAGTGGCCTGCTTCTTGGAGCCGGGCACGAACGCCATGAAGTCGCCGAGCGGCTCGGGGAAATCGAGCAGTTTCCGCAGCTTCATGCCGATCCAGGCCGGGTCGAGCACGCGCATGTCGAGCGAGAGCAGCTTGCACAGGCCGTCGAGCGCGCGCGGATATTCCCCGGAGAGCCACATCGAATAGGGCCGCGTAACGCCGTCGGGAAGGGTAATTTCCTTCAAACCCAGGACAAAATCGTCGCCGGTGCGGGGATTCAGGACGTCCACGGTCCACGACATGGTGCCGTCGGTGCCGGTCTTCGGCTCCTTCAGGCTGAACATCGCGTCCAGCAGCGGGCAGGGGCCGTCGTGGAACGCGCCCAGGTCGCGGACGCGGAAATTGACGATCTGGGAAAACGCCGAGACCAGCGACGGCATGCGCTTCTTCTCGCCGTGCGGCGGGAACGGCATGTCGAACGCATCATCGCCCGCGGCCTTGGCGAGGGTTTCGAGCTTCAGCTTCAGCCAGCCCGGATCGTTGGCGCGCATGTCCATCGACAGGCTCTTGGCGAGCGCGCCGAGGCCGCGCGGCTGCTCGGCGCCGTTCACCCACACCTCGAACGGATGCGCGTGGATCTCGTTCTCGACGTGGCCGACGAACAACGCGAAGTGCCCGTGCGGGTGCTCGATCATGTAGGTCCACGCCGGGTTGCCGCCGGCGAGGTTCGGCCGGCCCGGCCATCGGAGCGATGCGAGCACCGGTTCGGGGACGGTCTTGATCTCGATCCGCCGGTTGCGGTCGCTGGAAACGAAGTCCTGCGGCTGCGACGCGGAAGGGACCGACAGCACCGAGCCGATCACGTTGTTCGGGCGGTAGGTGGCCAGGCCTTTCAGTCCGGACTTCCAGGCCTCGAGATAGAGGCTTTGGAAGTCCCCGTAAGGATAGTTCTCCGGCACGTTCACCGTCTTCGAGATGCTGGTGTCGATGTAGGGCGCGACCGCGGCCACCATCTGCTCGTGCGCCGTGGCGGAGAGCTCGAGCGCGGTGACGAACCAGGCGGGGAGATTCTCCATGTCGCCGCCGAGGTGTTTGTAGATGCGCCAGGCATAGTCCTCGACGGGGAACTCCTTGAGCGTCCCGTCGGGCTCGCGCTTCTTCCTCGTGTAGGTCCAGGAGAAGGGCGGCTCGATGCCGTTCGACGCGTTGTCGGCGAAAGCAAGGCTGATCGTGCCCGTCGGCGCGATCGAAAGGAGGTGCGAATTCCGAATGCCGCTCCTGCGAATGAGGTTCTTGATCTCCTGCGGCAGGCGCGCGGCGAAGCTCGAGCCCGAGAGGTACATGTCCGCGTTGAAGAGCGGGAACGCCCCGCGCTCGCCGGTGAGCTCCACGGACGCCTTGTAAGCCACGTCGCGCATGGACTCGGAGATCCTCGCCGCCATGGCGCGCGCGGCTTCCGAGTCGTAGCGCAGGCGCAGCATGACCAGCGCGTCCCCCAGGCCGGTAAACCCCAAGCCGACGCGGCGCTTGTTCATCGCTTCCTCGTGCTGCGCCTTGAGCGGCCAGGCGGTGACATCGAGCACGTTGTCGAGCATGCGCACCGAGACTTCCACGCACCTGCCGAACGCGTCGAAGTCGAAGGAGGCTTTCTCCGAGAACGGCGCCGTCACGAAGCGCGTGAGATTGATCGAGCCCAGGCAGCAGCAGCCGTAGGGCGGCAGCGGCTGCTCCGCGCAGGGATTGGTCGCCTCGATGTGCTCGCAGTAGTAGAGGTTGTTGTCGCGGTTGATGCGGTCGAGGAACAGGATGCCCGGCTCGGCGTGATCGTAAGTGGACCGCATGATCTGGTCCCACAGCTCGCGCGCCCGCAGCTTGCGGTATACCCAGAGCCCGTCGTCTGCCTGAAAAGCGCCGGCGGCGATCGCGTCCGCATGCGGCTTCGCCTTGTGCACCAGCGCGACCTCGGAGTCGCTCTCGACCGCCTGCATGAAGGCGTCGGTGACGCCGACCGAGATGTTGAAGTTTGCGAGGTCGCCCTCGTCCTTGGCGTGGATGAACTCCTCGACGTCGGGATGGTCGCAGCGCAGCACGCCCATCTGCGCCCCGCGGCGCGCGCCCGCCGACTCGACCGTTTCGCAGGAGCGGTCGAACACGCGCATGTACGACACCGGGCCGCTCGCGCGCGAGTGCGTGCCCTTGACCTCGGCGCCCTTGGGACGGATGGAGGAGAAATCGTAGCCGACGCCGCCCCCGCGGCGCATCGTCTCCGCGGCTTCCTGGAGCGCGGTGTAGATGCCCGGCCGGCCGTCCACGAT
>JBGQKK010000333.1:0-2423 GCA_041499545.1 Gammaproteobacteria bacterium | reverse complement strand
TGCAGCGCCGCGCGCCGATCGCCTGCACCAGCAGCGCCATGAGCTGCCCCTGCTCGGGCGAGATCTGCATACGCGCCGACGGGTGGCTTTGCGTGAGCGTTCGCAATTCCGCGAGCAGCTCGCTTTCCCGCACGCAGCTCTCGATGACATAGCGCTGCAGTGCGTCGGGGAGAACAAAGGCCGCCATGTCGATCAATCCGCGTGAATCCCGGCTTCGCGGACGATTGTGGCCCAACGCTGCAGTTCGGAGCGGACGAGCGCACGGGCTTGTTCCGGCGTCGAATCCAGCACCGGCTCCATTCCGATACCCGCTAACCGCCCGCCGACCTCGGGGAGGGCCATCGTCTTGCGCACCTCACCGGCGATGCGCTCTACGATCGTTCCCGGCACGCCCTGGGGCGCGGTCACGACGAACCAGTCGCGCATCTCGATGCCGGGGAAGCCGGCTTCGATCATTGTCGGAACCTCGGGGTAACTCGCCAGCCGCGAAGGGGAGGTCGTCGCGAGCGCGCGCAGCTTTCCCGACTGGAGCCCGGCCGAAACCGTGGACGCACTCGAAACGAACATGTCGACCTGATCGCCCATCAATGCGGCGAAGGCAGGCGGCCCGCTCTTGAACGGGATATGGCGTATGTCGATTCCGGCGCGCAGCCGTAGGAACTCGCCCGCGATGTGGGGCAGCGAGCCGTTGCCTACGGAAGCGAACGTGAATTGACCGGGCTTTGCTTTCGCCGCGGCGATGAGTTCATTCACCGACCTCACTGGAATGCTCGAGCGTACAACGACGACGAGGCTCGAATTCCAGACCAATTGCGCGATCGGAGCGAGGTCGCGGACGGTATCGTAGGGAAGCTGGGGATACAGGGCCGGCGCAACGACCTGCGGCACCGACAGCATGCCGAAGGTGTAGCCGTCCGGCGCAGCCTTCGCCATAGTCGCGAGCGCGATGGTGCCGCTTGCGCCGGGACGGTTGTCCACGATCACGGGTTGGCCGAGCGCGAGAGCGAGGGGCGCGCTCACGATCCGTGCCGCGACGTCGGGGGGCGAGCCGGGCGCACCTGGCAGGATCCAGCGTACCGCATGCGTGGGGTAAGCCTGAGGCACGCCGGCCGGCTGAGCGAGCGCCGAGCCCCAAGGCGCAGTCAGCACGCACGCCAGGCCCAAGAACAGAAATACCGTCTTCATTGCGCCTCCTCTGCTCGACCGTTTTTCGGTCCGATGGCGCTATTGAACTCCGCCTCGTGCAAAAATGTAAGATATCAGGCACGGCATATCTATGTCATAAAGGTTATCACCATGCTATTGACCCAGTTGCGCAATCTGCTCGCGGTGATGGACTCCGGAAGCATCCGGGGCGCCGCGCGGGAATTGAGCATTTCGCAGCCGGCGCTGACGCGCAGCGTCAGGCAGCTCGAGGCCGAACTGCACGTGAAACTCTTCGAGCGGACCGTGCGCGGCGTTGCGCCCACTCCGGCCGGCCGGGCGTTCCTCGCGCGCACGCGCATGATTCACAACGAGCTGGGCCGGGCGCGCGACGAGCTCGCGCAGATCGCGAGCGAGCACGCAGGCTCGGTTGCCTTCGGCAGCGGCCCGCATCCGGCGATCCATCTGGTGCCGCCGGCCTTGGCGCAGTTCCGCCGTGAGCACGTGAACGCGGAGGTTCGCATCGTCGACGGACCCGCGCACGTGCTGCTGCCGCAACTGCGCGAAGGATCGCTCGACTTCGTCATCAGCGCGCGCCCGCAAGGCAAGCTGGACGCACATATCAAAGGGCGCCCGCTTTACACCAACCGGCTAGTCGTTGGCGGGCGGCGGGGGCATCCGCTGCGCCACGCGCGATCGCTGCGCGAGCTTGTCGATGCGAGTTGGGTGATCTACACCCCGACCGGCTGGTCGGGCGCGATCATTCCGGACATGTTCGAGAAAAACGGCCTGCCGGTGCCGAAATCGGTGGTGCGCTCCGATTCCTACATCGCGCTGCTGACGATTATCGCGAGGACCGATCTGGTCGGAGCGCTGTCGAGCACGCTTCTCGCGCAAAGGCTCGCCCGCGATTTCTTCGAGCCGTTCGAGCTGAAGGAACGGCCGCCCGAATTTACTTCGTACCTTTTCCTGCGCAGTGACTCGCCCCTGACTCCCGTCGCCGCCGCAATGGTCGCGGCGATCAAGGCGGCGGCGCGGCAGCTCGTTTTCTCGAGGGAGAGATCAAGGTAGCCAAGCCCATATCGGTCAATCCGCCCGCAGCTGGTTCGCGCGGATGATCTCGCCCCAGCGCGCGTAGTCGCGGCGCACGATGGCGTTGAACTCCTCGCCGGAGACTCCGGAAGGCTCGATGCCCAGCTCGCGGAAGCGGTTCGCCACCGCGGGGAGCTGCAGCACGGCGCGGACGTCGGCGGCGAGCTTCTCCAGCAGCGGCTTGGGCG
>JBGQKK010000332.1:0-2434 GCA_041499545.1 Gammaproteobacteria bacterium | reverse complement strand
CGACCATGTACAGCGCCGGGTGGCCGGCCGCGTCGATCGCGCGGCGGATCGCCCCGATGCGGCTGGTCGCGCCGGTGGAGGTCTCGTTGTGCACCACGCACACCGCCTTGATCGCGTGCGCGCGGTCCTCTTTCAGCTTAGCCTCGACCGCGGCGGGATCGACGCCGCGGCGCCAGTCGGTGGGCACGAGCTCGACCGACAGGCCGAGGCGCGTCGCCATCTTGTTCCACAGGCTCGCGAAATGCCCGGTCTCGAACATCAGCACGCGGTCGCCGGGCGAGAGCGTGTTGACGAGCGCCGCTTCCCAGGCGCCGGTGCCCGAGGCGGGATAGATCACCACCGGCTGCTTCGTCTGGAAAACCGCCTTGAGGCCTTCGAGGATCTCCAGGCCCATGCGCCCGAACTCGGGTCCCCGGTGGTCGATGGTGGCGCGGTCGATCGCGCGCAACACCCGGTCGGGCACGTTGGTCGGCCCCGGGATCTGCAGAAAATGACGTCCGCTTCGGTGCGGCATGGCCGGCTCGGAATGGAGGAAGAAGGCTACGTTAATCGAAAAGCGGGGCCGCTACAATTGATCTGGGTCAGCCGGGGCCAAGGTTCCGCCCTTGCGCGGGCGGCCGGGGGCGGGGGCGGCCGGAATCCCGCTACGATACGGCGGCGTCGGCCTCCGCCACCCTGATGCAGTTGCGCCCGGCGGCCTTGGCGGCGTACAGAGCCGAGTCGGCGCGCTGGAGCAGCGATTCGACGTCGTCGGTCTTGTTCGCCGCCGCCAGGCCCTGGCTGAGCGTGAGGCGGATCTCGATGCCCTTGACCTTGATCGGGGTCTGCGCTACGTGCCGGCGCACGCGCTCGAGGATGGTCGCCGCGGCGGCGAGCGGCGC
Source organism: Gammaproteobacteria bacterium (assembly GCA_041499545.1). Classification (GTDB taxonomy): domain Bacteria; phylum Pseudomonadota; class Gammaproteobacteria; order Burkholderiales; family SG8-39; genus VBDM01. The sequence continues at coordinate 1,553 of JBGQKK010000332.1, read as the reverse complement.
ATTCTCCAGGATGATGACGAACTCCTCGCCGCCGTAGCGGCCGACGGTGTCGAAGTCACGCACGCTCGAGCGCATGCGCGCGGTGACGTCGTGCAGCACCTCGTCGCCGACGAGATGGCCGTGGGTATCGTTCACTTTCTTGAAGAAATCCAGGTCGACCATGGCGATGCACAGCGGCCTGCCCTTGCGCCGGGCGGTGTGCAGCGCGCGCTTCAGGGCGGCGATAAGCTCGCTGTGACTGGCCGCGCCGGTGAGGGCGTCGATCCGCACCTTGCGCCGCAGCCGCCGGTCCGCGTGACGCAGCGCTTGCAGCGAGTTCTCGAGCCGCTCCACTCTGGAAAGATGGTAGGTATCGCTCGCGAGCGACATGTCCAGGGCGGTAATCTTCATCAGGAAGGAAACCAGCGGCCGATACTCGCCCTCCACTGCCCGAATCTCCGGCGGGACTCGATCCAGGATCAGCTGCTGCAGCAGGCCGTGGGCGCTCGCATAGAGGCCAAGCGGCACGCCGACGCGCGCGTGCGCAAGGCCCACGCGCAGCCGTTCCTCGAAGTACGCAGCCTTATCGAACTGAAGCCCCAGGCTGAGCAGGTAGGCCTTCTGCAGGCGTTTCAGCCGGGGGAGATCGACGCCGCGCTGGATGATTTGCCGGTATTCGGCCTCGGCGTCCAGCCTGCCGTAGAACGCCTCGACGATGGCGTCGGGACCGGGGGCGATGACGCGGCGATGAAGCGCCCTCGCACACGCGAGGTCGGCTTTGCCCAGGCCGAGCAGCGCCAGGCGGCGCTTCCGGCGCTCGGCGTTGAAGCCGAACTGCTGGCAGTAGCGGTACTTCATCACGCGCCCCGACCCTGAATCCAAGGGCCTGTCGTTAAAGTATAGTAGCGATCTTCAAGGATGCTCTGCCCGGCTGGCGCATTCGTATAGGACTTTTTTCATGAGTCTCACCATCGACATCGTCTCCGACGTCGTCTGCCCCTGGTGCTTCATCGGCAAGCGGCGCCTGGAAGCTGCGCTCGAGCTCTACCGCGAGCAGCGCCCCGAGGCGCCGGCACCGGAGATCGCCTATCACCCCTTCGAGCTCAATCCCGAGATGCCGCGCGAGGGTATCCCCCGCGCGGACTACATCGCGAAGAAATTCGGCGCGCGCGGCTACAGCGCGCACGACCGCCTGGTGCACGCGGGCGCGCAGCTCGGCATCGCCTTCGCTTTCGACAAGATCGAGCGGCAGCCGAACACTCTCGCCGCCCATGTGCTGATCGAGTCGGCACGCCGGCGCGGCGTCCAGGTCGCCGTGAAGGAAGCCCTGCTGTCCGCTTTCTTCGCCGAGGGCCGGGACCTCAGCGACAGCGGGACGCTGGTGCGTGTCGCCGAGAGCGCGGGACTGGACCGCAAGGAGGCCGAGGCCGCGCTCGCCGACGAGAGCCTGCGCCGCGCGGTGGCCGAGGAGGAGAGCAAGGCGCGCGCCATGGGCGTGAACGGCGTGCCCTTCTTCGTCTTCAACGGCCGGCTCGCGGTCGAGGGCGCGCAGCCGCCCGAGGTGCTCCTCGAGG
>JBGQKK010000331.1:0-2468 GCA_041499545.1 Gammaproteobacteria bacterium | reverse complement strand
CTGCCCGGTGAAACCCACCAGCAGCATCAATCCCAGACCGACGATGGAGTAGATGCAGATGAACTGCAGCTGCGACATCAGGTACTCGCCGGCCGCGAACGGGGCGACGAGCAGCAGCAGCGCGAGCAGGCCGTACCAGAACACCTGGCCACCGTGCTTGAACAGGCGAATATCCTGTTCGTAATTCGTTTTGAACAGGAACCGCATCAGACTTTTTTCCTGGCAGTTTCACCAAAGATTCCGGACGGCTTCACGAGCAGCACGGCCAGCACCACCACGTAGGCCGCCACGTCCTTGAAACCCTCGGGCAGGTAGCGGCCGGCGAAAGCCTCGACCAGGCCGATGATCAGGCCGCCGACGATCGCCCCCGGCACGCTGCCGAAGCCGCCGACCACCGCCGCAGGGAAGGCCTTCAGGCCGATGAAGCCCATGTTGGAATGCACGAAGGTCACCGGCGCAAGCAGGATGCCGGCGAAGGCGGCGACGCCGGCGGACAAGCCCCAGATCATCATGTTCACGCGCCGCACCGGAATGCCCATGTAGGCCGCGGCAAGCTGGTTCTGCGAGGTGGCCTGCATCGCGACGCCGAGCTTGGAGTAGCGGAAGAAGGCGTACAGCGATGCCACCAGCGCCGCGGTCATCACGATCACCGCCACCTGCTGCTCCGCGAAGATCACTTCGCCGATCCTGAAGGTGCCCTCCGCGAACGGCGTCGGGAAAGTGTAGGTATCGGTGCCCCAGGCGGGAATCATGGTCACCACGCCGCGCAGCACGTAGCCGACGCCGATGGTGATCATCACCACCGTGAAGGCGGGCTGGCCCAGCACCGGGCGCAGCACGAAGCGCTCGATCAGCATGCCGACCGCGGCCATCGCCGCCACCGCGAACAGGATCGTCGCCCAGTAGGGCCAGCCCAGGATGACGCTCGCGGTGAGCGCGAAGAAGCCGCCCAGCATCATCAGGTCGCCCTGGGCGAAGTTGACCGTCTCGGTCGCCTTGTAGATGAGCACGAAGCCCAAAGCGACGAGCGCGTAGACGCAGCCCTGCGCGACGCCCGCGAGTAGCAGTTGCAAAACCTGATTCAACGAACTCCTCCTGGAAAGAATTGTAGACTAGCCCGCGATGAAAACCGTTCGTGTCGGCGCCGGGCTCGGCTTCTACGGGGACTCCTGGCGCCCGGTGCGCGCCTCCATCGAGCGCGGCGGCGTGCAGTACATCGCCTCGGATCATCTTTCCGAGCTCACGCTCGCGATCCTGCAGAAAGACCGGCATAAAGCGAAACCCGGAGATCCTCCTTCCGGTTACGCTCGCGACTGTGTGCCGATGCTCGCCGAGCTCTGGCCGCTGGCGGCCAGGCACGGCGTGAAATTCGTGCTGAACGCGGGCGGCCTCAATCCGCAGGGCGCGCGCGAGGCCATCGCTCGCGCGTTCCACGACAAGGGTTGGAAGGCGACCATCGCCACCGTAAGCGGGGATTCGGTGCTCGAGCGCATCGACGAGCTGCGCGCGGCGGGCGAGCCGCTCGCGCACATGGACACCGGCGTCGGCCTCGACACGGTGCGCAGCCGCATGCTGTTCGCCAACGCCTACCTTGGCGCGCAGCCGATCGTGCGCGCGCTCGAACAGGGCGCCGACATCGTGCTCACCGGGCGCGTGGCGGACGCGGCGCTGTCGCTCGCGCCATTGGTGCACGAGCTCGGCTGGCAGTGGGACGACTGGGACAAGCTCGCGCTCGGCCTCACCGTGGGGCACCTGCTCGAATGCTCGGGCCAGGGCTCGGGCGGCAATTTCGGCTCCGCGAGCGAGTGGGCCGAGATCCCGGACTACGCCCACCTCGGCTACCCGATCGCCGAGGTCGGCGCGGATGCAAGCGCCCTGTTCACCAAGGCGCCCGGCACCGGCGGGCGCATCTCCTTCGACACGCTGCGCCAGCAGCTGCTCTACGAAGTCCACGACCCGCACGCCTATTTCTCGCCCGACGTGGTACTCGACATGGGCGCCCTCAAGTTCGACGACCACGGGAACGATCGGGTGCGCCTGACGGGCGCGCGCGGCGCCGCGCGCCCGAAGACGCTGAAGATCGTCGGCGGCTACCACGACGGCTGGATGGGCAGCGGCATCATCGGCTTTTCCTGGCCGCAGGCCTACGCCAAGTGCGAAAAAGCCGCGCAGACCATCGGCACCCTGGTGGCCGAGCGCGGCTGGGCGGTGGAGGACACCAACATCGAGTACATCGGCTACAACTCGCTGCTCGGCGCGAACGCCGATCCGACCTATCGCGACCAGTTGAACGAGTGCTTCCTGCGCATGACCATCCGCACGCAGGACCGCAAGGTGGCCGACGCCTACGGGCGGCTGTTCCCCTGGCTGGGCCTGTCAGGCCCACCCTATGTGGGAAGCATGAAAGGGGTGCAAAGCGCGAAAGAACTGCTCGGCATCTGGCCGGCGTTGGTGAAACGCGAGCTCGT
>JBGQKK010000330.1:0-2491 GCA_041499545.1 Gammaproteobacteria bacterium | reverse complement strand
CCGGGATCTGAAAGCACAGCGACTTGCCGCCGCCGGTGGGCATCAGCACCAGCGCATCGCCGCCGCTCGCGACGTGCTCGATGATCTCGCCCTGCTCGCCGAGAAACGACGGGAAGCCGAAGACCGATTGGAGAATCGAGCGAGCCTGGGTCACGCTACCAATAACGCATCGCGCCCCGAAAAAGTTGCCGGAGGTGCTCGCGTCCGACCTCGCGCGGCGCGTTGGTGAGCAGGCGCTGCTGCGCAAAGGCCCCCTCCGAGAGCGAATCGATGTCGCGCTCTCCGTAGCCCACTCCCGATATGCCGTTCGGGATCCCTGTCGAGCGCATGAGCTTGATGAGATGCCCGGCGAGTACTTCGCCGGCGTCTTTCTCCGCCGCGCCGCGCGTGTCCGCGCCCAGCCATGCGGCGCCCTGGAGGTGCCGCTCGGGGCAGGCCTCGGCGGTAAAACGGAACACCGAGGGCGCGTTGACGATCACGGACATCCCGTGGGGAACCATGGGCTCGTTTCGCGGATAGCCTTCCGGCCGAAAATCTTTCACCAGGCCGGCGACCGAGTACGACATGCCGTGAGGCACGTGCACGCCGGAGTTGCCGAAGGCGATGCCGGCGAGGGTCGCGGCGAACATCAGGTTGTCGCGCGCCTCGCGGTCGGAGGCGTCGTTCACCGCACGGACGAGGTAGGTCCCGAGCTTGCGCATCGCCGCCTCGCAGCCGACGTCGCTCCAGGGGTTCGCGCCCTGGCTCATCGGCCGCGCCGCGGCCTTCTTGCGCATCGTGTACGGCCGCGCGGTATAGGACTCGAGCGCGTGCGAGAGAACGTCGAAGCCGCTCGCCGCGACCACGTTTTTCGGCAGCGAATAGGTCGTGGTCGGATCGACGAGCGCGAGCGAGGGGCGCAGGCGCTTCGAGGCGATGCCGGTCTTGACCTTCCTCGCGACGAGATCGAAGACCGCGATGCCCGTGCACTCGGAGCCCGTGCCGCAGGTGGTCGGGCAGGCGATATGCGGATTCAGCGCACCGGGAACCGGCCTGCCCGCACCGATCGGAGCGTTGACGTAATCGAGGAACTCCGCGGGGTGGCTCGCGTAGAGGTTCGCCGCCTTGCAGGTGTCGATCACCGAGCCCCCGCCGACCGAGACGTAGCCGTCGAAGCGGCCCGCGGCGGCGAAGAGGGCGGCCGCGCGGAAGGACTCGTCCGTCGGCTCGACCTTGACCTCGTCGTAGACGGCGGCATCGATGCCGGCTGCGCGCAGCGAGGCGAGGCAGTCGGCCACGCACTGAAGCGCCCCGACCCGCTTGTCGGTGAACAGCGCCGCGCACTTCATGCCCAGGGTCCGCGCGTGCTCGCCCGCTTCCGAAAGCACCCCGGGGCCGAACACGATGCTCGAGATGTCCACGGCGAAAGCGGACTCGTGGCCCTCGGAGATCGCGTAGGTGTGGCAGCAGCTCATGGACGGGGCAGCTAGCGGCGCAGCACGCACTTCTCGTACAGGTTACTGAATCCCCGCTGCGGATCATAGCGGGCCTTCAGCGCCCCGTACGCGGGCTGGTTGTAGAGGCGCCAAAACTCCTCCTCCGGGTAGTAGGAGTCGGAGTAGAGCGATTTCACCCCACCCAGCTCGGCGACCTTGCGCTCGATCTTTCGGTTGTAATGGCCCGGCTCGCGCTTCACCGGATCCTGCACCACGTCCCAGAACCCGAAGTTCACGTACAGCGTCCGCGGATCGATGGCATAGAGCGGGAATCTCTCCTGCGTATCGTAGCCGCCGATGGGGCAGATCCAGATCGGAAGAATGCCGACCTCTTCCAGGAAGAACGCGAGAAACTCGGGCGCCCGCGCGATGGGAATGTCCACGTCCTGGATGACGGACTCGGGGTGCTTGCCGCTCAATCGCGAGAAGGCGCGCGTGAAGCCCCACTTGCTGTTCCAGCGCATCACTTTCGCGTAGGTGGTCGAGTTGAGCCGCTTGCGTCCGACGAGCCTTCTCACCAGCGGATTCTGCGCGAACAGGTTCTTCGAGCACCAGAACCAGTCGGTGTCCCACCGCCAGATGTAGTCGCGCACCGTGAGGTAGTCCTCCGGGCGCTCGCGGATAGAGCGGTAGTAGATGTGTTCGTACGTATAGTCGCTGATATAGGGCACGCTGTCGGCGAAGCGCCCGAGCGTGAGGTACATTTCGTCGCCGGAGAATACCGTCCCGTCGACGAAGTCCAGGTCGGATGCGCAGCGCGCCTCCAGCTCCGAAAAAAACTTCTCGGCGCTGGTGTGGCGCACGTGTTCCAGGCGCACGTAGGGTCTCACGGGGACGGTGCGCGCCGTGACTTTCAGCGCGTAACCGAGCGTCCCGTAGGAATTCGGAAACCCATAGAAAAGGTCGCGGTGCTTGTTGTCCGGCGTGGCGTTCACGATCGACCCGTCGGCGAGGAGCACCTCGAGCGCGAGCAGGGTGTCGTGCACCAGGCCGTAGCGGAAGGACGAGGCCTCGAT
>JBGQKK010000329.1:0-2518 GCA_041499545.1 Gammaproteobacteria bacterium | reverse complement strand
CGGTCCTCGGCCTTGGCGATCGCCTCGGCCGTGGCGCCGATCAGCTCCACGCCGTAGCGTTCGAGCACGCCGGCGCGCGACAATTCCATCGCCGCGTTGAGCGCGGTCTGGCCGCCCATGGTCGGCAGCAGCGCGTCGGGGCGCTCGCGGGCGATGATCGCCTCCAGCATCTGCCAGCTCACCGGCTCGATGTAAGTGACGTCGGCCATCTCCGGGTCGGTCATGATCGTCGCCGGATTGGAATTGACCAGGATCACCTTGTAGCCTTCCTCGCGCAGCGCCTTGCACGCCTGCGCCCCCGAGTAGTCGAACTCGCAGGCCTGGCCGATGACGATCGGCCCCGCGCCGATGATGAGGACGCTCTTGATGTCGGTGCGCTTAGGCACGGGCGCGCTCCTCCATCAGTTTCGTGAAGCGATCGAAGAGGTAGCCGATGTCGTGCGGCCCCGGGCTCGCCTCCGGGTGGCCCTGGAAGCAGAACGCCGGCCGATCGGTGCGCGCAAGACCCTGGAGGCTGCCGTCGAACAGCGACACGTGGGTGGCTTTCAGGTTCGCCGGCAGCGTGCCCGGATCGACCGCGAAACCGTGGTTCTGGCTGGTGATGACGACCGTCCCGGACTCCAGATCCTTCACCGGATGGTTGGCGCCGTGATGCCCGAACTTCATCTTCACGGTCTTCGCGCCCGAGGCGAGGCCCATCAGCTGGTGGCCGAGACAGATTCCGAAGGTCGGAACGCCTGCGTCCATGATTTCGCGGATCGCGCGAATAGCGTAGTCGCAGGGCTCGGGGTCGCCGGGGCCGTTCGACAGGAACACGCCGTCGGGCTTGAGCGCGAGCGCCTCCTTGGCGCTCGTTTGCGCCGGCAGGACCGTGACCCGGCAGCCGCGCGCGACGAGCATGCGCAGGATGTTTCGCTTCACGCCGAAGTCATAGGCCGCGACGCGGAAACGCGGCTGCCCTCCCTGGGAGAAACCGCCTCCGAGTCGCCACATTCCCTCGGTCCACTCGTATGCCTTCGTGGTCGTCACGACCTTCGCGAGATCCAGGCCCGCAAGGCCGGGAAAAGCGCGCGCGGCCTCGAGCGCTTGCGCCACGTCGTCGGATCCGGCGAGCAAGGCACCGTTCTGGGCACCCTTCTCGCGCACGATTCGGGTCAGCCGGCGCGTGTCCAGCCCCGAGATGGCGGGAACACCCTGCGCGAGGAGAAAATCCGGGAGACCGTGCTCGATGCGCCAGCTCGAGGCTCGTGCGGGGACGTCCCGAACCACCAGTGCCGCGGCGAACACCTTCGCCGACTCCATGTCCTCGCCGTTGGTACCGGTGTTCCCGATGTGCGGATGAGTCAGCGTGACGATCTGGCGGCAATAGGAGGGATCCGTGAGGATTTCCTGATATCCGGTGATCGCCGTGTTGAAGACCACTTCTCCGGAGGCAAGGCCCGCCGCGCCGACGGACGTTCCCCGGAAAACCGTTCCGTCGGCTAATACCAGCAGGGCGGGCGGGGCGGCGGGCACGGCGCAAGGCTCATTCTTAGGGCCAGATGTGCAGAGCGGGACCGGCTCGCGCCGGCCCCGCTCTAAGACGGTGAAAGTATACCGCTATTTCCCCGTCGCCACCAAACTTCGCGTCGAAGCGAGATCGCGTGCGCTCTGTGCGCCGCTGCCCGCCAAACCATGCCAAAATTAGCGGTTCACTATTCGCTTCCGCCATATGGAGAACGTGACCACGTCGCGCCGTTCCATCGCCTCCCTGTCCTCGGCCGAATTCCTGCCTCAGCGCGTTTCACTCCTGTACCGGCTGGCGGGAAGCGACGTCCCGGCCATATTCATCGTTTCCGCCATAGCGGCCTTCGCCCTGTGGGGTTATATCAGCGATTCGCTCCTCGCGGCCTGGCTGATCTGGCTGGTCGTGGCGAGCCTGGTGCGCCTCGCCCTCAATCGCGCCTACCAGATGCGACAGCCCGGACCCGACGACGCCGCCCGCTGGGAGGGGTTTTTCTGCCTCGCCAGCGCTGCGGTCGGCGCGGCATGGGGACTGACGGTGATGCTGCTCTATCCGGCGCACGGGCAGTTCCACGAGGTTCTCCTTCCGTTCCTCATCGGCAGCGTCGCGATGGGCCTGCCTCCTGCGCTCGCCCCCAGCCCCAAGGCCTTCGCCTGCCTGATCGTGCCGATCTTTGCGCCCCTGATCGGGCTGCTGTTCTCGCAGGGCGGGAGCTTCAACACATCGGCCGGGATCCTGATCCTCGTGTTCGCCGCCGTGCTCCTCGCGCTGTACCTGTCCTCGAACCGCGCGCTGATCGTGACCCTTCGCTTCGGCCGCGAAAACGAGCGCCTGCTCGAGCAGGTCAAGGAGGCGAAGGAACGCCTGGATCTGGCGCTGCACGCGGCCAACATCCTGATCTGGGACTGGGACGCGCGCCGGCGCGACGTCTTCCTCGGCGGCAGCTGGGCGAACATTCTCGGATTGGGCAAGGAAGGCGGCACGCGCAGCCTGGAGGAGCTCGCCGGTCTGGTG
>JBGQKK010000328.1:0-2521 GCA_041499545.1 Gammaproteobacteria bacterium | reverse complement strand
CTGTTCGCGGCTGGTCCATACGCCGGTGGCGAGCCCCGCGAGATACGCCGCGCCGAGCGCGGTGGTCTCCAGGATCTTCGGACGCACGACGGGAACGCCGAGGAGATCGGCCTGGAACTGCATGAGGAAATCGTTCGCCGCGGCGCCGCCGTCGACGCGCAGTTCCTTCGATGCGTGTCCCGAATCCTGCTCCATCGCGTGCAGCAACTCGGCTGACTGGAAGGCGATCGATTCCACGGCCGCGCGGGCAATGTGCCCGGCGGTCGAGCCGCGCGTGAGGCCGACGATGGTGCCGCGCGCGTAGGGGTCCCAGTGGGGCGCGCCCAGGCCCGCGAAGCCGGGAACGAAGACCACGCCTCCCGAGTCGCGCACGCTTGCCGCGAGCTTCTCGACGTCGACCGATTTTTTGATGATGCGCAGGCCGTCGCGCAGCCACTGCACCACCGCCCCGCCTATGAATACGCTCCCCTCGAGGGCGAACTGCTTGACCGGCGCTTCCGCGGCGCAGGTGGTGACCAGGCCGCTCTTCGAGGCGATCGGCTCGCTTCCCGTGTTGAGCAGCAGGAAACAGCCCGTGCCGTAGGTGTTTTTCGCCATCCCCGCCTCGTGGCAACCCTGGCCGAAGAGAGCCGCCTGCTGGTCTCCGGCGATCCCCGCGAGCGGGACTTCCGCGCCGAGCATCGCTTTCGCCGTGGAGCCGTAGATGTGCGAAGAAGGGAGGACCACAGGCAACATCGCGCGCGGCACCCCGAAGATCTCGAGCAGCCCCTCGTCCCACTCGCCGCGGTGGATATCGTAGAGCTGGGTGCGCGAGGCGTTCGAGGGATCGGTGATATGCAGCTTTCCCATGCTCAGTTTCCAGGCGAGCCAAGTGTCTATGGTGCCGCAGAGCAGCTCGCCTCTTTCCGCGCGCGCTCTCAGGCCCGGGACGTTGGCGAGCAGCCACTCGAGCTTGGTCGAGGAGAAATAGGGATCGATCACGAGCCCCGTCTTCGCGCGGATCGGCTCGGCGAGGCCTTCCTTCGCGAGCATCTCGCAGCGGTCCGCCGTGCGCCGGTCCTGCCAGACGATGGCGCGATGCGCAGGCTTCCCCGTACGCCGGTCCCAGACCACCACCGTTTCTCTCTGGTTCGTGATACCGATCGCGGAGAGCCGCGAGGCGGCGAGGTGCGCTTTCCTCAGCGCCGCGCGCGCGCAGGCGAGCTGCGAGCGGAAAATCTCATCGGGGTCGTGCTCGACCCAGCCGGGCTCGGGGTAGATCTGGCGGAACTCGCGCTGCGCGACCGAGACGGGCCTCGCCTTCTCGTCGAAGACGATGGCGCGCGAGCTGGTGGTGCCCTGGTCGAGCGCGAGGACGTAGCGCATGGGAAATTCTAGCAGGGCGCTCTGCTTTGACCTGCATCAAGGAGGCGAACTGGCCTCCGGATAAGCTGGGCGCAAACGGGGGTGTGTTCGTGGCCAGGATCGGCGTGATCGGCGCAGGCGCTTTCGGCACCGCCTTGGCGTGCGTGGTGCGGCGCTCAGGGCACGACACCACGATCTGGGCGCGCGAGCCCGAGGTCGCGGCGGCGATCAACAGCGACTGTGCCAATCCGTTCTTCCTGCCCGGGGTGCATACCGCGCCGGGAATCGTCGCTACCACCGAGCTCTCCAAAGCGGCCGCCGCGGCCGAGCTCCTGCTCCTCGCGCCGCCGGCCCAGCACCTGCGCGCTGTCGCGACCGGGCTGCGGTCCTCATATAAGGCGGGGACGCCGGTGGTGAGCTGCTCGAAAGGCATCGAGCGCGGCAGCTGTGCCTTCATGTCGCAGGTCATCTCCGAAACCCTGCCGGGCGCGCCGATCGCGGTGCTCTCCGGGCCATCGTTCGCGCACGACATCGCCGTGGGCCTCACCGCGGGCGTGACCCTGGCGTGCGGCGACCGGGCGCTCGCGGAACGGCTCGCCGCGACGATCGGAACGCAGCGCTTTCGAGTCTATCTGTCCGATGACGTGATCGGCACTCACCTCGGCGGCGCGATGAAGAACGTCCTCGCCATCGCATGCGGCATTGCGACCGGCAGGAAACTGGGGGAGAGCGTCCGCGCCACCCTGTTCGCGCGCGGGCTCGGCGAAATGGCGCGGCTCGGCCTGGCGATGGGGGCGCGCCTCGAGACCTTCTTGGGGCTGTCGGGGGCCGGCGACCTGAGTCTCAGTTGCAGCGCCAAGTCGCGCAATGCCTCGCTCGGCATCGCCCTCGGCGAGGGAAGGAATCTGCAGGAGATTCTTCTCGAACGGGTGACGGTCCAGGAGGGCGTGCATTCGGCCGAGTCCGTGTCCGAGCTGGCAAAGCGGCACGGAGTGAACGTGCCCGTCACCGCCGCGGTGGACGAGGTGCTCAATCACGGCGCCGGCATCGACGCGGCGATCGGCCGGCTGCTCGCGGTCCGCCCCGGGTGGGAAAGCGCGGCAAGCGCTTGAAGGGGCTCACTCATGCTTCGCGCGGACCGCTCTTATAATCGTCGTTCGAGGAGGGAGGAGACCAT
>JBGQKK010000327.1:0-2536 GCA_041499545.1 Gammaproteobacteria bacterium | reverse complement strand
CTTCATGGGGCGGCCGGCGATGCTCACCGTGCCGGTGTCGGGCTCGTCCAGGCCCGCGACCAGGCGCAGCGTCGTCGACTTGCCGCAGCCCGAGGGACCGACCAGCACGCAGAACTCGCCGTCCTCGACGGCGACATCGACGCCGTGCAGGACCTCGGTCGAGCCGAAGCTCTTGCGCACGCCGGAGAGGGTCACCGATGCCATGGGAGGGGTTTCAGGGGGGGCGAGGGCAGCGTAGCCGCGCCCTTTGCGCCGGTCAAGCGGTATGATGCGGCGGGAGACGGCGAGTCGGATGAAAAAGATACTGATCACCGGTGCGGCGGGAGATGTGGGCAGCCACCTGCGCCGCGAGTTCGCCGGCCGCTACGCCCTGCGGCTCTCCGACATCCGGCCGGTCGCGAACGTTTCCCCCGAGGAGGAATTCATCCGCGGCGATTGCGCCAGCCTGCGCGACATGCTCAGGGTGACCCAAGGAGTCGAGGCGATCGTGCACCTGGGCGGGTTCTCCGTGGAAGGCTCCTGGGATACGATCCTGCGCGCCAACATCGTCGGCACCTACCAAGTGTTCGAGGCGGCGCACCGCAACGGCGTGCGCCGGATGGTGTTCGCGACCAGCAACCACGCGGTCGGCTTCTACGACCGCGACGAGACCATCGACCACCGCGTCTATCCCAGGCCCGACAGCCGCTACGGCGTGTCCAAGGTATTCGGCGAGGCGCTCGGCAGCCTCTACGCGGACAAGTACGGCATGGAAGTGGTGTGCCTACGCATCGGCAACGTCAACCCGCGGCCGATGGACAAGCGGCGCCTGTCGATCTGGCTTTCGCCGCGCGACCTCGCGCAGCTCGTCGCTATCGCGATCGACCGGCCGGGCATCCGCTTCGAGATCGTCTACGGCGTCTCGGGGAACCGCCGCAGCTGGTACGACAACGCGAACGCGGAGCGCCTCGGTTACAAGCCGCAGGACGACAGCGAAGGCTGGGCCGATGACATACTGAAGAGCGAGAAACCCGGAGCCGACCCCCGCACCGAGAAATTCCAGGGCGGGACCTTCGTGCTCGCCGAGGACGGCGGCGATCCGACGCGTGCCAAGGTGCTGGCGCAGGGTCCAGCGAAGAAGAGGAAAGGGAAATGAGCGCGCTCGCGGCCCGCTTCTCAGTAGACCGCGCGAGTTTTCCGGGCCCGGTGCTGGTGACCGGGGCGGGCGGCTGCATCGGCAGCTGGGTGCTCGCGCTGCTCGTGCGCGCGGGCGTGCCCGCATGCGCCTTCGATCTCTCGGAGGACAAGAGGCGGCCGCGGCTCCTCATGTCCGAGGACGAGGTGAGGAAAGTCGAGTGGCGCACGGGCGATATCGGCGACACCGCCTCCGTCATGCGAGTACTCGAAACGGTTCGGCCCTGCGCGATCATCCACCTCGCGGCCCTTCAAGTCCCCTTCTGCAAGGCGGACCCGGTCGCGGGCGCGAAAGTGAACGTGGTGGGGACGGTGAACGTGTTCGAGGCGGCGCGCAAGCTCCGCATCGGGCGCCTCGCCTACGCCAGCTCGATCGCCGCCTACGGCGCGATGGACGAAGGCCACGGCGCGATGCACACGCTCTACGGCGCCTACAAGCACTGCGACGAGCAGATCGCGCTCGTCTACTCGGGGGACTGGGGCGTCGCAAGCGTCGGCATCCGGCCGGGCGTCGTGTACGGCGTCGGCCGCGATCAGGGCCTGACCTCGAAGACCACGTTCGCGATCCTCGCCGCCGCGGCGGGCAAGCGCTACGACGTGCCCTTCTCGGGCGGCGTGTCCTGGCTCTACGCCGCGGAGGTCGCGAGCGCCTTCATCCGCGCCGTGTCGCGCGAGCGCTCGGGCAGCCCGGTGTTCGACATGAACGGGGTGTACGCGCCGGTGGAGGAGGGGCTCGAGATCCTGAAGAAGATCGCGCCGTCGGCGAGGGTGACCTCGAGCGGCCCGGTGCTCGCCTTTCCCATGCACCTGCCCGACGAGCCGCTGCGCGCCTATCTGGGAGACTACGGCAGCGCGACCCTGGCCGAAGGCATACGCGAGACCTACGACGCTTTCCGTTCGCTCGTGGCGCGCGGCTTGTTGAGCGCGCCTGAACCGGTATGATGAACATCTGAAAGGGAGGACCCATGCGCCTGATCGCACGCACCATTGCCTTGTTCCTGTTTGCCTTCACCGCTCACGCCAAGGAGTTCCGCTCCGCCGACGTGCACCCGCTCGACTATCCGACCGTGCTCGCGGTCGGCCAGATGGGCAAGCTCATCGCCGAGCGCACCAAGGGCCGCCACAGCATCAAGGTCTACGGGAACAGCGCGCTCGGCAGCGAGAAGGACACGATCGAGCAGGTGCGCATCGGCGCGCTCGACATGATCCGCATCAACGTCGCGCCGATGAACAACGTCGTGCCCGAGACCATGGTGCCGACCATGCCCTTCGTGTTCCGCTCGACCGCGCACATGAGGAAAGTCCTCGACGGGCCGATCGGCGAGGAGATCCTCAAGGCCTGCGAGAAGCAGGGCCTGGTGGG
>JBGQKK010000326.1:0-2539 GCA_041499545.1 Gammaproteobacteria bacterium | reverse complement strand
GTTCTCGACCTGGACGATCGCCTTTTCCGCGTCGACCACGCGGAAGTAGACCACCGCGGTGACCTTCAGCGAGATGTTGTCCTTGGTGATCACGTCCTGCGGCGGCACGTCGAGCACCACGGTGCGCAGGTCCATCTTGACCATCTGCTGGACCACCGGGATGAGGATGAACAATCCCGGCCCTTTCACCGCCCAGAAGCGCCCGAGCTGGAACACCACGCCGCGCTCGTATTCGCGCAGGATCCTGATCGACCAGAAGAGAATCAGGGCGACGAGAATCAACGCACCGAGGCCGAAATTGAATGCCATGTTCAAGCTCCTTGTTGGGTCTCGGGGACGACGTCGAGCAACAAACCGTTCAGCGCCGCGACGCGCACGCGCTGGCCCGCCTTGAGCGGCGAGCTGCTACGGATGCGCCAGGTTTCGCTGTGCACCCGCGCCCAACCCTCGTGCTCGCAATCCTCGAGCACTTCACCGGTGCTGCCGATCAGCTCCTCGCGGCCGCTCACCACCGGCCGCTTGTGCGCCTTCAGCGCCATCCCGACCACCAGGAACAGGAACGCCGCGCCCGCCGCCGCGATGCCCAGAACGAGCGACACAGGGATGCCGTATCCGGGGATGTCGGTGTCGATGAGGATCACCGAGCCTATCACGAAGGCGATCGCCCCGCCGATTCCCAGCGAGCCGTAGGCGGGGAAGAACAGCTCGCCCGTCATGAAGGCGATTCCCACGAGCATGAGCGCGAGGCCCGCGTAGTTGACGGGCAACAGGTGGAACGCGTAGAGCGCGACCAGCACGCAGATCGCCCCGACCACGCCCGGGAACACCAGCCCGGGGTTGGAGAACTCGAACACCAGCGCGTAGATTCCCAGGAGGATCAGGATGTAGGCGATGCTCGGATCGGTGATGACCGAGAGGAAGCGCGCTCGCCAGTCGGCCTCGAGGGCCATCGCCTCGGCGCCCGCGGTCTGGAGCACGCGCTCCCGCTCGGCGGCCTTCAGCGTGCGACCGTCGAGCCGCTTGAGCAGATCGGGAACATCCTCTGCGACGAGATCGATCACCTTCATCTTGAGCGCCTCGGTCGCCGACAGGCTCACCGCCTCGCGCACCGCGCGCTCTCCCCATTCCGCGTTGCGGCCGCGCATCTGCGCGAGGCTGCGGATATAGGCCGAGGCGTCATTGACCTGCTTGCGCGTCATGGTGCTCGAGGTCCCGCCGCTTTCACCCTTGTCGCCTTTGCCCGCACTCTTGTCGGCTTTGTCCCCGCCGCCCTCGCCGCCTCCGGGCGCACCGATCGCCACCGGCGTCGCCGCGCCGAGATTGGTGGCCGGCGCCATCGCCGCGACATGAGCCGCGTACAGAATGTAGGTTCCCGCGCTCGCGGCACGCGCCCCGCCGGGCGCGACGAAGGCGGCGACAGGGACCGGCGAGGCGAGAATGTCCTTGATGATGCTTCGCATCGAGGTATCCAGGCCTCCCGGGGTGTCCATCCTCAGCACCACCAGCTGCGCGCCCTCTTTTTCCGCGTGCTCGATGCCGCGATGCACGTAGTCCGCCGTGGCCGGCCCGATCGCGCCGTTCACGGTCAGGATCAGGACCGGCGGCGGCGCGGCCGGGACCGTGGCGGGCCACAGCGCGCACAGTGCAATCAGTACCTTATGCCAGCGCAAGATCGGTCCCCCGAATGAAGAGCGCTCGAATCCGATTCAACTATAGTCCTCTTTGCGGGCCTTGGCGCCTACTGGACTTCCCGCGGGGTTCGCAGTAAGTTTGCGCAAAAGAAGAAAGGCAAGTCTAATCCGCCGACGGAGGAGAAACCCATGAGCATGCTCAGCCCCGAAGAATTGGAGCGCCTGTCGCCCGCCGAGTCGCTCTTTCCGTCGCCGATTCCCGTGCAGTCGGTATCGAGCGACGAGTTCATGCCCGGGCCGCAGACCCGCAAGCAGCGCGAGTTCGAGGCGCGGGTGAAGCAGATGGGCGCGCAGATGGCCAAGCGCCTCGGCATGAGCCGCAGGCGCTTCTTCCAGAGCGCCTCCGGGATGGCGGCCGCGTTTCTCGCGATGAACGAGACCTATGGGCCGGTGTTCGGCGTATCGAAGGCCGAAGCGGCGGAGCCGGAGCGCGCGAACGATCGGGCGAAGAAGCTCTCGGGCCAGTTCATCATGGACATGCATACCCACTTCCTGCGCCCCGGGACGCGCATCATGACCTTCGTGAACCAGAGGAAGGCGGTCGGCAAAGCGGGATGGAACCCGGCGCTCGGCGGCAAGGAGCAGACCATCGACGACCTGATGTTCACGAACTACCTCAAGGAGATCTACCTCGACAGCGACACCAAGGTCGCGTGCATCTCGGGCGCGCCCTCGGAGGTCCCAGAGGACTGGTTTCTGACGAACGAGATGAAGGCACAGGCGCGCGCCGACGTCAACGGCCTGGCCGGTACCAAGCGCATGTTTGCACACGCGATCTTCACCCCGGGCTATCCCGGCTGGATGGAGAGCATCGATCGCGCCATCGATGTCCTCAAGCCCGATTCGAT
>JBGQKK010000325.1:0-2545 GCA_041499545.1 Gammaproteobacteria bacterium | reverse complement strand
CCGAGCGGAACGCCTGCTGCAGCCCGGCGGCGAAGGTGGTGACGGTGGCGAGCGCGTGCGCGAAGCGTTTGCCGTCGAGCCCGAGCACCTCGGCGGCGGCGCTCGCCGCGCCGAAGCAGCCGATGGTGCCGGTGTTGTGCCAGTACGTGTAGTGCGCGCGCCCCATCGCGCCCGCGATCCGCGTCGAGATCTCGTAGCCGACGATCACCGCGCGGAGGAACTGCTCGCCCGAAACGCCCTTTGCCTGCGCGACGGCGAGCGCGGCGGCGATGGTCGGCGCGCCGGGATGGTAGATACCGTCGCGATAGATGTCGTCCACCTCGGCGGTGTGCGCCGCAGCGCCGTTGATGAGCGCCGCAGCGCGCAACCCTGCGGGCCTGCCATCGGCGAGGCGCGACTCGCCGCGGCCGATTTCCCCGGCGAGCGCGCGCTCGAGCAGCGTCGCCGGAGGGACCACGGAACCGGGAAAGAGCGCGGCGTGCCAATCGATCACCGCGCGCTTGGCGTGGTGCAGCACCTCCGGTTCGATCGATCTCTTCCGGAAGCTCTCGGCGAATGCCGCGAAGCGCTCGACCACCCGCATCATTGCGGCGCCGTTATTCCGGCCTCCTTCATGAGCTTGGACCACTTCGCCTGGTCGTCGCGGATGAAGCGCGCGAATTCCTCGGGCGTGTCCCCCGAAGGATCGGCGCCCAGGCCCAGCATCCTCTCGCGCACCTCGCGCTCGGCGAGCACGCGATTGACGTCGGCGGACGCCTTGGCCACGGTTGCGCGCGGCGTCGCCGCGGGCGCGAGCACGCCGAACCAGCCGACCGCTGCGTAGCCGGGCAGTCCCGACTCCGCGACGGTCGGAAGATCGGGCAGGGTCTCGGAGCGCTTCGAGCCGGTGATCGCGAGCGCCTTGAGCCTGCCCTCGCGCACGTAAGGCATGACGGTCTGCGCCGGCGCGAACATCAGGTTTACATGGCCCGCGAGCAGGTCGGTCACCGCCTGCCCGGTGCCTTTGTAGGGAACATGCAGGAGGTCCACGCCCGCCATCGACTTGAACAGCTCCGCCGAAAGATGCGAGGCCGCGCCGGTGCCCGAGGACGCGAAGCTGAGTTTCCCCGGGTTCGCGCGGGCGAGCGCGATCAGCTCGCGGATGCTCGTCGCGGCGACCTTCGGATTCGCGGTGACGATGTAGGGCGACGCGGACACGAGCGACACCGGCGCGAATTCCACGACGTTCTTCTCGTCGAGCGCGGCGGTCGAGGCCATCACCAGCGTATGCCCGTCGGGAACGGACTTCGCGACGAAGTCCGCGCCGATGTGGCCGCTCGCGCCCGGCCGGTTCTCGACGATCACGGGCTGCGCCCAGAGCGCCGCGAGCTTCGGCTCCATGATGCGGGTGAGTGTGTCGGCGCCCCCGCCCGGCGGAAACGGCACGACGATGCGTACCGGCTTGGACGGGAACGCCTGCGCGAGCGCCGCGGCTGCAGAGAGGAGCAGTACTACGCCCGTCGCGCAACGCATCGCGAGTTTCACCTCTACCGAGGCCAGAGCACGCCCTGCTCGCCCGCCCGGACCGCGCCGATGCCCTTGTAGACGAACTTCTGCACGCGCTTGCCCTCGTAGGTCTCGGTCGTATAGAGGTTGCCCTTGGAATCGCTCGCGATGCTGTGCACGCCGTAGAACTGGCCCGGCTGGCGCCCGCCGTCGCCGAAATTGCTGATTTCCTGGAGCGTCTCGCGCAGGATGATCCGCACCTTCTCGTTCTGGCCGTCGGCGAGAAACATGAAGCGCTGCTCCGGATCTTTCGAGAAGGCGATATCCCAGGCCGAGCCCGAGGCGAGCGTTTCCTTGGCGTAGAACGCCTCTTTCACGAAGGTCCCATCGGGGCGAAACACCTGCACGCGGTCGGCCTGGCGGTCGCACACGTAGATCAGATTGTCGTTCGAGCGCTCGACGCAGTGCACCGGGTTGCGGAACTGCTTGGCGGGCGGCGCCTTCGGGTCGTAGTTGCCGAGGTTGGCGTCGTCCGGCTTGTTGCCGTACGCGCCCCAGTAGCGCTTCATCTTGCCGGTGTCGGCGTCGACGACCGCTACGCGCTTGTTGAGATAGCCGTCGGCGATGTACGCCTCGTTGTTCTTCGGATCGACCCAGATCTTGGCAACCCGCCCGAAATTCTCCAGGTCGTTGCTGCCCGCGTTCTTGCCGTAGCGGCCGAGCTGCATCAGGAATTTCCCGTCCTTCGTGAATTTCAGGATGTGCGCGTCCCCCTTGCCGTTGCCGCCGATCCACACGTTGCCTTTGTAGTCGACGTGGATGCCGTGCGCCCCTTCGGGCCACTCGTAGCCCGGGCCCGGGCCGCCCCAGGACCTGAGCAGGTTGCCCGCCTGATCGAACACCAGTACGGGCGGTGCGGTGCGGCAGCACTCGGAGATAGGAGGATTCTGTTCGAGCCCCTTCTCGTTGACGTGCAACCCGCCCGCGCCGCGGTGGATGACCCAGACGTTGTCCTGCTCGTCGACCCACACGCCGATCGTCCAGCCGAGCAGCCAGTGAT
>JBGQKK010000324.1:0-2554 GCA_041499545.1 Gammaproteobacteria bacterium | reverse complement strand
TTCGAGCTGAACGAGTACGCCTTGTACTGCATAGAGCAGGAATTCGCGTCCGCAAAGGAAAGCACGGCCATAGCGCCGGTCATCGGCGATGTGCGCAATCCGAGCAGGGTGCAGGCCGTCTTCGCCCGGTTCCGGCCGGCGGTGGTTTTCCACGCAGCCGCCTACAAGCACGTACCTCTCATGGAGGTCGACAATGCCTGGGAGGCGACCCAGAACAACGTTCTGGGGACGCTGCGGCTGGCGCGCGCCGCGCGTGATCACGGTGTAGAGAAGTTCGTGCTGGTCTCCACCGACAAGGCGGTGAACCCGACCAACGTGATGGGCGCTACCAAGCGCCTGTCCGAGCTGGTGTGCCAGTCGCTGCAACGCCCCGGCGGGACGCGCTTTATCGTAGTTCGCTTCGGAAACGTCCTCGGCAGCACCGGCAGCGTCATCCCCAAGTTTCGCGATCAGATCACCCACGGCGGGCCTCTCACCGTGACGCACCCTGAAGTCACGCGCTACTTCATGTCGATCCCCGAGGCCGCCCAGCTCGTGCTCCAGGCGGGCCTCATGGGGAACGGGGGCGAGATCTTCGTGCTGGAGATGGGCGAGCCGATCAAGATCGCGGATCTCGCGCGCGACATGATTCGGCTCTCCGGGTTCAGCGAGGACGACATCAAGATCCAGTTTACGGGCCTTCGTCCTGGAGAAAAGCTCCACGAAGAGCTTCTCTCCGACGGCGAGAGCACCCTGCCTACTCCTCACCCCAAGTTACTCATCGCCAAGGCCAGCGCGGCTTTCGGCGAGGAATGGTTGGCCGAGGTCGAGGCCTGGCTCTTGCAGCGGCAATGTCCCCGCGACGACGAAGTCCGACTGGAACTCGCTCGGCGGGTGCCCGAGTATCGCTCCCTTGGTTGAGTGCAGCGGCAGGGCCGGCGGCTAGCGGCCCGGCCCGGCGAGTTCCGCGTAGGCCGCAAGGGTCTCGTCCACACCGATATCGGATACGTCCCGGTTCGACGAGCGCAGGAGCTTGTAGGGCACGCCCCAGGGGTGCCATACCTCCGGCGGTGAGTCTCCGAAAAAGCACAGGATCGGCCTACCGAGCGCGGCAGCGATGTGCATCGCTCCGCCGTCTGCGCACACGACGATATCGCACAGCGACAGCGCGGCGATCAGCCGCGGCAGTGTTTCGGTCGGACAAGGCAACAGAGGAAGCGCCTCGCAGGCTTTCGCAATCTCGCGCGCCTTGTCGTCGTCGCCAGGATGTCTCGGGTTGTCGGTGTCGCCGGGAGCCCAAAGCAACAGAAATCTCGCGGCGTGCCGTGTCGCGATCGCCCGAATCAGCTCGGCGAAATTGGCCGCCGGCCACTGCTGGCTCTTCCTCCGCGCGCTGATGTGCACGCCGACGACAGGCGTGCCGGATCCCAGGCGGGAAAGCGCTTGCTCGATCCCGCGGCGCTCGCCGGGATCCGGGAATACCCGCAGCGGGGGCGGCGGCCCGTTGATGCCTAGCGCTTTCAGCAGGCCGAACACCTGTTCCACGTGATGCGCGCTCACGGCGCGATCATCGCGCAGGGCGATGTCCAGGCGTGATCTCGCCTCGCCGGGCCGCGCGTAGCCGAGCACATGGCGCGCGCCGATCAGGCGGGCGAAGCGAAGCGAATGCGGTGAGAAATGCGGCGTGGCGAGGATAGCGTAGTCGAATTTCTCGCGCCGCAGCGCCAGGATCAGGCGAAGTCGGTCAGCGTACACGGACAGGATGGAACGCCCGGCCCCGCGGTGTTTTCCCTTTTCGTAGGCATGAACGGCGTCCACGTCGGGATTGCCGTCGAGAACCGCCCGGTTATAGGTGTTGACGAGCGCGGCGATGTGTCCGTCGGGGTAACGCTCGCGCAGCGCCACAAGGAGCGGCGTGGTGCAGACCAGATCGCCGATGTTGTCGCGCCGGATGACGAGAATCCGAGGATGCTTATCCCGCGCGGACGGCGCGGCGACCAAAGCGCTCATGATTGAACAGTCGGATGGCGGGCCAGTATCGGCGCGATGTGCGAGAAGAGCAGCGGAAATCGCTTGATGGGCGTGATTCTCGACACGACACCCAAGGTCAGGCCCGGGAGGTGGACAAAGTCGCTGCGCGGCAAGAAGGGCTCCCACAGCGGCTCCAGCGCGCCGAGCAGGCGGTCGCGCACCTTGTGCCGGTCCCAGTCGTAACGGGAGGCAGCCCGCACCCGCTCCGAATTCGCTCCGATTCGCTCGAGCTGAGCGATCCCGTACAGAGGCAGCGGATGGACCCGGTCGATTCCGGCCGCGCGGAGGCTCGCGATCACGTGACGGGACCCCAGCGTCGCCGTGAAGACTTC
The DNA here is from genome assembly GCA_041499545.1 of Gammaproteobacteria bacterium. Lineage (GTDB taxonomy): Bacteria > Pseudomonadota > Gammaproteobacteria > Burkholderiales > SG8-39 > VBDM01. The sequence continues at coordinate 212 of JBGQKK010000324.1, read as the reverse complement.
TCCGCCGCCGAAGCCCTGTTGCAAGTTGACCTACTGGACGTAAGGCCGCGCCCTCGAGTTGACCACCCGCCGCGTCGGGTCATCAGCGCCTGGCGCCGTACAGGTAAGGATTGAACGCAGGATCGTTGTACATCTTGAACTGCCGGTAGACCTTGAAGCGGGCGCGGCCCGCGAGGCAGTCGGCGAGCAGTGAATCGTAGCAGCCGGCAAGG
>JBGQKK010000323.1:0-2562 GCA_041499545.1 Gammaproteobacteria bacterium | reverse complement strand
GGAACGCCGGCGCGCTGCGGCCCGCCGCCCGGGGCCTCGTCGGGCTCGCCGGTGACGCTCATCATACCGCCCATGCCCTGGATCATGAAGTCGTAGCCCGGGCGCTCGCGGTACGGGCCGGTCTGGCCGAATCCCGTGACCGAGCAGTAGACGAGGCGCGGGTTGATGCCTTTCAGGTCGTCGTAGCCGAGGCCGTAGCGCGCGAGGTCGCCGAACTTGTAGTTCTCGATCAGCACGTCGGAAATCTTCGCGAGCTCGCGCACCAGCTTCTGGCCCTCGGGCTTCGAGATATTGACGGTGATCGATTTCTTGCCGCGGTTGGCCGACGTGAAATACGCCGAGTCCTTGCTGTCGCGCCCGTCCCTGTCCTTCACCCAGGGCGGGCCGAAGGCGCGCGAGTCGTCGCCCGAGCCCGGGCGCTCGACCTTGATCACCTCGGCGCCGAGATCGGCGAGGTTCTGTCCCGCCCAGGGGCCGGCGAGCACGCGCGAGAGATCGAGGACGCGGACGTGCGACAGCGGACCGGGCATCGATTTCCACCTCGTGAAAAAGTGTCGCCGCGCGGCGACGGGCTATTCTAGCCGACGGGACGCTACAATAGCGGCCGATGCGGAATCTCCCGTGGAAGACGATAGGCGCGGCGGCGCTGTGCGTCCCGCTATTCGCCTTCGCGCAGCAGCAGCCCTCCGACTACGCGCGCGAGAAGCGCTGGGCCGAGCAGGTCGTTCCCACGCTCGTCACCGGAGAGGCGGTGTGGCTCGAGGCGCCGCGCACCGAGAAATTCCTGGGCATCTATACCGAAGCGCAGTCCGCGAAGGGCGCGATCGTCCTCGCGCACGGCCTGGGCGTGCATCCGGACTACGGCGTGATCGGCGAGCTGCGCGCGCGCCTCGCCGAAGCCGGCTACACGACGCTGTCGGTGCAGATGCCGATCCTCGCCGCGGAAGCGCCCGCGACGCGCTATCCGGTGCTCTTCTGGGAGGCCGACGCGCGTTTCGCGGGAGCGATGACGTACCTGCGCCGCAAGCACTACGACAAGATCTGGCTCCTCTCGCACAGCATGGGCTCGCGCATGGCGAACCATTACATCAGCGCGCATCCGCAGGTTCCGCTCGCGGGCTGGGTCTCGCTCTCGATCTCGAGCGGGGACATCGGGCCGTTCAAGCGGATCAAGTTTCCGGTGTTCGACGTCTATGCCGAGAACGACCTCGACGCGGTGCTCAAGGGAGCGCCCAAGCGCGCCGAAACGCTCAAGCGCATGCGCGGCTCCAGCCAGACCATGATGTTCGGGACCGACCACTATTTCGCGAATAAGGAAAAGGTGCTCGTCTCGCTCATCCGCCTGCTGCTCGAGGGGGAGAAGAAGTAATTCCCCCGGGGGACCCGGCGGCGATGCTGCACCGCAGCCCCCCGGTCCCGGACCTGATCTAGGTCAATTGCGGCTCCCCGGGGAGAGCGTCTACACTGTCCCTTCTGCCGACGGAAATGAGGGAGGGTCATATGCCGTTGATAGCGATGACGCGGGAAATGGGATCGCTGGGGATGGACGTCGCCCGCATCCTGGAGTCCGAGCTCAACGTTCCGCTCGTCTACCACGAGATGATCAACCACCTCGCCGACAAGATGCGCCTGAGGAAGAGCCACGTCATCCGGCTGCTGGGCGGCAAGGCGAACCTCCTAGAGAGGCTCACCGCGGACAAGACGAGCCTCTCCATCTACACCGCCGACGAGATGCTGCAGGTCGCGAGCAAGGGCGCGGTGATGCGCGGCTGGGGCGCCGCCCACCTGCTGCGGCCGGTGAGGCACGCGATCTGCGTGCGCGTCTGCGCGCCTTTCGACGTGCGCGTGCAGCGCATGATGGCGAGGCTCGAGACCGACGACAAGGACGTGGTCGCCGCGGAGATCCGCCACAGCGACGAGGCTCAGGGCGCGATCGCCAAGCGCCATTTCGACGTCGACTGGCAGGACCCGGAGGGCTACGACCTGTCGCTCAACACCGAGCGCATGAGCGTCGAGCAGGCCGCCGACGAGATCATCCGGCTGTCGAAGCAGCCGGAGTTCGCCGAAACCGACGAGTCGCACCGGGCGCTCTCGGACCTCGCGCTGAAGGCGAACATCAGGGCGGCGCTGCGCGCCGATCCGTCGACCCGGGCGCTCTCCTTCGCCGTCGACTCCGACAGCGCCAAGGTGCGCATGCGCGGCATCGTCGCGACGCGCGAAGAGTCGAACAGCGCCGCGCGCGTGGTCATGTCCGTTCCGGGCGTGATGTCGGTCAAGAACGATCTGAGAATCACGGCCGATATCCGCCAGCCGATGGGCGAGTGAAGGTCGCAAAGGGAGAACCGATAATTCTGGAGGAGGTGACATGAAGGGTTTCAAGCGTAGTGGAATCGCAGCGGGCGGAATCGCCGTGGGTCTGGCGGGCGCCCTGTTCGCCGGCCAGGCGCTCGCGGCGCCGACGGTATTGCGCGCATCGCACCAGTTCCCCGGAGGCCGGGGCGACGTGCGCGACGAGATGGTGCAGATCATCGCGCGCGACGCCAAGGCGGCGGGCGTCGACCT
>JBGQKK010000322.1:0-2583 GCA_041499545.1 Gammaproteobacteria bacterium | reverse complement strand
GGTCGAGGTCAGCCGTCAGGCGGGGGACCGCGTCGCCGTGCTCGGGCGCGTGGGGCCCGGCAGCTTCGTCGGCGAAATGGGCGCCCTGGTCTCGGCGCCGCGCACCGGCACGGCGCGCGCCGTCTCGAGCACGGCCCTGAGACGCTACCGCCGCCGCGAGTTTCTTGCGGAAGTCGTGCGCGATCCGGAGCTGTCCGCGCAGGTGCTCAACGCTCTGAGCCTTCGCACGCGTGCGCAGGTGGAGTTTCTTCGCGGCGCCCCTGCGGCCCAGAGACGGCGATCGCTGTTCCGGCGACTGATCGAGGCTCTTCGCTCGCTCCTCAAGCGGGCGCCGCGGCACAGCGCGCTGCATGCCGCCATCCGCCGCTCCGGATTCGGCCGCTGCGAATTCGAGCCGGGCTCCGTCGTGTTCGAGGAGGGCGCGCCGAGCGACGGCGTCTTCTGGATCGAGTCGGGCCGGGTCCACGTGCACACCCGGGACGCAAGCGGCGGCGAGCGGCGCGCCGGGCGCGCCAGCGCGGGCGAATTTCTCGGCGAGATGGGGGTGCTCGAGTCTCTGCCACGCTCGGCCACCGCGATCGCCGCGACCCGGGTAGTGGCCTGCAAGATGTCCCCCGAGACCTTCACGGCGCTCCTGCGGCGCTCGCCGTCGGCGGTGCTGATGGTGATCGACGCCCTGTGCGAACGCGCGCGCCGGACGCGGGCGCTGAGCGCCGCGTGGGACGGCGGCTCGGGCAACCTGCTCGACGCCCTGCGCTCCGTGGACAGCGTGGCGCTGCTGGCCAAGCACCGCCTCGTGGACGAGGCACACCGCGTCCGCACCTACGTCACGGCGCAGTGGGGCCGGGGCAAAGTCATGAGCGCAACCTACCAGAACTACCTGCGGGGCACCGCGACCCCGGACGAGATGGAGCGGGCGAACGCCGTGCTGCGCGACTACCTCAAGATCGCGGGGATCGGCACGCTCCTCATCCTTCCCGGCGCGCCGCTCACGATCCCCCTGGTCGCGAAGCTCGGCAAGGCCCTCGGCGTGGACATCTTTCCCTCGGACGTCGATGCGGAGATGACGTGAGGCAATCCCAGCGCTCACTTCGCCCGTCGAAGGACAAGGTGAACGGTGCCGCCGCCGACTGCCGAGACAGGACTCACGATCTTTAGCTCGTCGCCTGAGATCTCCACGAGCCGAGTCTGGTCGTCACCGTCCCAGTTGGGATAAGTGCTCCCATCGAGGTGCAGCTTGATCTTCCGCTCTTTCTCATCGATCGAGTACCTGCCGTAGTAGGCGATGCTTCCCTGGACGATCGCCTTGTTCTCCTCGAGGGTACCGGTCAGGCGGTTGCTCGAAGCGAACTTGGGCAACGTCGAGCGCTGGAGTACCAGGGTGAAGCGCCCACTGGCGTCGTACATGACCAAGCCCTTCGGTTCGGAACCGAAAGGCTCCAGCTTCTTCCCGCCTTGATCGACGTATTGCGATACCGCCGTCCAAGTACCGACGATCTGCTGCGACAAACTCTGGGCGTTCGGTGTCGCGCAGGCGAGGAGGCTCGCTCCAGCGAAAAGCATTAGAAGCGTCTTGCTCAAACCGTTTGACGCTTTCATAGCTGCTCCCGGGATATGGTATTGGAGCAGTCGAGCCTACCACTACCCCCTTTCAGCGCGCTTACACCCACACCTGAAGCACATAGTCGTACGCCGCCTGCGCATTGGTCATGTCCACGCGTTGCAGCTTGATCCGGTAGCCGTCCTTGGTCTTCTTGAGGTGGTGTGTGTAGGAGCCGGCGAAGTGGCGCACGTCGTCGCGGCGCAGCTCCATCATGTGGAAGCGCGAGCGCGCCACTACCTCGCCGCTCGCCGATTCGCGCTCGATGACGACGTTGCCGACGACGTGGTTCGTGCCCCACAGCGGGCGCTGCGACCAGGCGTCGGGGTGCAGGACCCGCTTCATGCGCACGGTCATCAGGTTCTTGTCCTCGGCGAAGATCGCCGGCATGCCGTCCCAGGTGGTGTGCGAGGGCTCGGGCGGCATCCAGTAGACGCCGTCGTCGGAGAACAGGTCGATGTACTCCTGCCAGCGCTTGGAATCGAGGATGTCCGCCTGCCGGTAGAGGAACTGCTCGACCGCGTGCTGAGTGTGGTGCCCGTTCGCCCGACGGACCGCTTTCTTCTTCGGGGATTTTCTCTTCTTTGCCATCTCACTTCCCCGCCGTCATGTACTGCGTCCAGGCTTTCATCTGGTTGCGCATGGGCGCTTCCGAGGTGCCGCAGTTGGGCGCCGTCTCGAGCATGCCGTCCTTCTCCTGGTCGCGCCCGTAGTGCCGGTGGAAGCTCACCCAGTCGCCCCCGTCCGAAGCGAGGCCCTGGTGCGCCTTCCAGAAATTCTCCAGGTCGTCGGCGTTGATCATGGTCGAGGGCGAGTTCACCAAGTTGTAGTAGGCGAGCGCGCGCCGGTAGATCGGCTCGGGCGCGCCCTTCAGGCGGAAATGCCAGATCTCGGTGAGCGTCCTGTCCACGCCGAGCGGCCGCACCGCGCGCAGCTGCTGCAGCGGCGACTGCACCGACAGCCCCGGGTAGATCAGCACGTGG
>JBGQKK010000321.1:0-2598 GCA_041499545.1 Gammaproteobacteria bacterium | reverse complement strand
CGAAGAGCTCGGGGAGGAATCCCACGGCGAGGTCGATCTCGCCCGAGGCGAGCGCGTCGCTCACCTGGTCCTGCGGCAGGTGCTGGGTCTCGATGCGCACGCCGGGCGCGTCGCGCTGCAGGCGCTCGAGCAGCGGCGGCAGGAACACGATCTCGCCGACATCCGACAGCTGCAGGCGGAAGCTGCGCTGCGAGGTGCGTGGATCGAAACCGGGCTGCCTGAGCAGCGTCGTGTGGATGAGGTCCAGCGCCTGGCGCACCGGCGCGGCGAGCTGCTGGGCGAAGGGCGTGGGACGCATGCCGCCCGGGGTGCGCATGAAAAGCGGATCGCCCAGGAGGCGCCGCAGGCGCGACAGCGCGTTCGACATCGCCGGCTGCGAGAGTCCGAGGCGCTCCGCCGCCGCGGTGACGCTGCCGTCGCGCAGCACCGCGTCGAAGGTCCGGAGCAGGTTGAGGTCGAGGTCGGTTACATTCACGCTGTGAATATATACCATGCTCTCTATCAATTTGACAAATGCACACCCTCGCCCTACGCTCGCCCGAACCATCCGAAGCAAAAACCACCAGAGAGGAGACAACGATGGCCCGTTTCGCACCCAGACTCGCGCTCGCCGCGGCGCTCGCCGCCGCTTCGGCCGGCGTTTTCGCGCAGGAAGTCACCCTGCGCCTGGTCAGCGCCTTTCCCGAGAACCAGTTCTACGTGAAGCGCACGCTCGACTGGATCGCCGACGTCAACAAGGACGGCAAGGGCGTCCTGCAGATCAACTTCATCGGCGGGCCGAAGGCGATCCCGACCTTCGAGGTCGGCAAGGCGGTGCAGAGCGGCGTGGTCGACCTCGGCTTCAGCACCGGCGCCTTCTACACCAACGTGATGCCCGAGGCGGACATCCTCAAGCTCTCGGAGACCAGCGCCGCCGAGCAACGCAAGAACGGCGGCTTCGACCTGATCAACAAGATCTGGGCAGAGAAGGGCAACATGCGCTACCTCGCCAAGGTCGTCGAGTTCACGCCCTTCCACCTCTACATCAACAAGAAGATCGACAAGCCCGACCTGACCGGCATGAAGATCCGCATCACGCCGGTCTACCGCGAATTCTTCCAGTCGATGAACGCGCAGGTCATGACCACCGCTCCCGGCGAGGTGTACACCGCGCTCGAGCGCGGCGTCATCGACGGCTACGGCTGGCCGATCCATGCGCTCTTCGACCTGAACTGGCAGGAGAAGACCAAGTATCGCGTCGACCCCGGCTTCTACAACGCCGAGGTCGCGGTGATCATGAACCTGGACAAGTACAAGTCGCTGACCCCGGCGCAGCGCGACTACCTCGAGCGCAAGGCGCAGGCCTACGAGGCGCAGAACGACTTCTGGAAGTCCTACAACCAGGAAGAGGCCAAGCGCCAGGCCGCCGCGGGCATCCAGGTGATCACTTTCGACGCGGCAACGAGCAAGGCGTACGTCGAGCGCGCGAAGGAAATCGGCTGGGCGAACGCCATCAAGGCGAGCCCGCAGTACGGCGAGCAGCTCAAGAAGGTGCTGGCGAAGTAGCGCATGGACCGGCTCGAGGCGGCGTACGGCAGGCTTCTCGAGGCTTTCGCCCTCGTCGCCTGCGCCCTGATCTTCGGCATGACGCTGATGATCTGCACCGACGTGCTGCTGCGCAACGTGCGCGTCATCCCGGGCGTCGCCGGGCTCGAGTGGAGCAACGAGATCTCGGAAGGCGCGCTCTACCTCGTCACCATGCTCACCGCGCCGTGGCTGCTGCGGCGCGGCCAGCACATCCGGGTCGACATCATCCTGCGCGCCGTGCCGAAGCAGATCGGCTGGACCTTCGAGTGGGTGGTGGACGTCCTGGGCCTCGCGTGTTGTCTCTTCATCGCCTGGTACGGCGCCCGTGCCGCGATCGCCAGCCTCAAGGCGGGCTCGGTGTCGATCAAGACCCTGGTCACGCCGGAGTGGTGGCTGCTCAGCGTGCTCCCGGTCGCTTTCCTTGCGCTGTCGATCGAAATGCTCTTCCGCATGCGCCGCCTCGCGCTCGGGCCACGCGCGCCGCGCGACGACGCGGTGTCGACCGGCTAGAGCCATGTCATGGGAGGCGGCGGCGTGGCTGATGCTCGGCGGCTCGACGCTGCTGCTGTTCCTCGGCCTGCCGGTCGCGCTCTCGTTCCTGGTGATCAACCTGCTGGGCGCGTGGCTGTTCCTCGGCGGGGAGGCGGGCCTGGTCCAGTTCGCCCGCAACTCGGTCGGGTCGGTCGCGAGCTTTTCGCTCACCCCCATTCCGCTCTTCATCCTCATGGGCGAAGTGCTGTTCCACACGGGGCTGGCGGTGAAGGTCATCGACGGCGTGGAGCACCTCATCCGGCAGGTGCCGGGACGGCTCGCGGTGGTCGCAGTGGTCGCGGGCACGGTCTTCTCGGCGATCTCGGGCTCGACCATCGCGACCACCGCGATGCTCGGCAGCCTCATGCTGCCGGTGATGCTCTCGCGCGGCTATCACCCGACCATGGCGACCGGCCCGCTCATGGCGATCGGCGCGGTCGACATGCTGATCCCGCCCTCCGCGCTCACCGTGCTGCTGGGAAGCCTTTCGGGTATCTCGAT
>JBGQKK010000320.1:0-2602 GCA_041499545.1 Gammaproteobacteria bacterium | reverse complement strand
GGCGAGGACCGCGCGGTGGGGCAGATGCACTGGGGCGGCGGCACCCCGACGTTTCTGAGCGAGGCCGAGCTCACGGAGCTGATGGACATCATCCGCTCCGAATTCAAGCTCGACCCTTTAGGCGAATACGCGATCGAAGTCGATCCGCGCAAGGTCGGCGCGGAGAAGATCGCACTGCTCGGGCGGCTCGGATTCAACCGCCTGAGCCTGGGCGTGCAGGACTTCAATCCCGAGGTGCAGAAGGCCGTGCACCGCGTGCAGTCCATCGACGAGTCGATGGAGGTCGTTCTCGCCGCGAGGCGCAACGGGTTCAAGTCGGTCAATATCGACCTCATCTACGGCTTGCCCAAGCAGAGCGTGGCGAGCTTCGCGCGCACGCTCGACACGGTCATCGAGAGCGACCCGGACCGGATCGCCCTGTATTCCTATGCGCATCTGCCGACGGTGTTCAAGCCGCAACGGCGCATCGCCGAGGCCGACCTGCCCCAGCCCGAGGAAAAGCTCGCCATCCTCATCGGCTCGATCGAGCGGCTGCAGACCGCCGGCTACCTCTACATCGGCATGGACCATTTCGCCAAGCCCGGCGACGATCTCGCCGTGGCGCAGCGCCAGGGACGGCTCACGCGCAACTTCCAGGGCTACTCGAGCGTAGGCGACAGCGACATCGTCGGGCTGGGGGTGTCGGCGATCGGCAAGCTGGGGCCGATCTACGCGCAGAACGTGAAGACGCTCGAGGAGTACTATGGCCGGCTCGAGAACGACGAGATTCCCGTCATGCGCGGCATCGAGCTGAGCCCCGACGACCTGGTGAGGCGCGCGGTGATCCAGGCGCTGGCGTGCCATTTCGCCGTATCGAAGGAGTCGATCTCGATCGCCCACCTCGTCGACTTCGACCGCTATTTCGCCGTCGAGCTGGCCGTATTGAAGGAAATGGAAAAGGAGTCGCTGGTCACGATCGACGACGAGTGGATCAACGTTACGCCGCAGGGCCGGCTGCTGGTGCGGGCGGTGTGCGCCGTGTTCGACCGCTACCTGCGCGTTGAGCGCGACCGGGCCCGTTATTCGAAGATCATATGAGCGCCGCGGCCCTGGCGGCGGTGTTCCTCGTGGGGCTGCTCGGAGGGGTGCATTGCCTGGGCATGTGCGGCGGGATCGTGACCGCGCTCACGGTGCACCTGCCCGGGCACCGGCCCGCCTGGTCGCAGCACCTCGCCTATCACGCCGGGCGGATCACGACCTACGCCGCCGCGGGGGCGCTCGCCGGAGGGCTCGGAGCGGCGGCGCTGCGCCTGGACGGGCTCCTGCCGGTGCAGATCCTGCTCTACATCGCGGCGCAGCTGATGCTGGTCGCGCTCGGGCTCTACCTCGTCGGCATCAGGAGCTTCCTGGACTTGTTCGAGCGCGCCGGGCTCGCGCTGTGGCGACGCCTGCAGCCCGCGGCTTCCGCGCTCTTTCCGGTCCGCACCGCGCCGCGCGGCTATGCGGTCGGGCTGCTGTGGGGCCTGCTGCCCTGCGGGCTCGTCTATAGCGTGCTCGCGACGGCGCTCGTCACCGGGGGCGCGGCGAACGGCGCGCTCGTCATGCTGGCCTTCGGCGCCGGAACGCTGCCGAGCCTGCTCGCGGCGGGGACGCTGTTTCCCGCCCTGCACCGGATTCGGCGGGCGCAGAGCGTGCGGCGCGTCGCGGGGGCCATCGTCATCGCGTTCGGCCTGTTCGGGCTCGCTTACGCGGGCGACCTCGAACGGCTCGCGGGCAATCCGTTCTTCTGCTGGACCGCACCGCGGTGAACGCGAGATACTTTCATTACGCACGGCGGCCCGATCATGTGGCCGTTGACGGGGAGCACAGCGCATGCCCAAGGCCCTGAACATCATTCGCGACGAGCACCGCTCCATCGCAGCAGTGCTGCACGGCATGCAGCATCTGGTGCGGCAGATTCGCGACAGCAAAACCAGGATCGACCCGAAAGTGTTCCGCGCGATGCTCTACTATCTCGACACCTTCTCGGAGCGCATGCATCATCCGAAGGAAGACCGGTATCTGTTCGACACCCTGCGCCGCCGCGGCGCGGGGCTCGACGCGTTGATCGCCGAGCTCGAAAAAGACCATGCCGAGGGCGGGAACGCCCTGCGGCGCGTGGAGCAGTGCCTGATTCGTTACGAGGAGGGCGGGGACAGGGAGTTCGCGGAGTTTGCGCGCGAGATCGAGGGCTTCACGGAGGCCTACTGGGAACACATGCGCAAGGAGGAGGAGCAGGTCTTTCCGCTCGCCCAAAAGCTGTTCACCCCCGGCGACTGGGACGCGATCGACGCCGCATTCGAAGCCAACACCGATCCGCTCTCGAACGATCGGAACGAAAAGGATTTCCGCAAGCTGTTTTCGCGTATCGCGAGCCTCGCCCCGCCGCCGATCGGCGTCGGGCCGTCCAGCAGCTAGCTCTTTCTACTTCGCTTCGTAGACTCGCGTCAGCGTCGCGGGCCCCTCGCCCACGATGATCAGCCACGCCTCCTCGTCCTTGGCGCCGTCCCAATGCACCTGCTTGGCGAAGTGCGTGACGAAGGAGCCCGTGGGCATGGGTGTCGTGAGGGCGGGATCGAACTTG
>JBGQKK010000319.1:0-2618 GCA_041499545.1 Gammaproteobacteria bacterium | reverse complement strand
CCGGGCGTCTTGAGGATTTCCACGTCCAGCCCCTCGTCCCGGAAGAAGCCTTCGTCGCGCGCGACCAGCAGAGGCAGGTCGTGGATCGCGTTCATCATGGAAACCTTCACCTTCTTCAGTGCCTGTGCCATGGGAGCGCTCCTGAAAACGGGAAGGCTATGGTAGTCCGGGCACTCATCTCAGAGCAAGGGTTCCGGGCAAGCCTCTAGGCACGCAGGGCCGGCATGACCTGCGCGACGAACAGCTCCATCGAGCGCATGGCGCGCTCGGGCGCGAGGTCGCCGAAGGAGAACACCAACATCAGGTAGTTGATACCGGACTCGCGCACGATGGCCTGGAGCTCCTGTGTCACCGTTTTGGGCGATCCCGCCACCAGCCGCGTCACCGCCGCGGGCGACTGGGGACTCACGTTCAGCAGATCGGGCTTGCCGTGCTTGCGCGTGAGATGGGTGAGGTGTTCGCTCCACACCTTGTACGCCGACTCCCCGGTCCTTTGCGCCTCGCCGTCGCTGTCCGCCACGAACACGTGCTGGGATTTTCCGAGCTTGGGCGCGCTCACGTGCGCGTTGTGGCGCCCGGCATCGCCCCGGTGCCGCGTCCACGTTTCGCGGTATTGGGCGTAGAGCTTGCCCGCCTCAGCTGGGCTCGTATTGAGCACCGTGTGGTAGCCGTGCTTCGCCGTGAACTCGATCGAGTTCCGGTCGCTGCTCGGAAACCACAGCGGCGGGTAGGGCTTCTGCTTCGGATGAATATGGAGCTCGAGGTCCTGGTACGAGTGATACTTCCCCGCGTAGTCGAGTGTTTTCCCACCGCAGGCCGCGAAAAAGATGTCGAGCGTCTCGCGGTAGCGCTCGCGCGACTCGTCGATGCTTTTCATGCCGAAGTAGGACGACTCGATCGGCGAGACGCCGCGGCCCACGCCCAGCTCGAGCCGCCCGCCGCTCATGTGGTCGAGCATGCAGATCTCGTTGTAGAAGCGGAACGGGTTGTACCAGGGCAGGCAGAAGGTGAGCGCGCCCAGCCGCAGCCGCCGGGTGCGCTGAATCGCGGCGGCGAGCACGAGCGACGGCGAGCCGTCGATCGAGAGCGGCGTTCCCTGGTGCTCGGCGATGTGCCAGGCGTAGAAGCCGGCGCGGTCCGCGGCCTCGGCGATCTTCAGCTTGTGCTCGAAGATCTCGCCCGCCGGCCGGTCCGACCACTCGATCCAGTCGAACACGCCGAATTCGAGCGGACTCTCCGGGAAGACACTTTCACTCACGGCTCACCCTTCATTCGGCGCGGATGTTTTTCTCGCGGATCAGCTTGCCCCAGGTCTCGCCGTCGCGCCTGAGAATCGCCGCGAACTGCTCGGGCGTGCTGGGCGCCGGGACCGCGCCCAGATCGTCCAGCCGCTTTTCGACTTCGGGCGCGCGCAGCGCCTTGACGACCTCGGCGTTCATGCGGCGGATGACGGGCGAGGGCGTCGCCGCGGGCGCGAGCAGGCTCGAAAAGAGGAGCGCCTGTACACCGGGAAACCCCTGCTCCGCGGTGGTCGGCACATCGGGCAGCTTGTCCGAGCGCTTGTCACCCGTCAGCGCCAGCACCTTGATCTTCCCCTGCCTCGCTTGCGGCGCGGACAGGGACACCGACAGGAACATCACCTGAATTCGCCCGGCGATAAGGTCGGCAAGCGCGGGCGCGCCGCCTTTGTACGGCACGTGCACCAGCTTGATTCCTTCGAGGCTGTTCAGCAGCTCGCCGGCGAGATGGCCCGAGGCGCCGATTCCGGCCGAGCCGTAGGAGAGCGAACCCGGCTTCGCCCGGGCGAGAGCGACGAGGTCCTTGACGTTGTCGGCCGGCAGCGAGGGATGGGCGATGAGCGCCATGGGATAGTCGGCGAGCTTCGCCACGGGCGCGAGATCCTTGTAGGGATCGTAGGGCAGGCCGCCGTAGAGATACTCGTTGGTGGCGATCGCTTCGCTCGCGACGAGAAACGTATAGCCGTCGGGCGCCGACCTGGCGACCGCCTCGGCGGCGATGTTGCCGCCCGCCCCGGGGCGGTTCTCGACCACGATCGGCTGGCCGAGGGCCTCGGTGAGCCGCGGTTGCAGCACCCGCGCCAGCGTATCGTGCACGCCACCCGGCGCGAACGAGATGACGAGCTTGATCGGCTTGTCCGGCCAGCTCTGCGCGTGCGCGGGCGCGAAGGCCGCGACGGCAAGAGCCGCGGCGCAGGCGGCCCCTCTCATGTTCCCTCCTCCTCGTGGTCTTGCTCGGCCTACAGCGAACCGAAAGGCCGGCGTCAGTTCCCAGCAAGGCGATCTGGTGCATTGTCCCCAGACCCCTTCTGATGGAGAGTGTGCCATGAAACGATTTCCAGCCGGGTTGATCGCCACGTTCCTGTTCGCCTCCGCGCAGGCTCAGGCGCCCGAGCCCCCCCTCGAACCCCATCCGATCGCCACGATCCTCTTCGTCGTGCTGTTCGTCGGCTTCTTCGTGGTCTTCGGGTGGATGGTGTGGAGAAACCGGGGCAAGGACAAGAAGGAAGAGAAGAAGGCGAAGCCGTGATACGGCAGCCTCGGGTCTGCCCGTAGTTGCCCATTCCGTTTCCATCCCACCTCATCCCACTCATCCCAGGT
>JBGQKK010000318.1:0-2646 GCA_041499545.1 Gammaproteobacteria bacterium | reverse complement strand
TCGTTGAACACCTCGAAACTGTAGTCGCCGCGATAGCCCATGTCGTCCACCCGCCGCACCAGCTCGGCCACCTCCGCCCGGTGCACGCCTTCGCCGGGAAACACGCGGAAGTGCCTCGCGGTATCGATGCGCTCCTCGCGCGACGGCAATTCCCGAAACATGAAATCGGCGAGCTGGACGATGAAGATCTTTTTCGGATCGACCAGGTCCAGGTCGTCAAGGCCGGTCTGGGCGGCCAGCATGTGAAACGAATCGAGCGCGAGGCCCAGGTTGGCGCGGTCGGCGCTCGCGACGATCTCCCAGGCTCGCGGGAATTCGCTGACGTGCTTGCCCCAGGAAAGCGCTTCGTAGGCGACGCGTATGCCGAGCGGAACGGCGAGCGTCGCGAGCTTGCGCAGGTCGCGTGCGAGCACCTCCGTGTCGCCCGCGGCGTTCGCGGCGGTCGACGAGCACATCAGCAGGACTCTGGAGCCCAAGGCGCTGCACATGCCGAGCATGGCTTTGGCGATGTCGAGCTTGTAGGCGTGCAGGTGGCCGGGCAGCCCTTCGAAATCGCGCAGCACCTGGAATCCGGTCACGTGCAGGCCGCTCTGGCGCACCGCGGAGATCGCGGCCGTCTCGCCGCCCGGATGCTCGACGAGGTCGCGCGCCGACAGCATGATCTGGGTGAATCCGCCCTCGCGCACCGCGCGCAGCTTCGCCTCCAGCGGCCCGGCGAGCGTGATCGTGTCCATGCCGAAGTTATCGATGTTCACGGCCGCAGGTGACTCTTGACCAGCTCGAAGGTGACGCCACCCAGATAGACCCGCGTCAGGGCGCCTTTCTCGCTCGGCTGAACCGGGCCGCGGTCGATGAATCCGGCGCCGCGCTCGGCGAGCGCGCGTGTGGCCGCCGGAACGTCGGGCGCGCCCAGGCCGATGCGCAACAGGCCCTCGTTCCACTCGATGTCTTCGGAGCCCGGCGGGGGCTCGACCAGCTGGAGGTAGAACTTGTGGCACGGACTCTCGAGCAGCGTGCCCTTCGGCAGCACGCCGAAATACTTGCCCTCCGGCAGCACCGAGAAGCCGAACAGGCTCCCGTAGAACTCGAGCCAGTCGCGAGTGCGCTCTTCGAGAATCGTCTGCACCACGCCGAAGTAATGCAGGCCCGCGACCGGGGGCGGGCGCTGCGCGGTCCCGGGCAGCGGCACGAAATCGACGTCGTAGATCGAGAAATCCTTGTAGCGGTCGACGAAATAGAGCAGGGTCTCGCCCACGCCGTGGATTCCCGGGATGTTCAGCTCCATCGCCGAGGCACGCGTTGGCATCTCCCAGGCGCCGAGGTCGAGCGAGCGGCGCCAGGCGTAGGCCGCGTCGCGCACCCGCAGCGCGATCGCCTTCAGCTCCGGCGTCTCCGTCGGCGCGCTCATGCGGGGAAGGGCATCCGGGTGCGAATTGACGATCAGGTTCATCGGGCCCTGGCGGTAGAGCATGACTTCGCGCGACCGGTGCCGGGCGATGGGGACGAAGCCCATGGATTGAAGCACCGACCCGAACGCCTGCGGCTGCGAGGTGGCGTACTCGATGAACTCGATGCCGTCGATGCCCAGGGGATTGTTGGGCTCGGGATTGGGTTCTCGGGTCGTCATCGACGGTCCCCGTCCTTCTTCTCCCGCGCGATTTCGACGACGGCCCGGAGGGCGCTCGTGTAGGAGCGCCAGCCCAGTCCCTGAATGGTGCCGTCCGCGACCGGCGAGATCATCGAGCGGTGGCGCCACTCCTCCCGCGCTGCCAGGTTCGACAGGTGGACCTCGATGACCGGAAATGGCATTGCGGCGATCGCGTCGTGGAGGGGAACTCCGTAGTGGGTGATGCCGGCGGGATTGATTATGGCACCGTCGGCCGTGTCGATGTTCGCATGAAGGGTGTCGATCAGGACGCCCTCGTGGTTCGACTGCACGATCAGCAGCTCGGTGCCGAGCTCGCGCGCCAGGGCTTCGAGCCTCGCGTTGATGTCCGCGAGCGTCTCCTTCCCGTAAATGTGCGGCTCGCGCCGCCCCAAGAGGTTCAGGTTCGGGCCGTGCAGGACCAATATGCGCATGGTCATTCCCCGGTTGCTTGCTTATGTGTCGCCGCTACGATCAGCCGGGAATCCGCGTATCGACGCCGACGCGCGAAACCATTTTCAGGAAATGAGCCTCCATGCGCGCTGCATCGGGCCTGATGCCCGTGAAATGCTCGAAGGCCCCCACGGCCTGCCACACCATCATACCGCCGCCGTCGAGGGTGCGGCAGCCGCGCTCTCGGGCGGCGCGAAGAAGCTCGGTCTCCAGGGGGAAATAGACGATCTCGGCGACCCACATTTCCGGTCTCAGCAAGGACGGATCGAAAGCCAGGCCCGGGTGGCCGACCATTCCCGTCGGCGTGGCGTGTATCAGGCCGTCCGCCCGTTTCGCCGCGGTTGCGAGCTCGTCCGCCGATACGACCAGCCGCCCGGGGTAGCGTCGCGCGACGCCGCGCGCCAGCGCTTCGGCGCGCTCGTGGTCCCGGTCGACGATGAAGAGCTGCTCCACGCCGAGGCTCATCGTGGCGTGGGCGATGGCCGCGCCCGCGCCCCCGGCGCCGAGGAGCACCACGCGCCGCCTCGGCTCTTCGCCCAGCTTCTGGC
>JBGQKK010000317.1:0-2653 GCA_041499545.1 Gammaproteobacteria bacterium | reverse complement strand
GTGCGCCTGGTTGTAGCGGTGGCGCACCATCACGGTGAACATCGTGACGACGACAAAGACGCCGAAGCTGACGATGATGGTGTTGATATGGAAGGACCCCTTGATCATCGCCGAGTAGACCGCGAGCATCACCAGGATGGAGATGTTCTCGTTGAAATTCTGCACCGCGATCGAATGCCCCGCGGAGAGCAGCACGTAGCCCCGGTGCTGCAGCAGGGCGTTCATGGGCACCACGAAAAAACCCGCCATCGCGCCGATGAAGATCAGCAGGATGTAGACGAGGGGCATGCTCGACACGAAGATCATGAGCGTCACGACCACGCCCATCGCTATGCCGGCCGGCAGGACGTCGATCGCGCGCCTCAAAGGGATGAAGCGTCCGGCGACGACCGCGCCCAGCGCCACGCCGATGGCCGTGATCCCCTGGAGAATCGCGCCTTTGTCGAGCGGCAATCCCAGGTGCGCTGCCGCCCACTGGAGCACGAGGAACTGCAGCGTCGCTCCCGCCCCCCAGAACAGGGTGGTCACCGCGAGCGAGATCTGCCCGAGCTTGTCTTTCCAGAGCGTGGTAAAGCAAATGTAGAAATCGCGCACCAGCAGCACCGGATTGGTCTGCTGCTTGCCGTACCTCGCACCCGTGTCCGGGATGAAGAGATTGAACACGGCGGCGATGATGTAGAGGCTCGAGATGACGACGATCGCGGCCTCCGCCGGAGTTTCGATGCCGGTGTCGATGTGCGGCACGTCGATCGCGAGCAGTATCGTGGCGATGTGCGGGCTGATCAGCGCTCCCCCGAGCACCGTCCCGAGGATGATCGAGGCGACCGTCAATCCCTCGATCCAGCCGTTGGCCGCCACCAGTCTCTCCGCTGGCAGCAGCTCGGTGAGGATGCCGTACTTGGCCGGCGAGTAGGCCGCGGCGCCGAATCCGACGACCGCGTAGGCCGCCAGTACCAGGACGTATCCGGGGACGCCCGCGAATTCGACGTAGTCGGTGAAGAACATCATCACGCAACCCACGATCTTGATGGTGTTGGTGATGAACATCACCCGGCCCTTGGTAATGGCGTCGGCGAACGCTCCGACGAACGCGGCGAGCACAACGTAGGACACCGTGAAGAAGAACTTCAGCAGCGGCACCATCCACGCGGGGCCGTCGAGCTCGAGCAGCTGCGCGATCGCGGCGATCAGCAAGGCGTTGTCGGCGAGCGAGCTGAAGAACTGCGCCGCCATGATGGTGTAGAAAGCCCGATTCATTGAATTCCGGGTTCTCGCTTTCGGCGCCCGCTTTATACCACGCCTTACCCGCCGCGAGGGACGTGTCGGGCCGTTTGTGGTTGAATAGCCGCGCCATGCGCCCGATCCGCGCCCGCATCGACTCGACCGCGCTGCGCCACAATTTGAGCGTGGCGAAGCGACGGGCGCCGCGCTCGCGCGTCTGGGCGGTGGTCAAGGCGAACGCCTACGGTCACGGCCTTGCACGCGCGGCGAGGGCGCTGTCGGCAGCGGACGGGCTGGCGTTGATCGAGCTGGAAGCGGCGCTCGAGCTGCGCGAGGCGGGCGAAAAACGTCCGATCCTTCTGATGCAGGGGTTCTATTCGCCGGAGGAAATCGATCTCATTACCGCAAACGCCCTCACCACCGTGGTGCACGACGCCGAGCAGCTCGCGATGCTCGAGAAAGCACCTGCTTCGGCGAAGATTTCCGCTTACCTCAAATTGAATACCGGAATGAACCGTCTGGGCTTTGCCGCCGGAGATCTCGAGAGTGCGCTGGGTCGTTTGGGTCGATGCGCCGGCGAGATCACGCTCATGACTCATTTCGCGGACGCTGACGGAAAACGCGGCGTGCAGTGGCAGGTGGAGCGGTTCCAGACGATGAGCGCTGGACTGAATTTTCCACGCAGCCTCGCCAACTCCGCCGCGATTCTCCGTTACCCCGAGGCCCACGCCGACTGGAACCGGCCCGGGATCATGCTCTACGGCTGCTCGCCGTTCTCCGACGAAGGCGCGGAGACGCTCGGCCTGAGGCCCGTGATGACGCTCTCTTCCGAGCTGATCGCGGTGCGCGAGCTCCTCGCGGGCGACAGCGTCGGCTACGGCTGCACCTTCACGGCGAGCGAGCCGACGCGGATCGGCATCGTCGCCTGCGGCTACGCCGACGGCTATCCGCGCCACGCGCCCACCGGCACGCCCATCCTCGTGTGCGGCACACGCACGCGCACCGTAGGGCGCGTGGCGATGGACATGCTCATCGCCGACCTCGCGGCGATACCCGAAGCGAAGGTCGGTTCGCCGGTGACGCTCTGGGGCGAGGGCTTGTCGGCGGACGAAGTCGCGGCGAGCGCGGGCACCGTGAGCTACGAGCTGCTGTGCGCGCTTTCGCCGCGGGTGCCGGTTTCGGAAGCGGCCTGATGGCCAAAGCGAAGAGCGTCTACGCCTGCACCGAGTGCGGCGGCGAGTCGCCGAAGTGGCAAGGACAATGCCCGCACTGCGGCGCGTGGAATACGCTCGTCGAAGGCGTCGCCGAGCCGGCGTCGAAGCACCGTTTTTCCGGCGTGGCGAAGACCTCGGAGCTGAGGCGCCTGTCCGAGGTCAGCGCCCACGACGTTCCCAGGATGGGGAGCGGAATCGAGGAGCTCGACCGGGTGCTG
>JBGQKK010000316.1:0-2665 GCA_041499545.1 Gammaproteobacteria bacterium | reverse complement strand
TGCAAGGGCTCAAGATGCGCATCGGCGGCTTCGCGGGCCAGGTGATGACCAAGCTCGGCGTCGTGCCGCAGCAGATCGCGGGTGGCGACATCTATCCGGCGCTGGAAAAGGGCACCATCGACGCGGCCGAATGGGTCGGCCCCTACGACGACGAGAAGCTCGGCTTCAACAAGGTCGCCAAGTACTACTACTACCCGGGCTTCTGGGAAGGCGGGCCGATGCTGATGACGCTGGTCAACGAAAAGAAGTGGAACGAGCTGCCCAAGCCCTACCAGGCTGCGCTCATGGCGGCTTGCGGCGAAGTGAATTCCTGGATGCCGGCGAAATACGACGAGCTGAATCCGCAGGCGCTGCGCCGGCTGATCGCGGGCGGCGCGAACCTCCGGCCCTTCCCGCGCACGGTCATGGAAGCGGCGGAGAAGGCGTCCTACGAGCTCTACGACGAGCTCAAGCCGAAGAGCAAGCACTGGGCGGCGGTCTACCCGCAGTGGAAGAAATTCCGCGACGAGCAGTTCCTGTGGTTCCGCGTCGCCGAGTCCACCTACGACAACTATACGTTTGCCTCGAAGCTCGGCGCCGGAAAATCGTAGCCGGCGAGCGGCCGAAGAAACAAAACCCCGCCTCGGCGGGGTTTGTTTTTTCCGCTACTTCTTGAAGAGTTTTTCCAGGTCGTCCGCTTCCCGGCTCTCCGGCGTTTCCTTCTTGTCCGGCGCCGGCTTCGTCTCTGCGGGGGCGCTGAAGTCGGGCGGCGTTTCGTCGGGGGCCTCTTCGGTCTCGGACGGGGCGAAGAACTGCACCTTGGAGGGATCGCCGGTGCTCTTCGTCACGTTCCCCGTGACCAATCCGGGGAAGGCGATCACGATGCCGACCATGACGACCTGAATCACCACGAAGGGCACCGCGCCCCAGTAGATCTGGCCGGTCGTGACCGGGGCGGTCGCCCTGCCCGTGATCTTGTCGATGTACTCCTTGCCCGGTGCGACGCTGCGCAGGTAGAACAGCGCGAAGCCGAACGGCGGATGCATGAAGGAGGTCTGCATGTTCACCCCGAGCAGCACGCCGAACCAGATCAGGTCCACGCCCAGCTTGTCGGCGACCGGCGCGAGCAGCGGCACGATGATGAAGGCGAGCTCGAAGAAATCCAGGAAGAAGGCGAGCAGGAAGGTGAGCACGTTGACCACGATGAGGAAGCCCAGCTGACCGCCGGGGAGGCTGGTGAGCAAGTGCTCGACCCACAGGTCGCCGTTCACGCCGCGGAAGGTGAGGCTGAACACCGTCGAGCCGACCAGGATGAACACCACGAAGGAAGTGAGCTTCGCGGTCGAGTTCATCGCCTGCCTCAGCAGCGACCAGGTGAGCCGCCGGTTGATCAGGGCGAGGATCAGCGCGCCGGTCGCTCCCATCGCGCCGCCCTCGGTCGGTGTCGCCCAGCCGAGGAAGATCGTGCCGAGCACGAGGAAGATGAGCGCGAGCGGCGGGATCAGCACGAAGACGACGCGCCCCATGAGCTTCCAGCCGCGCAGCGTGCGCGCCTCGGGCGGCAGCGCCGGCGCGGCGTTCGGATACAGCATGGTCGCGGCGAAGACGTAGCTCGCGTAGAGCGCCGTGAGCACCAGGCCCGGGAAGATCGCCCCGGCGTACATGTCGCCGACGGATCTCCCGAGCTGGTCGGCGAGCACGATCAGGACGAGCGAGGGCGGGATGATCTGCGCCAGGGTTCCGGAAGCCGCGATGACGCCGCTCGCGAGGCGCCGGTCGTAGCTGTAGCGCAGCATGATGGGGAGCGAGATCAGGCCCATGGAGATGACCGAGGCGGCGACCACGCCGGTGGTTGCGGCGAGCAGGGCGCCGACGAAGATCACGGCGTAGGCGAGGCCGCCGCGAATCGGCCCGAAGAGCTGCCCGATGGT
This sequence comes from Gammaproteobacteria bacterium, assembly GCA_041499545.1. GTDB lineage: Bacteria > Pseudomonadota > Gammaproteobacteria > Burkholderiales > SG8-39 > VBDM01. The sequence goes on along the minus strand of JBGQKK010000316.1, from coordinate 755 downwards.
GTCGAGCAGGTCCTCGGCCATGCCGCTGCGCTCCAGGATCAGCCCCATGAAGGTGAAGAAGGGCACGGCGAGCAGGGTATCGTTCGACATGATCCCGAAGATGCGCTCGGGCAGCGCGCCGAACAGCGCCGGCGTGAGCAGGCCCAGCTCGATGCCGAAAAAGCCGAACGACAGGCCGATCGCGGCGAGCGCGAAGGAGACCGGATAGCCGAGGAGGAGGAATACGACCAGCGCCGCGAACATCAGCGGCGCCATGTAGGCGACGAGGAACTGCGTCATTTGGCGGCTTCGTCGCGCGCGATCTCGAGCTCGAGGGGCACCGCATGCTTCTCCAGCGGATCGGGAATCAGTCCCTGAAGGAAGGCGATGCGCTTGATCAGCTCGGAGACGCCCTGGAGCGACAGCAGGCAGAAGCCGGCCGGGACGAGCAGCCGCACCGGCCAGCGGATGAGGCCGCCTGCGCTGCCCGAGATCTCGTTGCTGTTCCAGGCGTTCATGAACACCGGCCACGACAGCCAGGTGATGTAGATCGTAATAGGCAGGAGGAAAAACAGCGTGCCGAAGATGTCGATCCACATCTGCGCGCGGCGCGACAGGTGCCCGAAGATCACGTCGATGCGGATGTGCTCGTTATGCCTGAGCGTATAGCCGGAGCAGAGGAGAAATACGGCGGCAAAGAGGTACCACTGGAGCTCGAGCCAGGCGTTCGAGGCGATCGAGAATGCGTAGCGGGAAGTCGCGTTGCCGGCGCTCAC
>JBGQKK010000315.1:0-2750 GCA_041499545.1 Gammaproteobacteria bacterium | reverse complement strand
CCTGGATCCCCTCTCCCTCATCATCAGCGCTGACCTTGCGGACGCGTTGTGCATCGCCCGCCGTTACGACGAATCCGTGCAGCAAAGCCAGAAGACCATCGCAATGGATCCGTACTTCGCTGTCGCCCATTATCAACTGGGCCAGGCCTTGATGCAGAAGCACAAGCACGACGAAGCCATCGCGGAATTCCGGAGGGCCATCGAGCTTTCCGGCGGGAATACGACAGTCGAATCCAATCTCGCCAATGCATATGCCGTCTCGGGACGGAAGGAAGAAGCAATGAAGGCAGTCAAGGACCTGGAAAGTCGGCAGAGTCAAGACTCCTCGGCCGCCGCGAACATTGCTTTGATCTATGTCGGACTCGGCGACAATGCCCGGGCGATGATCTGGCTGGACAAGGCCTATCGAGCGCGATTCAATCCTTCCATCCTCCTGCGCCCGGTCTTCGATCCGCTCCGGTCCGACCCGCGGTTTCAGGACCTCCTGCGCCGTATCGGCCTGCCGAACCGCGATCCCGTTACGAAATAGACAGCCGCGCTCAGGGCCCGGTGCTCTACTCGGCGAGCATCCGGGCGAAATCGTTCAGCTCGTCGCGGCCGAGATCGGACACGAGCCAGAAGCTCATGTCGTTCCTGGCGAAGCGCTCGATGTTGAAGCCGTCGCGCGTCAGCATCTGCTCCGCTTTCTGCGCTTCGGCGGGCCAGACGAACACGTCGATTACGTGTTGGCGTCGCTTGTAGACGAGCACGGCGACCGGCTGCGCTCTGATGTAATCCAGCCGCCCGCCGATGAGTTCGAAGCCGGACGCGGAGAGATCCGCGACCGGCGGCGAGAAGGCGAGCCGGGCGCTCAGCCACGGCTTGACCGTGTGCTGGTCGGAGGACGCGACGTCGTAGAACCGGTTGACAAGGGTCGCGCGCACGTGGCTTGCGAGCACCTCCTGCGTGATGCGTTCGTCCTCACTCGGGCGCATGACTCCCAGCGCGACGACCCAGGTGACCAGTGCGACCGCGGCGAACGAGGCCGCCGGTCGTACCCAGTCCGCGACCGCGGCGAGCGACCCGGCGGGTCTCAGCCATCCCCACCAGGTCGGCCGGGCCAGACTTCTCTCCGGCCCGGCCGGGATTGCGGCGCGAATGCGAGCTTCCAGGTCGGACGGGGCGGTGTGGTAGTCGGCCTTGAGACGGATGGCCTCGGACATCTCGCGCAGCCGCCCGCAGGCGGCGCGCAGGGCCGGGCTTTGGGCCAGGTGCGCCTCGAGCTCGAGCGTCTTCGCCGGGTCGAGCTCGCCGTCGATGTAGGCGTGCAGCAGCATGTTCGCTTCCTCGTTCGTCATTTGAGCACCTGTGTTCCGGAAATGCGGGATGCGGCCCGCACCGACTCGGCGAGCAGCCGCCGCGCGCGGGCGAGCCGCGACATCACCGTTCCAATCGGCACGTCCGCGATGCGTGCGATGTCCTTGTACGACAGATCCTCCAGCTCGCGCAGGATCAGCACCTCGCGGAACTGCGCGGGGAGACCGGCGATGGCTTCGTTGAGCATTCTCCTGTCGAAGTTGCGCGCCGCCAGGACGTCCGGGCCGTCCTCGTCGGAGGGAAGGAGCTCGACGGCGCCGTCCTCGAAGCCCACCGTTTTGGCGGGCCGGTTGGCCGCCAGCCAGGTGAGGCAGGAGTTGCGCACAATGGCGAGAAGCCACGGCTTGGCCTCGCCGCGCAAGCCGTCGAAAAAGCGATAGGCGCGCAACACCGCCTCCTGCACCACGTCCCGCGCATCCTGGTCGTTGCGCGTCAGCCAGCGTGCGAGGTTGTAGGCCGCGTCGAAGTGCGGCAGCACCAGTTGCTCGAATCGTCGCTTGCGCTCGCTCAAGGTCTCGTGCGGCGGTGAGGAGTCGGTCTGACGCAGCGGTACGGGATTGGCTTCGTGCAGCAGTGCGGAATCGGCAGCGAGCGTCATGATATCCCGTGTCAGGCGACGACGTGAATCTGCCCGGACATTCCCTCGTGGCCCTCGCCGCAGAAGACGTCGCACAGGAAGACGAAGCTGCCGGTCTTGTCGGGGGTGAAGCGCAGCCGCGAGACCTTGCCCGGGATGAGGTCGGCGCGCACCTTGAAGTCGGGCGCGTTGAACCCCATGACGACGTCGGCGGTGACGAGCTCGAGCACCACCGGCACGCCCTTCTTGAGCCGTATCTCCCGCGGCAGGAACGCGAACTTGCGCGCGGTCACGCGGATGACTTTCTCCTTCGCCTGCGCGAAGGCGCCGGCGCCAAGGACTGCGCCGATGGCGGTAAGGGCGCCCGCTGCGAGCAGGCGGCGACGCTCAGGTTTCATCGCTTAGGCCTTCTTCACCGGATACTCGGTGATCTCGTACTCGGCCTTCTGCACCTCCGCATCGACGCTGCGGAAGCCGAGACCACGGTAGGGCTGTGCGGGATCCCAGCGGATCGGCTCGCGCTTGGGCTGCGAACCGGGTGCGGGCAGCGGGAAGATGAGCGATTTGGCCGAGTGGTGCGCGATGTGGCCGGTCATCTGATGATGCTCCTGGTGGATATGGCCGTAGAACACGGTGACGTTCTTGTGGGGCATGAGGAGGTCGATCGCCTGCGCCCCGTCGCGTGTCGCCCAGTCCCATTGCGGATAGAGATCGAAGAGCGGCCGGTGCGCGAATACGACGAGGCGGGCGTCCGCCGCCTGTTTCGCCAGGTCGGACTTGAGCCACGCGAGCTGCGGCTCGCCGAGGCGCGCCGTGG
>JBGQKK010000314.1:0-2756 GCA_041499545.1 Gammaproteobacteria bacterium | reverse complement strand
CTCTGCGCGTGCGCGGGCGCGAAGGCCGCGACGGCAAGAGCCGCGGCGCAGGCGGCCCCTCTCATGTTCCCTCCTCCTCGTGGTCTTGCGTGCCCGGCCTACAGCGAACCGAAAGGCCGGCGTCAGTTCCCAGCAAGGCGATCTGGTGCAAATTACAGGCCCTTGCTGATGGAGAGTGTGCCATGAAACGATTGCTCGCCGGGTTGATCGCCACGTCCCTGCTCGCCTCCGCGCAGGCTCAGACGCCCGAGCCCCCCCTCGATCCCCATCCGATCGCCACGATCCTCTTCGTCGTGCTCTTCGTCGGCTTCTTCGTGGTCTTCGGGTGGATGGTGTGGAGGAACCGGGGCAAGGACAAGAAGGAAGAGAAGAAGGCGAAGCCGTGATACGGCAGCCTCGGGTCTGCCCGTAGTTGCCCATTCCGTTTCCATCCCACCTCATCCCACTCATCCCAGGTTGCACCGCAGCAAAGGCGCTGGAGATGGGGTTTATCTCCGCGCAGATCAGCGCGAGAATGCCACCGGGAGTCATCACTGGGGATGACTCAAAAACGTGGAGGAGAAAACCAAATGTGCATACTGTGCGACAAAGGATTTCCTCAGAACCATGCCGGTTCGCAACTCGGGCGGCGCGATTTCCTGAAGACCACCGCCGCGACCGGGGCAGCCGCCGGTCTCGGCCTGTTCGCAGCGCGGCCCGCCGCGGCGGACGGCGGGGGACCGCCGGAGGACAGCGGCCACCGGGGCCGGCGCCTCATCATCCGCGGCGGCGCGGTGATGACGATGGACCCCAGCATGCCCAACAAGGGCGAGTTCCTCAATGCCGACGTGCTGGTCGAAGGCAAGAAGATCGTCGCCGTCGGCTCGAACCTGCACGCGGGCGGCGCCGCGGAGATCGACGCGCGCGGCAAGATCATCATGCCGGGCTTCATCGACACCCACCACCACCAGTTCGAGACGGCGCTGCGCAGCTTTCTCGCCAACGGCGTCCTGATCAACGACCAATCGGGCTCGGCGAGCGCAACTCCCTCGTACTTCGAATTCATTCTGCTCACGTTCGCCCCCAAGTACCGTCCGGAGGACGTGTACATCAGCGAGCTGTTCGGCGGGTTGTCGCAGCTCGACGACGGCGTCACCACGGTGCACGACGTCTCGCAGATCCATCACTCGCCCGATCATTCGGACGAAGCCGTCAGGGCGCTGTTCGACACCGGGCGCCGCGCCGCCTTCGGCTATTTCGAGAGCGCGGGCGCGGTTCCCGGCAATCAATATCCATTCGACGCGCCCCGCATCAAGAAGAAATTCTTCTCCTCGAGCGATCAGCTCGTCCACATGATCATGGGCGGCGAGGTTTATCTCGGCAATCAGAGCACCGACGACTCTTGGAGGATAGGGCGCGAGCTGGATCTTCAGATCGCGGCGCACATTCTTTCGCCCTTCGGCATCCGGCCGATCTTCGACTCGCTCGCCGCCGGAACGGGCGGCAACGGCCACACCGCGATCGGTCAGGACAACCTGTTCATCCACATGACCGGGATGTCCGACACGGCATGGCAGAAAGTCAAGGACGTCGGCGCGCAGGTGTCGATCGCCTTCCCCATCGAGATGAACATGCGCCACGGCATGCCGCCGATCGTCAGAATGCAGGGCATGGGGATGGAGCCCTCGCTCAGCACCGACGTGGAAGTCACGATGACCGCGGACTTCTTCACCCAGATGCGCGTGGCCATGAACCTGCAGCGCCTGGTGGTGAACCAGATGATCCTGGACAGCCCGAACGGGAATCAGAACCTTCCGGATCCGCGGAACTGGGAGCTCCCGCAAACCGCGGTCCAGGTGCCCGGGTTCTTCCCGTTCTGGCCGACGCCGCCTGCCGGCATCCCGGCCCCGCTGACGACGCGCGACGCCCTGCGCTTCGCCACGATCAACGGCGCGAAGGCGCTGAGGCTCGAGGGCAAGACCGGCTCGCTCACCCCGGGCAAGGAGGCCGACATCATCATCCTCGACGCAACCTCCATTAACGTGGCGCCGGTCAACAACATACCGGGCGCGGTCGTATCGCTGATGGACCGCACCAACGTCGAGACGGTGATCGTCGCGGGCAAGGTGCGCAAGTGGAAGGGGAAGCTGCTCGACGTCGACCTGAACAATCTGCGCCGGCGGCTCGAGAACTCGCGCGACGCCATCTTCGCCGCGGCGGGCGTCCCGCAGAACCTGTTCGGCTAGTCAGGGATTGATCTCAAGACGGGGCGGCTCCGGCCGCCCCGTGTTTTTTCAGGCCTCGATCCCGCGATACAGCCAGTCGATCTCCCAAAAAGTCTCGGGCGTCCGCTGCGCGAGCAGATGATTGCGCAGGTCGCGCGAGCCCCCGTCGGCGTGGAGGATCGCGCCGAAGATCCGCGCGGTCACGGTGACGCGCGCGCCGCGGAGGTAGCGCTCGTTCTCGTAGGCGAGGAGCGCCGCGTGAACGTCCCCGCCGGCGCCGGCGGCCGCGAGCTTCCCGGAGAGCACCACCGCGTCCTCGATCGCCATGCAGGCGCCCTGGGCCAGGTATTGCAGCGTCGGGTGGGCCGCATCACCGAGCAGGGTCGTTCTCCCGCGCGTCCAGCCGGGCCGCGGCTCGCGGTCGTGCAGCACCCAGTTCTTGTCCTTGCCGACGTAGCCGAGCATCTCCTGCACGTGCGGCGTGGTGCGCGAGAACACTTCCATGAGCTCGTCGGGGCCGCCGTAGTCCTGCCGCTCGCCGCGCTCGAACTT
>JBGQKK010000313.1:0-2780 GCA_041499545.1 Gammaproteobacteria bacterium | reverse complement strand
CCACCACCCGGTCGAGAGGGGCAAGTCCCGCGTCGAGAAGGTTCAAGGCGAGGCGATCGGAGACGCGGTCGACTTCAGCGTAGGTAATGCGCGCGTCGCGATCGATGACCGCGATCCGATCTGCGTAGCGCCCGAAGACCGGCGCGAACTCCTGGGCGAGCGAGCGGCCCCGCCAATAGCCTTTCTCCCGGTAGCGCCTAGCGAGCTCCGGCGGGAACGGGACGACTCCATCGAGCACGCCGCTCTCCCTCAATGGAACGGATGGCGGCGGACGATGGTCTCGTCCCGGTCGGCGCCGGTCGAGATCATGTCCACCGGCACTCCGCAAACCGCCCGGAGGCGCTCGAGATACGCGCGCGCCCGCGCGGGCAGTCTGTCGTAGGCGTTGACGCCGACGGTGCTCTCCTTCCATCCGGGGAGCCTTTCGTATACGGGCTCGCAGCGCGCCGCGTCCTCGGCTCCGAGCGGCAGCAGCTCCTCGGCCTTGCCGTCGATGCGGTACCCGGTGCACAGCCTCACTTCGTCCAGGCCGTCGAGCACGTCGAGCTTGGTGATGCACAGGCCCGTCACGCCGTTGATCTGGATCGAGCGCCTGAGCGCGGCCGCGTCGAACCAGCCGCAGCGGCGCGGGCGACCCGTGGTGGCACCGAATTCCTGGCCGCGCTGGCGCAACAGCTCGCCGGTGCTGTCGGCGAGCTCGGTGGGGAAAGGGCCCGAGCCGACGCGCGTCGTATAGGCCTTGGTGATGCCGAGCACGTAATGCAGCATCTGCGGCCCGATCCCCGCCCCGGCCGCCGCCGCCCCTGCAACGCAGTTGCTAGACGTGACGTACGGGTAGGTGCCGTGATCGACGTCGAGCAGCGCGCCCTGTGCGCCCTCGAAGAGCAGGTTCTTCCCGGCATCGCTCGCTTCGTAGAGGGCGCGCGAGACGTCCGTCACCATGGGCGCGAGGCGTGCCGCGAGCGCGAGCGCCTCGTCCCGTGTTCTTGCGAAATCGACCGCCTTCGCTCCCAGGTATTTCGTCAGCACGAAGTTGTGAAAATCCAGCAGCGGCTCGAGCTTCGCCACGAAGCGCTCGGGCACCATGAGGTCGCGGACGCGGATTGCGCGGCGCGCGATCTTGTCCTCGTAGGCCGGCCCGATGCCGCGACCCGTCGTGCCTATCTTTGCCGCGCCCTGCGCCGATTCGCGTGCGACATCGACCGCCGCGTGAAACGGCAGGATCAGGGGACAGGCTTCCGACACGCGCAGGCGCGGGGCGACCTCGACCCCCGCATGTTCGAGCTCGTCCATCTCGTCGATCAGCGCACGCGGCGAGAGCACCACGCCGTTGCCGATATAGCAGGTCACCCCTTTCCTCAGGATTCCCGAAGGCACGAGGTGCAGCACGGTCTTCTTGCCGCCGATCACGAGCGTATGGCCGGCGTTGTGTCCGCCCTGGAAACGCACTACGCCCTGGGCGTGGTCGGTGAGCCAGTCGACGACCTTGCCCTTGCCCTCGTCGCCCCATTGGGTGCCAATGACTACGACATTCTTGCCCATCTCGATCCGCTCGCGCCGCCTACAGTTTCTTCACGATCCACTTGCCGCGGCGCTTCACCAGCTCGCGGTCGCATCCGGGGGCGAGCGGCTCCGCGGCGTGCCCGGGCAGCCGGACCACGACGATCTCTCCCGCATTGCGCAGCTTTCGGACGGCGGTCGCAAGGCCGGGGTCCGAAAGCTGCGGAGCGCGGATCGCCGCCGCGCCGTTCTCCTCCGGCGCGGCGCGCGCGAGATCGCGCAGATCCATGCTGAATCCCGTGGCGGGGCGTGCGCGTCCGAACGCTTTGCCGACTTCATCGTAACGCCCGCCGAGCGCGATCGCGTTGGCGACTCCGGGCGCGTAGGCCGCGAACACCACGCCGCTGTGGTAGTGATAGCCGCGAAGATCGGCGAGATCGACCGATACGGGAATCCTGACATTCCGCGAGAGCGTCTTTAGGTCGCGCAGCGCGCGGTCGATCTCCGGATAGCGTGGCAGCGCTCGGCGAGCGCGCTCGATCACCGAACCGTCTCCGTAAAGCTCGGGAAGGGCCAACAGCGCGCTCCGAGTCGCCTTCGACAGACTCTTCGTCGTCGCGCGCAGCGCCGGAAGGTCTTTGCCCTGCAGCCCCTCGTACAGATCCGATTCCAGGTCGGCACCGACTCCGCCGCGCCTGCAAATCGAGCGGAACACCGCGACGTGCCCGATGTCCAGGCGCGCTCCCGAGACACCGCAGGCCGCGAGCGACTCGGCGAGGAGTTGCTGGATCTCCAGATCGCTCTCGATTCCGGCGTGGCCGTACACTTCGGCGCCGATCTGCAGGGGCTCCCGGGTCGAGTCCAGGCCTCGCGGCCGGGTGAGCAGCACGCTTCCGGCGTAGCACAACCGCGTAAGGCCCTTGCGGTTCAGCAGGTGCGCGTCGATGCGCGCAACTTGAGGGGTAATGTCCGCGCGCACGCCCATCATCTTGCCCGACAGCTGGTCCACCAGCTTGAAGGTGCGCAGGTCGAGATCGTGCCCGGTCCCCGTCAGGAGCGATTCCATGTATTCGAGCATCGGGGGAATGACCAGCTCGTAGCCGTTAACCCGAAACAGCTCGAGCAGCGTCGTCCGCATGCGGTCGATGCGCTGCGCCTGCGGAGGCAGGATGTCTTCGAGATTTTCCGGGAGAAGCCAGTTGCGCACGGCGCGCCTAGCGGACGAAATAGAGGATCAGCAGGCCGGCCAGCATCGAGGACAGCCCGAAGAAACGGATCTG
>JBGQKK010000312.1:0-2792 GCA_041499545.1 Gammaproteobacteria bacterium | reverse complement strand
GTTCCAGGCCGATCTCCTCGGCGTTCCCGTCGTGCGTCCGAAGATCCTGGAGACCACCGCGCTCGGCGCGGCGTATCTCGCGGGGCTCGCCACCGGCGTATGGACCAGCCGCGAACAGATCGCGAAACAATGGAAAGTCGCCAAGCGCTTCGAACCGAAAATGAAACGTGAGGAAGCCGCGAGAAGGATGGAAGAGTGGAAGCGGGCGTTGGAGAGGGCGAGGGGGTGGGGGAAGGCGTAAGTGGAGAACGCGAACGCGCCGATAGCGACGCTCACGCGTCACGGATAACATGGAAGGGGGTTAGTGGGGGACGCGGTCGCCCCGGTATTCGGTCGCAGCAAGGCAAACAGGAGGAAACGTGGACGCTACGAAGATCACGGCAATAGTCAGCATCATTTTGGCCTTGAGCATCGCCTCGGAACGCCTCGTCGAGATCATCAAAGGTTTGATTCCCTGGCTCGACAAACAGAATCCGGACCCGAGGGGCGAAGGGATCCGACGGACCTGCCTGCACATCCTCGCGGTCATTTCGGGCGTGCTGACAGTGTACTTGGCCAAGGACTACATTCCGGAGGACGTCGCACGGCCGACCGGAAGCTGGGCGATCCTCGGTCTGGGCTTGCTCGCGAGCGGCGGCTCGAGCCTGTGGAATTCGGTCCTGTCCTACCTTACGAACGTCAAGGACATCAAGAAATTGGAGGTCGCGACGGCGAGGAAAACCGCCGGGTAACAGTCGCCCGCCCTGGGGTCGGCCCGCCTCTGCCGCGGCCGGCCCTGGGCGGGGCGCGCGGCGCAATTGACCTAGCTCAAGTCGCGCACCGGCTTTCGCCTTCAGACTCCACCAAGAAACCCGACCGGCGCTAGCCTCTTGGCGGCGCGGCGGCAACCCGAGAGCGGACAAGGATGAACGAGGCGGCGGAAGGCGGACTCGAGGCACTCTGGTCCATCGAGGTCCCGGCTTACCTGCGCGAGGTGTACTGGTGGGCCTACGTGCACCCCAACGCGGTGCGGCTTTTCGAGCGCCAGTGGCTGGTCAACCTGATCCTGTGGGGCAATTTCTCGCGGCTGCGCGATCTCGCCCTGGAGTCGCTGGGGCGTGAAATGCATGGCCGCACGCTCCAGGTGGCCTGCGTGTACGGCGACTTCACCCGCCGGCTCGCATTCCGGCTCGCAAGCGGCGCTTCCCTCGACGTGATCGACGTGCTTCCGATCCAGCTGCGGAACCTGCGCGAGAAGCTTCCGGCGGGATCACCCGTGCGGACCGTGCACTGCGATTCGTCCGAGCTCAGGTTCGACGACGCCACCTACGACCGGGCCGTGATCTTTTTCCTGCTCCACGAGCAGCCGCAGGAGGTGCGCTCGAAGACCCTGAGCGAGGCCCTGCGGGTGCTCAAGCCGGGCGGGAAGCTCGTGATCGTCGACTATCACCTGCCCAGGCGGCTGCATCCGCTGCGCTACCTGTTCAGGCCGGTGCTGAAGCTGCTCGAGCCGTTTGCCGCCGACCTGTGGAAGCATCAGATCGCGGAATGGCTCCCGGCGGGGTTCGAGCCGCGGTTGCTCGTCAAGGAAACCTACTTCGGCGGGCTGTATCAGAAGGTTGTGATCACGGTCTAGCCGCTCAGAAGCCGACCGCCAGCAGCGCCCAAGCGGCGATGACCGTGCCGGCGAGCGCAGTTCCGTAGCAGAGGATCTTCAGCCCGGCTCCCGCGTGCACCCCGAAGTCGTGCAGGGTGTGGAAGATCCGGTGCATCGCGTGCCACAGGAACAGCGTTACGGTCGCGAACAGGAACGCCTTTGCGAGCCAGTGCCGCGACAGCGCCAGCACCCTCGCGTAATCGAGCAGGTCGGCTGAGACCAGGTCGAGCGGCGCGCCGACGCCGGTGAGAAAGACCAGCATCGGGCCGATCAGCGCGGCGAGCGTTCCGCCCGCGCCGAACAGCAGCCAGAAAAAGGGCGCGTTCGATCGCTTCAGCGGCTGAGCCATAGCGCGACTCCGAGAAGCGCGAGGCAGCAGAGCACGGCCGCCGCGAGTCCGGCGGCCGTGATGGCCGCGCCGGGGAGCCGGTACCGGCCGACGAAGACCGCCGGCATCGTCTTGGGCATGATCTCGAACCAGCTCCAGGTATGGTAGAGGAACACGAGCAAAGTGACCACGTGGAATCCGACCGTGAACGGGTGCTTCAGGAACCTCAGCCACGCCGCGTAGGAAGGCGCGCCCAGGGCGAGGCAGGCGAGTCCGGCGAGGAGCACCAGCGCATAGGCCGCGACCAGCACGGCGGTGACCTCGCGCACCATGTAGCGCAGCAGGAACGGATTCTCGCGCCACCAGCCCCGCATCGGGCGCAGGTACGTCCGGGGGGTGCTCATTTCGCGCCCCCCGGACGCAGGAAGCGGATGAAGTAGTCGAGCGCGCTCGTCATCTTGTTCTGGTTGACCGCGTTCGCCGGGTCCACGCCCTTGGGGCAGACCTCCGAACAGTAGCCGACGGCGGTGCAACTCCACACGCCTTCCTCGGCGTTGACGAGCGGCATGCGCTGCTCGCGCCCTGCGTCCCGCGAGTCCGCGTTGTAGCGATGCAGCAGCGCGAGCACGCCGGGCCCGAGGAAGGACGGGTCGAGCCCGTACTGCGGACAGGCCGCATAGCACAGCATGCAATTGATGCAATCGGCGAACTGCCGGTAGCGGTCCAGCTGCTGCGGTGTCTGCAGGCGCTCACCTTCGCCGAGGCTCCGCGGTTTTTCGGGGATCAGGTAGGGCTTGATGCTCTCCAGCTTGGCGATGAAATCCTTCG
>JBGQKK010000311.1:0-2804 GCA_041499545.1 Gammaproteobacteria bacterium | reverse complement strand
GGTCTCGCTCGTCGTATAGTCAGAGCGAGATGAGACGCGGCTGAGAACCGGCCGGGATCCCCCTCCCAATCGACAGGAGACAGAACATGCGATTCATGATGCTGATGATCCCCAAGGGGTACGAGAGCGCGAAGCCGGGCACCATGCCCGACGACCCCAAGGCCGTCGCCGCGATGATGAAGTACAACGAGTCGCTGCAGAAGGCCGGCGTGCTGCTGGCGCTCGACGGCCTGCACCCGCCCTCGATGGGGGCGCGTGTGTCGTTCGCGGGCGGCAAGCCCAAGGTCAGCGACGGGCCCTTCGCGGAAGCGAAGGAGGTGCTCGGCGGCTATTGGATGATCCGGGTGAAGTCCCGCGAGGAGGCGATCGAATGGGCGAAGCGCTGCCCCGGCTCGGAAAACGAGATGATCGAGATCCGACAGGTGCAGGAGGCGGCGGACTTCAGCGAGGAAATCCTTCCGCCCAAGGTGCGCGAGAGTTGGGACAAGCTCACGAAAAAGGGCAAGTGACCAGGGCAACTCGCGTGACGTCGACGACGCATAGCGCGATCGAAGCGGTCTGGCGGATCGAGTCCGCGAAGATCGTCGCCGGCCTCGCGCGCATGACGCGCGACGTCGGCCTCGCCGAGGAGCTCGCGCAGGAGGCGCTCGTCGCCGCGCTGGAGAACTGGCCCGGGTCCGGCGTGCCGGACAATCCGGGCGCCTGGCTCATGGCGGCGGCGAAAAACCGCGCCCTCGACCATTTCCGCCACAAGAAGCTGATCGAGGCCAAGCACGAAGAGATCGGCCGTGAGGCGGTGGAGGGCTTCACTCCCGACTTCGACGCTGCGCTCGAGGACGATATCGGCGACGACCTGCTGCGCCTCATCTTCACCGCCTGCCACCCGGTACTGTCCACTGAGGCGCGCGCCGCGCTGACGCTGCGGCTCCTGGGCGGCCTCACCACCGACGAGATCGCACGCGCCTTCCTCGTTCCCGAGCCCACTATCGCGCAGCGCATCGTGCGCGCCAAGCGGACGCTCGCCGAGGCGCGCGTACCCTTCGAGGTGCCGCGCGGAGACGAGCTCGCCGCGAGACTTTCGTCGGTGCTCGAAGTGATCTACCTCGTGTTCAACGAAGGCTACTCGGCCACCGCGGGCGAAGACTGGGTGCGGCCCGCGCTGTGCCAGGACGCGCTGCGCCTTGGGCGCATCCTCGCCGAGCTCGCGCCCGCGGAACCCGAAGTGCATGGGCTGGTGGCGCTCATGGAGATCCAGGCATCGCGCTTGTATGCGCGCACCGGCCCTTCGGGCGAGCCCGTGCTCCTCATGGATCAGGACCGGTCGCGCTGGGATCACCTGATGGTGCGGCGCGGTCTCGCGGCGCTGGCGCGCGCCGAGGAACTGGAGCGCGAAACGGGCGGGGCGCTGGGTCCCTACGCGCTGCAGGCCACGATCGCCGCCTGCCACGCGCGGGCGCGCACGCCCGGCGACACCGACTGGAAGCGCATCGTCGCGCTCTACGACGGGCTCGCCCAGCTCGCGCCCTCCCCGGTGGTCGAGCTCAACCGCGCGGTCGCGGTGGCGATGGCCTACGGCCCGGAGGAGGGGCTGGCGCTCGTCGACGCGATCGCCGCCGAGCCCGCCCTGCGCGGCTACCACCTCCTGCCCTCGGTACGCGCCGATTTCCTGATGAAGCTCGGGCGCCTGGACGAAGCGCGCGGCGAGTTCGAGCGCGCGGCCTCGCTCACGCGCAACACGCGCGAGATCCGGCTCCTGCTCGATCGCGCCGCCGCTCTGCGGCTGCGCGTCGTAAAGTAGTTCTCAGATCACGACTTTGGTGGCGATGCCCCTGGGAAAGATCTCCTCGGGCGTGAAGCGGCGGCGGGCGATGCCCTGCTGGTGGGTATACAGCGCCATCTGCTCCCAGGTCGGACGGTTCTCCTCGATGCCGTAGGGAAAGGGATCGCCGCCGAAGCGCTCGCGCATCTCGCGCGCGTAGGTGGACAGCCAGGCGAGCGGATAGCGCGACACCGCGGGATCGAGCAGGCGCTCGATGCTGCGGCGCTTGGATTCCTGAAAAGCGTTGTAGAGATTGCGCGCCGCCCAGGGATGCTCGTCGACGATGCTTTTCTTCATCGCGATGATGTGCATGATCGGCCACACCCTCGTGCGCCGGTAGTATTCCTCTTCCATCTCGAGATAGCTCGGAAACAGGCGCACGACGTCGGGATGGCCCTCGAGAAAAGACGTCGGCGGCCTGGCGATGATGGCGCAGTCGATGTCGCCCGCGGCGAGGAGCTGCGACAGCGACTTGTCGGCGACGCGCGTGAGCCTCACGCCCCCGGGGAGGTCGAGCTTGACTTTTTCCTCACGGCCGGGCGAGTTCGCCCCCGCCTGCACCCAGTGCACGTCCTCGAGCTTCACGCCCATCTCGTTGTGCATCCAGCCGCGCATGTATACCGCGGCCGAGTGCGCCCATTCGGGCGAGCCGACCTTCCGTCCCTTCAGGTCTTCGATCTTCTTGATACCGCTCTTCTTGTTTACGTAGAACGAGCTGAAGCGGAACAACCTCGAGCACACCACCGGCAGCCCGATGATGTCGCTGTCCTCGCGAGTCACTTGCGCGGCGAACTTTGCGAACGACAGCTCCGACAGATCGAACTCGCGGTTGGCGGTGAAGCGCGCGAAGCACTCGTGGTGGCCGAGGGTCAGCCAGTTGTGGTCGATGCCCTCGGCCCTGACCTCACCCGTCCTGAAATCGCGGAAGTGATCGTAGTCGGTGGTGGCGATGGTGAGCGGCAATTTCGACATGGCCCGGAGACCT
>JBGQKK010000310.1:0-2824 GCA_041499545.1 Gammaproteobacteria bacterium | reverse complement strand
GCTTCGATTGAAGATCCGAGCGCAGCGCATCCCGGTCTCCTTCACGCAGCGATACGAAGTATTGCGAGAGCGCAAATCCGCCGACCGCCGCCGCGATCAACGGCTCGGAGATGTGCGAGAAATCCATGCCCGGATGATACGAGATCGGGTCGCGGAAGAACAATGCGGCCGGCGCGACGGCGTGAAGGCCGTCACGCTCGCTGGGGCGCTTCGCGGTAGGCTACAGGTCGTAGCCTTTCTCGTTGTGCAGCGCCGTGTCGAGGCCTTCGGTCTCGTCCTCCGGATCCACGCGCATCCCGACCAGCGCCTGAGTCACCTTCAGCAGGATCCAGGTGAGCACCCCGGACCACACCGCCGTGGCGAGGACGCCCCAGAACTGCACCAGCACCTGGCCGCCCATGGTCATCTTTTCGGGGTAGCCCACGCCGCCGAAGACGGCCGAGGCGAACACGCCCGTGAGCATCGTGCCCATCAGGCCGCCGACGCCGTGCACCGGGAACACGTCGAGGGAATCGTCGACCTTGAATGCGCGCTTCATGTGGTTGGTGGCGAGGAAGCAGACGACCCCGGCGACGGCGCCGATCGCGAGCGCCCCCAGCGGCCCGACGAAACCCGAGGCCGGCGTGATCGTACCCAGGCCGGCGACCATGCCCGTGACGATGCCGAGCGCCGAGGGTTTGCCGAAGCGCATCCATTCGCACACCATCCAGGCGAAGGCTCCGGTCGCCGCGCCGATGTGCGTGACCAGCATCGCCATGCCGGCAGAGCCGTCGGCTGCGAGCGCGCTGCCCGCGTTGAACCCGAACCAGCCGACCCAGAGCATGCAGGCTCCGGTGACGGTCATGGTCATGTTGTGCGGCGGCATCGCGGTGTCGGGGAATCCCCTGCGAGGACCCAGCGTCAGGGCGCAGACCAGCGCCGCCACACCCGCGTTCAGGTGCACCACGGTGCCGCCGGCGAAGTCCATGATCCCCATCTTGCCCAGCCAGCCGTCGCCCCATACCCAGTGCGCGATCGGTGCGTAGACGAACACGAGCCACAGCAGGCTGAAGAGCAGCATGCCGGAAAACTTCACGCGCTCGGCATAGGCGCCGAGAACCAGGGCCGGCGTGATGATCGCGAAAGTGAGCTGGAACATCGCGAACACGGTCTCGGGAATACTTCCCCTCACCGCCTTGAAGTCGACGCCCGACATGAAGGACTTGGCGAAGCCGCCGTACCAGGCGTTGCTCGCGCCGCCGTCGCCGAAGGCGATGCTGTAGACGAACACCACCCAGGCGAGGGTCGCGACGCAGGTGATCGCGAAGCATTGCATGAGCACCGAGAGCACGTTGCGCGAGCGCACCAAGCCGGCGTAGAAGAGCGCGAGCCCCGGCAGGGTCATGAAGAGCACGAGCAGCGACGCGGTCAGCATCCACGCGGTGTTCGCCGCGTCGAGCTTGGGCGGCTCGGCCGCCGCGGCGAAGGGAGCGAAGAGCAGCAGGGGGAAAAGCAGAGCGTGCCAATACCGGTGCTTTCTTGTCATGGGGTTCTCCTCCTCCAGCGCCGGCCTCATGCACCAGCGCGGTGCACATTCTAGCCTAGCAAAACCCGAAGAGGCGACCGGGGTTCTCGACCAGGATCTGCCGCCGCGTCGCCTCGTCCGGCGCCCAGCGCCCGAGCAGGTTCCACAGGTCCACCGACTCTACCTTGTCGGCGAAGGACAGGTGCGGATAGTCGCTGCCCCAGATGAGGCGGTCGGGTGCCGCCTCGATGAGCGCGCGCGCCAGGGGCGCGACGTCGGCGAAACTCGCAGACGCGGACATGCGATACGCGCCGGTGAGCTTCACCCAGCAGCGGCGCTCGCCATGGCGAAGCAGCTCGAGGAGCTGCCGGAAGCCCGGCTGATCCACGCCCTCTTTCGCCTGGAACATGCCGAAGTGCGCGAGTGTGAAATCGAGCTTGAGCTTCCTCAGGGTCGGCATCAGCTCCACGATGAGCCATCCGGGCGTAAGGAAATCCAGATGCCAGCCGATCTCGGCGCAGCGCGCCGAGAGGCGCGCAATCCGCGGCAGCAGCTTCGCCGCGAAGCCCGACTCGAAGGGCTTCACCGGCGACAGGTTGATGCGCACCCCGCGCACGCCCAGATCGGACAGGCGGGCGAGCTCGGCGTCGGGCGCGTTCTCGTCGATGTCGACGATGCCGCGGCATTTCTCCGCGCCCACCTCGCGCATCGCGTCGAGCATGCAGCGGTTGTCGCGCCCGTAGGCGCTCGGCTGCACGAACACGTAGTGCGACAGGCCCAGAGTCCCGGCGAGCGCGAGGTAGTCCTCGAGCGGCGCGAGCGGCGGCGCATAGCGCAGATCGGCGCCGTACGGATAGCGCGCCGCGGGCCCGAACACGTGGAAGTGGGCGTCGCAGCCGCCGGGGGGCGACAGGAAGTCGGGTTGGCCGTCGTGCGATGACACGGGCTCAGAACCTGTAGTCGACCTCGTGCATCCGCGGCAGCGGCAACTCGAGCTGAAAGGCCTCGTTCGGGAACAGGTCCTCGAGCCTGGGGCGCGGGCCGCTCAGTACCTGCGCGTGCACCCAGCCGGCCAGCGTGCCGAAGTTGCGCCGGTTGAGATTCGAGAGGCCGTATTCCCAGGGATCGCCTCCGAGCAAGGCGCGCTCCTCTTCCCAATAGGTCCGGTACCAGGCGAGCGGAACGTTGCGCGGGTTGGCGAGGCGCTGGTAGGCGAGCTGCTTCGCCTCCTCGAACGCGAGCACCAGGCTCTCGACCACCCAGGGGTGCTTGGCGACGATCTCCGAGGGCACGGTGGTGACGTGCATGATGGGAAACAGG
>JBGQKK010000309.1:0-2899 GCA_041499545.1 Gammaproteobacteria bacterium | reverse complement strand
GCGAGCATGTTCGAAGCAATGGTGCGCCGCCACACGCATCACGGCCTCTACCGGAGGCGGGCCGTCGCGCCGAAGGTGCTGCAAAAGCTCATGGACTGCAAGGCGGAGCACGATCTCAAGCTGCTGCTCACCCCGGACGGCGCGATCAAGCGGGCGGTCGATAAACTGATGCTGGAAGGCGACGCGCTGGCGTTCTCGAATCCGCGCTACCGCAAGGAGATCGCCGATTGCATCGGCGAGGGAAGTTTCGGCGGCACGTGGCTGCTCTCGCGCGCGCAGGAGTTCGCGGTCGCGCACCTGGGCGTGAGCAAGGCGGTCGCGAGGGGCGATCACGCGGCGCTGATGAGCTCGCCCGTGTTCGGCCTGATCAGCGGCCGCGGCGGGAGCAAGGAGGCGCGCGTCAAGGCCGGACAGCTGCTCGAGCGCCTCTACCTCGCCGCGACCACGCTCGGCCTGTTCCTGCAGCAGATCAGCCAGCTGCTCGAGGTGGAAGAAGTCAGGCTGAAATTCTCGAAGCTGTTTCGCGCGGGCGGCGTGCCGCTGATGCCGTTTCGCCTGGGCTACGCCGACACGCCGGGCCAGCGCACGCCGCGGCGGGCGCTCGAGGAGGTGCTGCTCTGAGTAAGCCGGGGGGCGATGTCAGGCTCACGCCGCCCGACGGTGCTCGGACTCCTTGATCAGGGACTCCGCCGGAATGCCCAGGTCCCGGTGCAGCCGCCGGATCATCTGAAGCGTCAGCGGGCGCTTCCGGCTCAGAACCTCGTACACGCGGTTGATCTGCCCGATCATCGGCACGAGGTCCTTGGGTCCGAGCCCCGACTGTTCCATGCGGAACTTGATCGCTTCCACCGCGCGAGGCGGCCGGAGGAAAGCGGCCGCTAGGGTTTCAGCGCCACTACTTTGCCGTTCTTGCAGAAATAAACAGGGGTGCCGTACATGCGCGCGGAGGCGCGATGCATACGCGAGCTCGCTCAAAGTGTGCCTTCGAAGGAGCCAGTCGTTCGCACAGCGCGCTCATTCCGGATCGTCTGCTAGCCTCTTCCTGATCCATGCCGGGCGCCGGCGGCAATCGAGAACCGCATAGACGAGCACAGTCTGCTCCTCCACCCGGTAATAGACCGCAAACGGAAACCGCTTTGACAGCAGGCGATGATATTTCCCGAAATGCACGGCATGCCCCTGCGCTGATGATCAGCGAATCGATATCCGAGTAAAGGGAATCGAGAAAATAGGCGCCGACGCCTTCGCTCTGCCTCTCGTAGAACCGGTAGCCGTCGATCAGATCGCGGCTGGCCGAGCCAAGGATCCTGACCTTCATGAAGCCTTGTTTCTGATATTCCTCTTGGCCGCTTCCCAATCTTCGAACTGATCATCCCCCCGCTTTTGCATCGCGTCCCTTTCCGCGAGGACCTCTTCATGCCAGGCCGGAGAAGACACCCCACCTGCCTTATTGCACAAATCGTCCCAAAGCGATTCCATCGCCTGGAGCTTTTCTTCCACCGACATTTTGTCCAAGGGTAAAGTGCTCGCCATGGTGTCTCCTGTTCGCGAATCGCTGCTGGCTAATCGACCAGATTACCCCAGGTCGAAGGCTTGAGGAAGTCCCGGCGCCTGAAGTTTGCTCGGACTTCTGCGCGGAAAGCGTCATCCAGCCGCGCTTGCCTTCGCGAATCCGCGCTACCGCAAGGAGCTCGCCGATTGTTCGGCTCCCGATCAAATAAAAGCCGCCGGCGAAACGCGGAAGCGCGCGGCCAGTGCCTTGGCCTGGCGCGAGTTGATTTTGCGCTTTCCGTTCAGGATGGCGCTCACCACCGGCTGCCCGCCGAGCTCGCGGTGCAAGTCCGCTTGCGTCAGGCCGTTCTGCTCCATCAGCAAGCGCAGCACTTCGCGCGGCGGCGCGTCGGGCACGGGGTGCATGCGCGACTCGTAAGCGGCGACCAGTTCGCCCACGAGGTCGAGCAGACCGGCAAGCGGATGGCGCTCGTTCTCCCCGACCAGGTCCACGAGCTGGTTCATGAACGCCACGGTCCGCTCGTGCTGCCTGGGCGTCTGGATCGCGGCGATGCCGATGCTGTTGCGGAACGCCTGCCAGGCGCGCTCCGCCGAGGCGGGGTCGAATTCCTTGATCTTCATTTGCCTTTCCTCAATTTCGCGCTCCAGCGCTCGTATTCCGGGTGAGTGAACACATGCCGGATGTAGACCTTCTGCCGATTGAAATGAATCGCCGTCACCACCCGGTAGCCCCCGCCGCCGACGTTGAACACCGTGAACTTGTCCACCCTGTCGGCCGAATTGAAAGTCGCGCGCACCGCGGCGAAATTGGGAAACGTCGCGCCTTCCACCACCTTGAACCATGCCGCCATCGGGCCTTGCGCCGGCGGGTGGATCTTCCAGAACTCCGCGAGCGCCTTGCGGGAGATGACGTGCATGGTGGAGTATAGCAGTTTGCTATATCGATGCAAACGGGCTGGCGTAGCGGCGGTTGGCCCCCCAGTCGATGGCCGGGCCAATCCCGGCCGCTCAATCGAGATATTCCCGCAGGCTCACCAGGCGCACGCCGCGATACGCTCCCAGCGCGAGCAACGCCCGGTCCCCGGTGACGACGGCGTCCGCCCGGCCGGCGAGCGCGCATTCGAGGATGCGATTGTCCGGATCGTCCTTCACGACGCGCAGCCTGCGGCGCGGCTTGACGAACAGGGCCAGGTCGTACAGGAACACGGCGACGTGCGCGAGCTCCTCGGCGTCGCGGGAGAATTTGCGTCCGAGTATCCCGAGCAGCTCATCGATGATGGGCTTGGAGAGCACCAGCCGATCGTGTTCCTCGACGATGCGCCGCAGGGCCGCCTCGCCCCGGCCGCCCGGAAACACCAGCGCCGAGACGAGAATATTGGTGTCGAAG
>JBGQKK010000308.1:0-2921 GCA_041499545.1 Gammaproteobacteria bacterium | reverse complement strand
CGTTCTCAAGGAGGCCATGGTCGCGACGATGGCCGCGAAGCCCCTGATCCTCGCGCTTGCCAATCCGGAACCGGAGATCCTGCCCGACGCCGCCAAGCGCGTGCGCCCCGATGCGGTGGTGGCGACGGGGCGGTCGGATTTCCCGAACCAGGTGAACAACGTGCTGTGCTTTCCGTTCATCTTCCGCGGTGCGCTGGACGTCGGGGCGACCTCCATCAACGAGCCCATGA
The DNA here is from genome assembly GCA_041499545.1 of Gammaproteobacteria bacterium. Classification (GTDB taxonomy): domain Bacteria; phylum Pseudomonadota; class Gammaproteobacteria; order Burkholderiales; family SG8-39; genus VBDM01. Next base: position 2,691 of record JBGQKK010000308.1, on the reverse strand, counting down.
AGCTCGCCGCGGTCCGTGCCCTGGCCGATCTCGCGACGGTTGAACAGTCGGACGTCGTGGCCGCCGCCTATGGCGGCCAGGACCTGCGCTTCGGACCCGAGTACCTGATCCCGAAACCCTTCGATCCCCGACTGATCGTCCAGATCGCTCCGGCGGTGGCCCGGGCCGCGATGGATTCCGGCGTCGCCACGCGTCCTATCGCCGATTTCGAGGCGTACCACAACCAGCTGCTGCAGTTCGTCTATCACTCGGGCCTGATCATGAAACCGATGTTCAGCGCCTCGAAGGAAGGACCGCGGCGCCGAATCGTGTTCTCCGAGGGCGAGGACGAGCGTACGCTGCGCGCCGCCCAGGTCGTGGTCGACGAAGGGCTTGCGCGGCTCATCCTGGTGGGACGGCCCGCGGTGGTCGAGCGGCGCATCGAGCGCGACGGCTTGCGCATCAAGCCGGGCAAGGATTTCGAGCTCGTCAACCCCGAGTCCGATCCGCGTTACCGGGAGTATTGGACGGAGTATCACCGCCTGACGGAAAGGCGCGGAGTTTCCCAGCAGTCCGCCCAGACGGAAATGCGGCGGCGCCATACCCTGATCGGGGCGATGATGATGCATCGCGGCGAAGCCGATGGAATGGTGTGCGGCACCGTCGGCACCTACGGGGAACATCTGCAGGACATCAACCAGGTCATCGGCTTGCGACCCGGGACGAAGCACTACTACGCAATGAACGCGCTGTTGCTGCCCAGGCGCACCGTTTTCATCTGCGACACCTACGTCAACCTCGACCCGACCGCCGAGCAGCTCGCGGAGATGGCGGCTCTCGCCGCGACGGCGATCCGTCGTTTCGGCACGATCCCCCGCGCGGCCCTGCTGTCGCATTCCAACTTCGGCACGAGCGATGCCCCTTCCGCGCGCAAGATGCGCGCAGCGCTCGAGCTCATCAGGTCGAGCGCGCCCGGGCTCGAGATCGAGGGGGAGATGCACGGCGACGCCGCTCTCAATGCCGAGCTGCGGCTCGCGAATTTTCCGCGCTCGCGCCTGAAAGACGAGGCGAACCTGCTGATCATGCCGACCCTGGATGCGGCCAATATCGCCTTCAATCTCCTGAAGACCGCCGCCGGAGACGGCATTACCATCGGGCCCATTCTCCTCGGCGCGGCGCGGCCGGTGCACATACTCACGTCTTCGGCGACGGTCAGGCGCATCGTCAACATGACCGCGCTGACGGTGGTGGACGTGAACGCCTCGAGCGAGGAGACCCGGTCCAGGGCTTAGCGCCGCCGAGGATCTGCGCTACTCCAACCGAACGAACCTCGCGCATGGCGTTGAATCCCGATTTCACCAAATCCAAAGCGGGACTGGTTCTGACCGGGGGCGGCGCCCGGGCGGCCTATCAGGTCGGTGTCCTGAAGGCGGTGAGAGAAATACTGCCGCCGGCCGGGAAGAACCCCTTTCCCATCGTTTGCGGCACTTCAGCGGGGGCGATCAATGCCGCGACGCTCGCCGTGTTCGCCGACGATTTCAACGCGGCGGTCGAACGGCTCCTTGATGTCTGGGAGCATTTCCACGTGCATCACGTGTATCGGTCCGATCCCATCGGGATCGCCCGCGTGGGCGCGCGCTGGCTCGCGGCATTGACGCTGCTTTCGCGCACCAGTCCCCAAGCGCTGCTCGACAACACCCCCCTCGCGGAGATGCTTTCGAGTCGCCTCGACTTCGGCCGAGTGCAGGAAAACATCGACAACGGCGCGCTGTACGCGATTTCGATCACCTGCTCCGGTTACTCCTCCGGGCAGAGCGTCTCCTTCTATCAGGGCGGGCCCGACACCGAGGCGTGGGAGCGCACCCAGCGGGTCGGCGCGGCGATGCCCATACGCGCCGAGCATTTGCTGGCGTCCTCCGCCCTGCCGTTCATATTCCCGGCCGTGAAGATCAACCGCGAATACTTCGGAGACGGCTCGATGCGCCAGATCGCGCCGATCAGTCCCGCCCTGCACCTCGGCGCCGACCGGGTGCTGGTGGTGACCACGGCCAGGCAGGACGCCAACGTGGAACCCCCTCGCGTGCGCGGCAATAACTATCCGTCGGTCGCGCAGATCGCAGGCCATGCCATGAACAGCATCTTCCTGGACAGCCTCAACGCCGATATCGAGCTGGTGCAGCGAATCAATCGCACCATCAGCCTCATCCCGCCGGAGAAACTCCGGGAGGCGGGCCTGCCCCTGAGGCAGATCAAGGTGCTCGTGATCTATCCCAGCCAGCCCATCGAGCGCATGGTGGTGCGCCACGTGCAAGAGCTGCCCTGGACGGTGCGCTTCCTCCTGAGGGGCATAGGCGCAATGAACCGGAACGGTTCCAATCTCGCGAGCTACCTGCTGTTCGAGGCGGGATATTGCAGGGCCCTCATCGACCTGGGCTACCAAGACACGATGGCGCGCCGCGCCGAGCTGCTGGAATTTTTGGGGCCCCGACAATAAACTTGAGACTTACGTCTCGAGCCGCGCACACTCATGGATACGCCTCCGGATCCGTTCGAATTCCTGAAGAACCTCTGGGGTCCCATGGGCCTGCCGTTGGCGGGCCTGGGCGGGCCGACTGCAGCGATGAGCGAGCTGGACAGGCGCATCGCCGAGCTGAAGTCGGTGGAGACTTGGCTCAACATGAACCTCAACGTCCTGCGCATGACCATTCAGGG
>JBGQKK010000307.1:0-2943 GCA_041499545.1 Gammaproteobacteria bacterium | reverse complement strand
GTCTCTTCGCTGCGCTCGTGGATCGTCTCCACCGCGGCGGCGAGCGCGTCGAAGCCCTCGCGCAGGCGCGGCAGGCTGGCGCGCGCCGCCTCGGTGAGCTGCACGCCGCGCCCCTCGCGGCGGAACAGCTCGATGCCGAGGTACTCCTCGAGGCTCTTCACCTGGTGGCTCACCGCGGCCTGCGTGATGTGGAGCTCGGCCGCCGCCTCCTTGAACGAGAGATGGCGCGCGGCCGACTCGAACACCCGCAGCGCGTTGAGCGGCGGCAGACGGTAGATCACGTTTGGAGTGAGTTTTTCTTATGCATGACGTGAGAATACATCGTTTGTTCTTGCGCTCGGTAACCCTTATTGTATGACGCATGAAAAACCATCTGCACTACCCCACCACGGATGAACTGCGCGCGCTGGAACTGGCCGCACACCGCGCTCGCTCCCGTGAAATCCTGCGGCTGCTCCACTCCGGCGCACGCAAGCTGAAATCGCTCGCCGAGCATTTGACCGCCGCACACGGCGGAGAAGGGATTGGACATGCTTAAGCACAGCGAATTCGCCACCCCGTTCTGGCGCAAGGCGTCGAAGTCGCTCCCCGCGAGCGTGCGGCAGCGTTACCGCTCGCAGCTGAAGTCCGCGGAGCGCCTCGAGCTCGCGCTCGACCGGGTAATCGAGTTCTTCTCGCTCCACCGCCCGACGCACTGACGCTGGGCCCCCGGGACGCCTCTCCTCCTCCTCCCCTGGCGTCCCGGGATTTTTCCCGCTGTTCATACGGCACAGAACCCTTGTGCCGTACGACGGCGAAGGATGGAGCTCACAGGCCTAGAGTGATCTCCCATGCGGGGGCGATTTCCGCCGGCCCGCAGTGACGGGAGACCACCATGATCGACTGCAACGGAAACGGCCTGGCCCGCTTTCCCATGACCGACGAGGTGAACGCGCTCGACGACGCTGCCCATCGCGCACGCGCGCTCGCCCTGCGGCAGGCGCGCCACGCCTGCGCGCTCACGGTGAAAGCGCTCGCCGCGCGCCTTGCGGCGGCGACCCTCGGCAAGGGGGTGAGCCATGAGTGAGCGCAACGAATTCGCGACCGCGTTCTGGCGCAAGGCGTCCGAGTCCCTCCCGCCCGCCGTGCTGCGGCGCTACCGTCCGCAGCTGAAGTCGGCCGAAAGCTTCGATCTCGCGCTCGACCGGGCTCTGAATGCCTGGAAATCGCTGGCGGAGGTGCTGCACCTCCCGCCGCACCACCCGGCGCACTGAGCGGGTGAGTCATGCGTGACGAACTTGTGCTCGACCGGGTGATCGAGGCCCTTTTCAGCCGTTCCGGCCGCCTTCGTCGTCCCGCTCCGCGCCGGCCGGCTGAATCCAGCCCGCAAGGAACAGCCCGACCGAAAGGAACACGGCGATCCAGCCGACGGTGATGGCGAGCGATCTTCCCTGCCACAGCCCGGCGAACCAGCGGTTGAGCTCGTCGAACAGCACGCCCGCCTTGCCGCCGAAGCGCTGCACGTCGCGCACGTACTTCTTCGACTCGCCCGGCGCGATCGGGTAGGTTTTTCCGTCGACCACCACGAATTGCGAGGCGGCCGGACCCGGATCGTCGCCGGCCGTGAGCCAGATCGCGACGGCGCCGCACAGGCCGGCGATCAGGACGGCCCAGGCGATCGCGTAGAGGCGCGTCTGCAGGTCCATGCGCGCTGAGGTCAGGCCTTCTGCTCGCCGGGATTTCCCTTGGGTTTCTGCGCAAACGCCTTGCGGCGCGCCTGCTTGGCGGCGCGGTGCAGCTGCTTCTTCCTCGCTTGGTTCCTCCGTCGGGTCGTCAGCATGCTCGAGTGGCTCATCGCTTGTCTCCTTCCTAGAGAATTCTCTCACCGAATTTCTTCAGGGCCTTTTCCGAGAGCGTAAGCCCGAGCCCGGGCTGCTCCTTCAAGGTCAGCATGCCCTTGGCGATCCTCGGCGGGTCCTCGAACAGCTCCGCCTGGAGGGGATCGCGCTCCGGGTCGGTGAAGGACTCGACGATGACGCCGGCGGGCGTGGCCGCGACGATGTGCGCGTGGATGAAGCAGTCGTGGTGCGGAGCGACCTGGACGTGGTTGAACTCGGCGAGCGCCGACAGTTTCCTCCCTTCGGTGAAGCCGCCCATCATGGTGCAGTCGAACTGCAAAATCTGGATCGCGCCTTCTTCCAGGAGCGCGCGGCAGCCGTAGGCGGTCAGCTCGCTTTCGCCCGCCGAGAGCGGGATGCGGGTCTTCTGCGCGAGGAGCTTCAATTCCCTGCGGTCGTCGGCCCAGCGCACCGGCTCTTCCAGCCAGCGAGGGCGCAGCGGCTCGAGCAGCCTCGCGCCCTCGATCGCGGTGGCGAGGTCCCAGCCGCGGTTGACGTCGACCATCAGATCCTTATCCTCCCCGATCACTTCGCGCACCAATTCCAGGCGCTCCATGTCCTCCCCGAGTGGCAGCCCGCCTGCCTTTGCCTTGAAGCCAGTGTGCCCCTGCCCTTTCAGCATCTGCATCTCGTCCTCCAGCTCCGACAGCGTCTTGCCGTCGCGGTAATAGGCGCAGGTGACGTAGCAAGGCACGACATTCCTAAAACCACCGAACAGCCGGTACAGCGGCAGCCCCGCTTTCTTCCCGACGATGTCCCAGAGCGCGATGTCCACCGCCGCGGAAATGCGCACGATCGCCTCGCGCGTCCATTTCTTCTCGAAGGCGAGGCGCTGCCAGGTGAGCGCGAACAGCTTCTGATACAGCGCCTCGGGCGCGAGCGCGTCCGCGCCGACGATCAGCTCGGCAATCCCGGTCTTCACCGCGTGGATCGCCGCCTCGATCGGCGTGTAACTCGTCGCCAGGCCGATGCCTTCGACGCCCTCGTCCGTCTGGACGCGGACCAGGATCTCGTTCGCCTTGGGCACGATGAAATGCGAGACCCAGTGCGGGCGGCCGGTGTCGGG
>JBGQKK010000306.1:0-3011 GCA_041499545.1 Gammaproteobacteria bacterium | reverse complement strand
GCACCGCCTCCTGGCCGGTCCATTCCCAAGGCAGGCGAAAACGCACAAAGGCCTTCGGACGCTCCTCGCCGGTGAGCGCCGCCTCCGCCCAGGTCGCGCCGCCGTCGGTCGAGACTTCGACGCGGCGGATGCGGCCGGCGCCGCTCCAGGCGAGGCCGGAGATTTCGTACATGCCCTTGCGAGGCAGCACCATGGTCGAGGATGGCTTCGTGATCACCGACTTCACGCCCATCTCGAAGGTGAACTGCAGCGCGCGGCCGTCGGCCTGCAGGTCCGTGTACTTGGACGTCTCGTCCTTGGTATGCGTGGGGCCCTCGGTGACCTTGAGGCGGCGCAGCCATTTCACGTTCATGTTGCCTTCCCAGCCTGGGAGCAACAGGCGCACCGGATAGCCCTGCTCGGGCCGCAGGCGCTCGCCGTTCTGGTAGAGCGCGACGAGCGCGTCGTCGAGCGCCTTCTCGACGGGAATGCTGCGGCTCATGTGCGCGGAGTCAGCGCCCTCGGCGAGCAGCCATTTCGCCTCGGGCGCGAGGCCCGCCTCCTCCAGCAGCACGCGCAAGGGAATGCCCGTCCACTCGCTGCAGGACATGTTGCCGTGGATCGCGCCCGCCGGCACCTGCAGGGGCTGAGGCGCGAGGTTGCGGTTGCTGTTGCCTGCGCACTCGATGAAGTGGATGCGCGTGGTCATGGGGTAGCTCGAGAGCGCCTCCACGGAAAACTTGAGCGGCCGCGCTACCAGGCCGTGCACGAGCAGTTGGTGCTCTTTCGGATCGATGTCGGGCACGCCGCTGTGGCTGCGGTTGCTGTGCAGGCCGCTGGGCGTGATGATGCCTTCGAGCCTTTCGATCGGCGCGAGCGCGGCGCCCGATCCCGGCGCGAGATCGCCGTAGGGTTTGAGAAAGTAGCGCATGACGGGCTGCTCGAAGCGCGAGGGCTGCCCGTAGCCGTTGAACGGAGCGCCGTACACGCGCTCCCAGGGCTGGGCCGCGAGGCCTTGTGCGTTTGCGATCCCTGCCGATGCGGCGCCCGTGACCAGCGCGGCGCCCTGCGCCAGAAAAGCCCTGCGGTTCTTCATGTCTCCTCCTGGGTCATGACGGACCGAAGGAGACTAGCGGGAAAGACCGGCGACGCCCGCGGCTTGCGACGAATCCGCGGAACGGGCCGACGAAGCCCGGAAATCGAGGACGGGACTAGCGCGAGCGGCGCCTTGCCTGCGACGGCATCGCACCCGCCGCCTCGATCTCGCGCATCGACTTGTTGGTGAACTCCGAGCTCGGCGCGTTGCCGCCGATCACGAACATCAGGGTCGAGACCTTGTTCTTCGGCCCGCGCGTGACGTTCATGAACCGCCGGATCGCCCCGGGCGGGAACGAGATCACGTCGAGCGGCTTGAGGTCCACGTGCTCGAGCCCGCCTCTCCCGTTCTCCCAGATCGCTCGCCAGGTGCCGGTCATGGCGATGAAGGTCTCGTTGGTGTCGTGGTTGTGCAGCATCGGGCCCTTGCCCGGCCGCGCGCGGCAGTAGCCCAGGTTGAAGCCCTCGGAGATCTTGATCGCGGCCATCCGCGCCGCCTTGAGTCCCACGGGCGACTGCTTGCCGCCGCGCTCGGTCCTGGGCGGCTGGAAGCCGATGACGTTGTAGAGGATGCGCTCGCAGCCCGGCATCTTCGAGTCGGGCAGCCCGCCGTCGGAGCCTTTCAGTTTCTTGAAGCGCGCGACGCGCTTCAGCATTTCCCTGCGCGAGTAGCCGCGGCGCGGCAGCGTCTCCCCGAATTCCATGTCGCTCTCCTTCATCCCGAAACTATGCTTCATAATACGGCACAGAGGAGGAGCGATGAAAGCACCGCACTTCGCTTACGCGAGGCCGGCGAGCGTCGCCGAAGCGCTCGCCCTGCTCGACAAGCACCGGGAGGACGCGCGCGTGCTCGCGGGCGGACAGAGCCTGGTGCCGATGCTGAACTTCCGCCTCGCCGCTCCCGGAGTGCTGGTCGACATCAACCGCATCGGCGCGCTCTCGGGCATCAAGGTCACGAAATCCCATGTGCGCATCGGAGCGCTCACGCGCCACGCCGAGCTGGAGCGCTCGCCCGACATCGCCAAGCACCTGCCGCTCGTCGCTTCCGCCATGCCGCACATCGCGCATCCCGCGATCCGCAACCGCGGCACCTTCGGCGGGAGCTGCGCGCTCGGCGACCCGGCCGCCGAGCTGCCGGCCTGCGCGCTCGCGCTCGGCGCGACTTTCATCGTGGCCGGAAAGAGAGGCGAGCGCCGCATCGCCGTCGAGGATTTCTTCAAAGGCCTCTACGCAACGGCGTTGAAGACCGGCGAGCTGCTCGTCGCCGCCGAATTTCCCCTGCCCAAGCCGGGCTATGCCTCGGCCTTCGGCGAGCTGGCGCGCCGGCACGGCGACTACGCCATGGTGGGCGTCGCGGCGCACGGGTCGACCCGGGGCGGGAAGTTTTCCGATCTGCGCGTGGCGTTCTTCGGCGTCGGCGACCGGCCCCTGCTCGCCGCGCACTTCGCGCGGGCTCTCCAGGGAGAGCCGGCCACGGCGAACACCGTCGATGCGGCCCTGGCGAAGCTCGACGCCGACCTCGCACCGCGCGCCGACCTGTACTCCTCGGCGGCGACCAAGCTGCACCTCGCCAAGGTCCTCGCCGGACGCGTGCTCAAGCAGCTGCTCGCATGAACGCCCCGGTCGAATCCGTCGAGATCACGCTCACCGCCAACGGCGAGCGGGTGAAGCGGACGGTGCCCGTTCGCCTCAACCTCGCCGATTTCCTCAGGAACGAGCTCGAGCTCACCGGCACCCGCGTCGGCTGCGAGCACGGCGTGTGCGGCGCGTGCACCGTGCGAGTCGACGGCGAGATCGTGCGCTCGTGCCTGATGTTCGCCGTACAGGCCGACGGCTGCGAGGTGGACACCATCGAAGGGCTTTCCGACTCGCGCGAGCTCGAGGAGCTGCAGAGCGCCTTCGTCCTCACCAACGCGCTGCAGTGCGGTTACTGCACG
>JBGQKK010000305.1:0-3031 GCA_041499545.1 Gammaproteobacteria bacterium | reverse complement strand
CTGGAGCTGGCGAGAGCGAAGCCCGGCGCGCTCAACTATTCGGCCGCGGGCGCGGGAACCAACCCCCACCTCGCCGCGCAGAGCTATCCGGCGAGGCCGGTGCGCCTGATCGTGCCGTTTCCGCCGGGAGGCAGCGTCGACGTCGTGGCGCGCGCTCTCACGCCGAGGCTTTCGGAGCGCCTGGGACAGCAGGTCGTGATCGAGAACCGCAGCGGCGCCTCGGGCAACATCGGCACCGAAGTCGCGGCGCGCGCCAAGCCCGACGGCTACACGCTGCTGATCGACACCATACCCTTCGTCGCGAACGCGTACCTGTACAGCCAGGTGCCGTACGACCCGTTCGCCGATTTCGCGCCGGTCGCCTGGCTGTGCTCTTCGCCCGGGACGCTCGTCGTGCATCCGTCGGTGCCCGCGAGGTCGGTGCGCGAGCTGCTGGAGCTGGCGAGAGCGAAGCCCGGCGCGCTCAACTATTCGGCCGCGGGCGCGGGAACCAACCCCCACCTCGCCGGGGAGCTGTTCAACATACTGGGGAAGGTCGACATCGTCGCCGTGCAGTACAAGGGCGGAGGGCCGTCGCTCGTCGCGGTGCTGGGCGGTGAGATCGGGATCACCTTTCCGAACATCTCCGAGGCGATTCCCCACGCGAAAGCCGGAAGGCTCTACGTCCTCGGAGTGACGGGCAGCAAGCGCTCGGCCGCGCTGCCCGAGGTGCCGACCATCGCCGAGGCGGGACTGCCCGGATACGAATTCGTCACCTGGCACGGGATACTCGCGCCCAAGGGCACGCCGGCGGCGGTCGTTTCGCTGCTCAACGCCAAGCTGAAGGAGACCTTGACGGCGCCGGAACAGACGCGCCTGTTCGAGCAAATGGGCTTCGAGATCGTCGCGAGCTCGCCCGAGGAATTCGCCGCTCACCTCAAGCGCGAGTCGGAGAAGTGGGGCAAGGTGATAAAGGAAAGGCATATACGGATCGAATGAGCGAGGAGGTGTCCCAATGAAGCGAACCGCAGTACTGATTCTCGCCGCGCTCGCCGCCTGTTCGTCGGCTCCGCCCAAGGCTCCGCCGGCAGCAGTCGCAGACCTCGCTCCGACAGGCAAGCTGCGCGCCGCAATCAACTTCGGCAACCCGGTGCTCGCCTCGAAGGATCCGGCGACCGGCGAGCCCCGCGGCGTCTCGGTCGATCTCTCTCGCGAGCTTGCCGCACGCCTGGGCGTGCCGCTCGAGATCGTTCCCTTCACGGCCGCGGGCAGGGTGGTGGACGCGGCAAAGACCGGCGCCTGGGACGTGGGCTACGTGGCGATCGATCCCCTGCGCGGCGCCGACATGATCCAGTCGCCTCCCTATGTCGTGATCGAAGGTTCGTATCTCGTGCCCGCCGATTCGCCGATACGCAGCAACGCCGAAGTCGATCGCGAAGGGATCCGGATCGTGGTCGGCAAAGGCAGCGCCTACGATCTTTTCCTCAGCCGCGAGATCAAGCGCGCGATGCTGGTGCGCGCGCCCACATCGCCCGAAGTCGTGAACATGATGATGGCGCAGAAGCTCGAGGTCGCCGCGGGCGTCAAGCAGCAGCTCGAAGCCGACGCGAAGCGCGTCCCCGGCGTGCGCCTGCTCGCCGGCCGCTTCATGGTGATCAATCAGGCGATGGCCGTGCCCAAGGGCCGCGACGCCGGAGCGCGGTACGTGCGCGACTTCATCGAGGAGATGAAAGCCTCGGGGTTCGTCGCGCAGGCCCTCGCGCGCCACCGCATCGAGGGCGCCGGAGTGGCGCCCGCGGACGACCCTCGCTAGCTCTCGTCAGCGCTGGAACTCGCGCGCCGCGGGACTGAAACCCCAGGGGCCCGCGCCGCAATTCGGCGCCTGGCCGACGGAAATCGGTTCGATGCGCATCCGGTCCAAAGGACCGCCCGCGACCGAGCTGTAGACTTCGAGCAGCACGGCGCCGACCTGCGGGTCGGGGATCTGAGGCGCGAGCTTGAGCGAGTCGTAGCAATACACCGCTCCCGGCGTCACGCCCGAGAAGTCGCGGTTCACCAGTCCCGCAGACGCCGGCGCGAAGTGACGAAGGTTCGAGTCCCAGGCGCAAGGCTGACTGGGAGGGGTCTGCGCGCAGAACACCTTGGATACGGAGAACACGGGGATCGTCGGATCGACGTTGTCGTGCACCAGCGCCAGTGCGCCGTCGCTTTCGGTGAACTGGCTGTCCGCGGCCGAGCCGAACCAATTGCCCTGCGCCGTGCCGGCGATGTCCTGCGCGTGCTCTCCGCAAATCGGCGGGACCGTGCGCTGCTGGGTTCCGTCCCAGGATCCGAACTTCGCGAGCAGCGCCGCCGTCTGCAACTCTGGCGACAGATAGTCGATCGGGCAGTAGCGGTGTATCGAATCGGAGGCGATGTAAGGCGCGATCTCCGCGAGCGACGGCGGCACCGGGAAGGCGGAAAGATCGTAGCGCGCGGGGTTCGCGAACGGCAGCGGCGGACGACGGACGTCGGTCACGCCCCAGTCCAGTTGCGAGTTGAACACCGATCCCAGGCGCTGGCCGGGGAACACCTGCAGGCTGGTCAGTTGCGAGCAGAACGTCCCGCTCAATTCGGGCGGACATATGAAGGCGGCGGGATTCACCGCCGGCGCGACCGCCGGATCGAATTCCTGCACGTGCGCGTGGAAGACGCGCACCTCCCGGCAGGGCTGCAGGATGATCTCGTAGTTGTTCTTCAACGGAAGATAGCTGACGGCGACCAGCTCGAGCTCTCCTGGAGAATAGAAATCGGAAAGGCTGTTGACCGGCGGGGCGACGATCTGGTCGGGGACGATGTGAACGTAGATGTGATCGGACGGGAGGATATGGCCGGGCGCGGCTCCGCTCATGTTCCCCAGCGGGAAAATGCCGATGACGCGGTCTAGGCTGCGGAACGGATACACTGTGAAGAACTCGCGCCGGGAGCCGCAGGGCTGCCTGCTCAAGGGCAGCGCGGAAACCGGCAGCACCGTGACCCGCAGCGCCGCGCCGAGGTCGCCGTCCAGGGCTAT
>JBGQKK010000304.1:0-3120 GCA_041499545.1 Gammaproteobacteria bacterium | reverse complement strand
CTCGAGGCGGTGGAGCAGGTGAACGCGGAGCAGAAGCACGTGCTCGCGAACAAGATCCTGAAGCGGTTCGGCAAGCTCGCGGGGCGGCGCATCGCGGTGTGGGGCCTGGCGTTCAAGCCCAATACCGACGACATGCGGGAAGCCCCGAGCCGCGTCCTGATCGAGGAGCTGCTCGCAGGCGGCGCGACGGTCAGCGCCTACGACCCGGTGGCGATGAACGCGGCGAAGCGCGCGTTCTCCGATCTGAAGGGCATCGTCTACGCGGATTCTCCGCTCGCCGCGCTCGAGGGCGCGGACGCGCTCGCGGTCGTCACCGAGTGGAAGGAATTCCGCAGCCCCGATTTCCAGGAGATCCGCGCGCGCCTCAAGACTCCCGCGATCTTCGACGGGCGCAACCTGTACGATCCGCAGGACATGAAGCGCGCCGGCCTGGAGTACTATCCGGTAGGCAGAGCGGCGAGGTCGCAGGCGTGAAAGCGGGAGATCGCGTTTTTTCGGAGCTGCACAAGGCGAGGATCCTGGTCGTCGGCGACGTGATGCTCGACCGCTACTGGTACGGGGACGTGAGCCGGATTTCGCCCGAAGCGCCGGTGCCGATCGTGAAGATCGAGGCCGAGCGCAGCAAGGAAACCCCGGGAGGCGCGGCGAACGTCGCGGTCAACGCCGCGGCGCTGAAAGCGAACGTGGCTTTGCTTTCGGTCGTGGGAGAAGACGAGCCGGGCCGCAGGCTCGCGGAGCTGCTCGAGAAGGCGGGCGTCAACGCCTACCTGCACCGCGACGCCGGGGTCTCGACCACGGTGAAGCTGCGCGTGATCGGCGGGCATCAGCAGATGCTGCGCGTGGACTTCGAGACCGCGCCCAGCCACGAGGTGCTCCTCGACAAGCTCGCCGATTTCGGGCACATGATCGCGGACCGCAACGTCATCATCCTGTCGGACTACGGCAAGGGCGGGCTCACCCATATCGCGCAGATGATCGAGGTGGCCCGCGCCAGGGGCAAGACCGTGCTGGTGGACCCGAAGGGAGAGGACTACTCGCGCTATCGCGGGGCGACGGTGGTGACGCCCAACCGCTCCGAGCTGCAGAAGGTCGTCGGCCGCTGGAAGAGCGAGGAAGAGCTGACCGCGAAAGCGCAGGATTTGCGGGACAAGCTCGGCCTGGCCGCCCTGCTCGTCACGCGCAGCGAAGAGGGCATGACCCTGTACGAAGAGGACAGCAGGAGCCACGAGCCCGCGCGGGCCCGCGAGGTGTTCGACGTGAGCGGCGCGGGCGACACCGTCATCGCGACGCTGGGCGTGATGCTCGGCGCCGGCGTGCCCTTGCGGGACGCGGTGAGCGTCGCCAACCGGGCCGCGGGAATCGTGGTCGGGAAGCTCGGCACGGCGGTCGTCCAACCGAATGAGCTTCTCGAAGCGCTCGAACAGGACTGAAAGGACTCGGACGACGTGTATATCGTAGTGACCGGCGCCGCAGGATTCATCGGCTCGAACCTCCTTCGGGCGCTGAACGCGCGCGGGGAAACCCGCATCCTGGCCGTGGACCATCTGGAGCGGGGAGACAAGTTCCGCAACCTCGCGGCCTGCGAGATCGCCGATTATCTCGAGAAGGACGAATTCCGCACGCGCCTCGAAGCGGGGGATTTCGCCGGATCGATCGACGCCGTCTTCCATCAGGGCGCCTGCTCCGACACCATGCTGAGCGACGGCCGGTACATGATGGAAAACAACTACCGCTACTCGCTCGCGCTGCTCGATTTCTGCCTCGAGGACGAGGTGGCTTTCATCTACGCCTCGTCGGCGGCGGTATACGGAGGGAGCGCCACCTTCCGGGAGGAGCGCAAGTTCGAGGCCCCGCTCAACGTCTACGGCTATTCGAAATTCCTCTTCGATCAGGTGGTGCGCCGGCGCCTCTCCGAGGCGGGCTCGCAGGTCGCAGGCTTCCGCTACTTCAACGTCTACGGCCCCAACGAATGGCACAAGGGCCGGATGGCCTCGGTGGCCTGGCACTTCTTCAACCAATACCAGGCCGAGGGGCGGGTGCGCCCCTTCGCCGGGTCGGGCGGCTACGCCGACGGCGAGCAGCGCCGCGATTTCGTCTCCGTGGAGGACGTGAGCCGGATCAACCTGCACTTTCTCGACCACCCCGAGGTCTCGGGCATCTTCAACGCGGGAACGGGGCGGGCGCAGAGCTTCAACGACGTCGCCCTCGCGACGATCAACTGCTGCCGCAAGGCCAAGGGCGAGCGGGCAGTGTCGCTGGAGGAAGCGCGCGGGCAGCGCCTGATCGACTACGCGCCCTTCCCGGAAGCATTGAAGGGCAAGTACCAGAATTTCACGCAGGCCGATGTCGGCGCGCTGCGCCGAGCGGGCTATTCGGTGCCCTTCCTCACGGTGGAAGAAGGCGTCGGCCGATACTGCCGGCAGCTCCTCGATGAAAGCCGCGGCGAAAAATCGGCCGCGGGCGGCTGATCTTTCGGCCTCATCGGAATATCATAGGAACATGGACCGCAATCCCCAGCTCACCTACAAAACGATCGAGGACACGGTCGGCGACACGCCGCTGGTGAGGCTGAAGCGCCTGCCGGGCAAGACCTCCAACATCGTGCTGCTCAAGCTCGAGGGCGACAACCCGGCGGGCTCGGTGAAGGACCGCCCGGCGCTGTCGATGATCGTGCGCGCGGAAAAGCGCGGGACGATCAAGCCGGGGGACGCCCTGATCGAGGCGACCAGCGGCAACACCGGGATCGCGCTGGCGATGGCGGCGGCGGTCCGGGGCTACCGGATGGTGCTGATCATGCCGGAGCATCTCTCCGTGGAGCGGCGCCAGACGATGCGCGCCTTCGGCGCCGAGATCATCCTCACACCCAAGTCGGGCGGCATGGAGGCCGCGCGCGACCTCGCCGAGAAGATGCAGCGCGAGGGCAAGGGGCGCATCCTCGATCAGTTCGCCAACCCCGACAACCCGCTTTCGCACTACGAGGGCACGGGACCCGAGATCTGGCGCGACACGAAGGGCACGATCACCCACTTCGTCAGCAGCATGGGCACCACCGGCACCATCATGGGCTGCTCGCGCTTCTTCAAGGAGAAGAACGCGAAGGTCCAGATCATCGGCTGTGAG
>JBGQKK010000303.1:0-3130 GCA_041499545.1 Gammaproteobacteria bacterium | reverse complement strand
TTGGACGGGTTCGGCGGGGTGGGGTACGTTCCTGCTCGTTGTGACCGTCATCGTCGGCACGCTGGACAACTTCCTGCGCCCGGTCCTCATCAAGAAGGGCGCGGATCTGCCGCTGCTCCTGATCTTCGCCGGGGTGATCGGCGGTCTCATCGGCTTCGGCCTGATCGGGATCTTCGTCGGCCCGATGGTGCTTGCAGTGACCTTCACTCTGTTGCGCGCGTGGATCGAGGACGGTGAGGCGGCGCGTCTCTCGCGCACGGCGGAGATCGCCGCGCAGGACGGAAAGGCGCCGCCGCCCTAGGGACAGCTCCCGTATTTCACGGGGCGGCGTCTAGCGCCGATTGGATCGCCTTCAATTCCTCAGCGAGTCGCAGCGATCTCCTGAACGGCACCCCGGCCTTGCCGTACCAGTAGCGGGCGTTCTCGATGTCGCCTTCGACCCGATGCACCAAGCCATGGATGTGGCAGGCGAGACGGTCGTCCAGATCCATCACGATCGCGTGCGCTTCTTGCCATTCCTTTCGGCACAAGTGGGCGAGGGCGCGGCGGTGCTTGTCGTCCTTCGAGGGTTTCATTTCTCCGTTCAGTCCCGTCCATCCGACTGCCTGGATGGAAACTTGGCCGAGCCGTACCGGATCACGAGCGTCGCCAGCGCGAGCAGGAGGATGGCGCCCGAAATCACGACTATTCCCACTTCGGGGCTATGGTGCGACTGGACGTCCGAGATCAGCAGGCGGGTCAGCGCCGTCATCGCGACATAGATGAGAAACCGCACCGGCATGTGGTTGGTCTTGAAGTAGATACCGACCATCGCGCCGAGCTCGAGGTAGATGAACAGGAGCAGGATATCGTCGATCGAGGCGTGGCCCTTGGTCGTCATGCCGAGAAACGCCACCACCGCCGACCAGACGATGGCCCCGCCGATGGCGAACAAGGCCAGAAAATGGAACCCGTCCACCAGGACGTTCCCGATTACATGCGAGGCGGTACTCATCCCCTCGTGTGTCGTTTCGGCCCACTTGAGTTTCATCCTTCCCCCTTTCTCATATGCGTACGCTCGTCATTACCGCGCTCCGAATCTTGCAGCCACCCTGGCCCGGGCGCGCGCCGCCTCCAGCTCGCGGTCGCGCGGCTCGGCGGTCGTCACCAATGAGCCGATAAGGGCACGAGCGGCCGCGGTGACCTCTTCGACCGCATGATCGAATACCGCCTGGTTGGCCCTGGACGGGCTGGCGAAGCCGCTGAGCTTCCGCACGAACTGCAGCGACGCGGCGCGTATCTCCTCGTCGGTAGCGGGCGGCGCGAAGTTGAATAGGGTCTTGATGCTTCTGCACATTCGTTCCTCCGTCGCAGATGGATACCAGCGCACCGGCTATGATAGCTTCGTTCGCCGAAGCTGGTGACGTGGCCCTTGCCCCTTAGGCCTTGATTCGGTTAGAATTCACCCCCTCGCGACCGCTCCGGCGGTCGTTTGTTTTCAACCCTGCCGCACCACCCCTGCCGCGTCGCAACGGCGGGCCATGCGGGCGGCTTTATCCATAGGGAGACGTGATGCGACATTACGAGGTGTGCTTCATCGTCCATCCGGACCAGAGCGAGCAGGTCCCGGCGATGATCGAGCGTTACCGTGCGACGGTGACTTCGAAGAACGGCAAGATTCACCGGCTCGAGGATTGGGGCCGCCGCCAGCTCGCTTTCCCGCTTTCCAAGGTCCACAAGGCGCACTACGTGCTGATGAACATCGAGTGCGACTCGGAGACGCTCGGGGACCTCGAGCATTCGTTCAAGTTCAACGACGCGGTGCTGCGCCACTTGATCATCAAGATGGAGCGCGCCTGGACGACGCCTTCGCCGATGATGAAGGAAGAGAAGTCGAAGTCGGTGCTCAACCCGGGCGAGGCGCCGCGCTCGGAGCCGGCGAAGCCCGTGGAGCCGGCCAAGCCCGTGGAACCGGCCAAGCCCGCGGAGGCGGCCAAGCCCGCGGAGGCGGCCAAGCCCGCGGAGCCGGCGAAAGTCTGAAGCGTTGGCGCAGGCCAACCGGGTCACGGTGTCGGGCAGGCTCATCGAGCTGGACGCGCTGCGGCATACTCCTGCGGGGGTGCCGGTGATGAAATTTCGCCTCCAGCACGATTCGACGCAAACGGAGGCCGGGGCCGTGCGTAAGGTGAGTTGCGAGATCGCAGCGGTTGCGTTCGAGCGCGAAGCGACGCTCCTCGCCGCGGCGAGATTGGGAAGCGACGTGAAAGTAACAGGATTTCTTGCCGCGAAGAGCCGCACCAGCCGTTCGATGGTGCTGCACGCGACGGAAGTCGAATTCAAGGAAGGAGACTGAGATGCCCCCACCGAGAGGTCGAGGCGGATTCAAAGGCAAGGGAAAAGGCAAGGGCCGCGACGGCAAGCGCGAGCAGAAGGGCGCGAAGCAGCTCTTCAAGCGCCGCAAGTTCTGCCGCTTCACGGCGGAGAAGATCGAGTGGATCGATTACAAGGATGTCGATCTGCTGAAGGATTTCATCGGCGAGAACGGCAAGATCATCCCGGCGCGGATAACGGGCACGCGCACCCATTACCAGCGCCAGCTCTCGGCGGCGGTCAAGCGCGCGCGCTTTCTCGCCCTGTTGCCGTATACCGACCTCCACTAGGGAGACCACTATGCAAGTGATACTCCTCGAGAAAGTGGTCAACCTCGGCGGCCTCGGCGACGTCGTCAAGGTCAAGGACGGCTACGCGCGCAACTACCTGCTCCCGCAGGGCAAGGCGACGCGGGCCACCCCGGAGAACCTCGCCGAGTTCGAGAAGAAGCGCGCTACGCTCGAGCAGGCGCAGTCGCAGGCGATGATGACGGCGCAGGAGCGGGGCGCCAGACTCGAAGGCCTGATGGTGCAGATCACCCAGAAGGCGGGGGTGGACGGGCGGCTGTTCGGCTCGGTCACGACGATCGACATCGTCGAGGCGCTCAAGGCGCAGGGCTTCGAGGTCGAGCGCGCCATGATCCGCCTGCCGCAGGGGCCCTTGAAGACTGTCGGCGACCACGAGGTCACGGTCGCGCTGCACACCGACGTCGTCGTTCACATCAAGGTGTCGGTGCTCGGAGAAACCGCGCAGCAATAGCGCGCCCGCAAGCTCTTGAATT
>JBGQKK010000302.1:0-3152 GCA_041499545.1 Gammaproteobacteria bacterium | reverse complement strand
TTGCAGTGATCTTGTCCAACGCGCCCCCGTCGCCTCGTCCGATTTCCCTCATGCTAAGAGTCCGCGAGCCCATATGCAACGGCGGCGAGCCGCCGCACCGGCGTCGCCCGAATGGTAGTAGGTCACAAACCGGCTGTGCCGTTTGAAACAGATGGGGTCGCGGCCATGCGCTACACTAGGCTGCAGAAGTTCTCGAGCCGGGAGGGCCAGTGAACATCAGCAAAGCGGACCAGCCTGTCGGAGCGCGCGCAGCTGCCACCACCGCCGTGTCTGCGCTGGAGCGGCTGCCGCACATCAGCAAGCGCGTGTGCCTGCTGTGGGGACATCCGGAGTTCGATGCCTTCACTTCGCATCTGCTCATGGACTCCCGCGACGGCAAGCGGCAAGGCCTGCCGTGGGACGTCGCCGAGGAGCTGCTGTTCCTCGCCGAGCTCCGCGTGGTGAAGCGCGCGATCGTCGCCGCCGGGGTCACCGGCCAGCCCTTCTGGGAGGTCTTCAACCAGATGCTCGCCAACGCCGAGGCTGCGGCAGCGCGCCTGCAGCACGAGGCCTGGGACGATCCCCTGACGAACAAGGACCTCAGCCGCACCTTGCGCCCCGAAGGGGATTTCACCCGTCCACCCGCCGAGCTGAGCAGGACGAACACGAAAAGGCTGCGCGCGAAGAGAAGCTGGCTCTCGCGCCTGCTGAGCTAAGCGCCGTCCCGCCGCTGCAGCTGCCCCTCGTACAGCGCGCGCACGGCCGCGATCGTGTCCGCTTCTTTCGCGCTCTTGTCCTCGCGGTAGCGCTTGACGCGCGCGAAGCGCAGCGCGAAGCCGCCCGGATAGCGCGCGCTCGCCTGAATCTCGTTGAACGCGATCTCGACGACGAGCTCCGGGCGCACGTGCACGACATGGCCCTCGCGGGAGGTCTCCTCAGTCACCTTCAAGCCGAGCAACTTCTCGGTCTGCCAGGCGAGCGTCTTGTCCGTCATCCCCTTGAAGGTCTTGCCGAGCATCACGAAGCCTCCCGTGGCGGGATCGAAGGCGCCCAGGTGCAGATTCGAGAGCCAGCCCTTGCGCCTGCCGCTTCCCCACTCGACTGCGATGACGGCGAGATCGAGCGTGTGAGCGCGCTTGACTTTCAGCCAGCCGGCGCCGCGGCTGCCGGCTTCGTAGGGCGCGTCGAGCGCCTTGGCCATGACGCCCTCGTGGCCGCGCGCGAGCGCTTCCTCGTAGAAGGCGGCCGCCGCTCCCCCGTCGTCCGTCACCAGGCGCGGCACGGTTAGATTCTTCGGAAGGAGCCTCGAAAGCGAGTCGAAACGCTCCTCCGCCCTTTTCGCGGTGAGGTCCTCGCCGTCGGCGAGCAGGCAGTCGAAGAAGAACACGCTCAGGGGGCGCGCCGCGCTTTTTGCTTCGACTTCGAGCCTGCTACCGAAGCGGGCCATGGTCTCCTGGAAGGGGTAGGGCCTGCCCTCGGGTTTGAGCGCGATCGTCTCGCCGTCGAGAATCAGCTCGCGCGCCGCGCAGGCCTGCAGCGCGGCGACGATTTCGGGCACGGCCGAGCTGACTTCGTTCAGGCTTCGCGTATAGACGCGGACCTCGCCGTGCGCCTTGTGGGCCTGCACGCGCACGCCGTCGAGTTTCCACTCGAAGGCTGCCCTGCCCAGGCGTCCGAGAGCATCCGCGATGTCGGCGGCGGTCTGCGCAAGCATCGGCTGCACCGGCTGGAAGACGGTCAACGCGAAACGCGAGAGGCCTGCATCGCCTTGCGTGAGAACGGCCTGAGCGACCGCGGGCACGCCGCCCGCGCGCATCGCCGCCGACCGAACTTTCTCCGGCGGCAGGTTCGCCGCCTTCGCGATCGCGTCCAGCATGATCCCTTCGAGCGCGCCCTGGCGCAGCTCGCCCGCGAGCAGGCGCGCGAGGAAATCCTGCTCGGGCGCAGTCGCCTGCGCGAACAGGCCCGAGAGCAGCTGTGCGCGCTCGGCGGAGGAGCCTTGTCCTTTCACCTGCGAAAGGCGCTCGAGCTCCGCGTCGATCCGGGCGAGCGTGAGTTGCGGCTCGGCTGCGGCGGGGGCGGCGAGCGCGTCCTTCAGGCCGGCATAGCCGACGCCGACCTTCCCCTGGCGCGTGTCGCCGCTGAGATAGGCGACGCCGAGCACGATTTCGGAGCCCTCGAGCTTGCGCAGACAATCCGACAGCGCCTCGACCTTGGCGAGCCGGCTGCGCGTCGCGGCGACGCGCTCCGAAGCGGCGAGAAGCTCGGCGAGCAGCATGCCGGGACGGGCAGCCTCAGGCTCGACTCAGGCTCGGACTACGGCCGCGATGAACAGCGCCCACGCGGCCAGGAACGAGATCCCGCCGACCGGCGTGACGGCGCCGAGCCAGCGTTCGCCGGAGAGCGCGAGCGCGTACAGGCTGCCTGAGAAGAGCACGATTCCCGCGAGCATCAGCCACCCCGACCACCTGAGAGGCGCCGACTCCGGAAGCTGCGCGCCGACGAGCCCGACCGCCAGCAGCCCGAGCGCGTGGAGGACGTGGTACTCGATCCCGGTGTGCCACACCGCGAGCATCTCGGGCGCGAGGCGGCTCTTCAGGGCGTGGGCGCCGAAGGCGCCGAGCGCCACGGCGAGGAGCGCGGCGGCGCCGCCGAGAGCGAGAAAGAGCTTTGCGCCTGCAGCCATGGTGATCCTTCCGATAAGATAGCCGGCGTCAAATCCGCGCGGCACGAACATGGCCAAGATCGTAATCCCCGGCATCGATCGGCTCAAGGACTGGGTCGGCAAGGACGTCGCCGTGACCGAGTGGCTCACTGTCAGCCAGGAGCACATCGACGAGTTCGCCGACGCGACCGGCGACGACCAGTGGATCCACGTCGACCGCGAGCGCGCGGCGCGGGAGTCGCCCTACCGGACGACCGTCGCTCACGGATTCCTCACCCTGTCCCTGCTGCCGCAGTTCTTCAAGGAGGCCGTCGAGATCCAGGGCGCGCGCATGGGGATCAACTACGGCCTGAACCGCGTGCGTTTTACCGGGCCCGTGCCCGCGGGCTCGCGGGTGCGCGCCCGCTTCCGTCTCGCCGCCGCGGAGGATATCGAGCGCGGCGTGCAGATGACCTGGAACGTGACGGTTGAGTGCGAGGGGCAGGACAAGCCCGCGCTCGTCGCCGAG
>JBGQKK010000301.1:0-3156 GCA_041499545.1 Gammaproteobacteria bacterium | reverse complement strand
GCGATACCTCGAGCCGCAACGGCGGATTCATCTCGTCGATGCCCAGCAGGTTGGGTTTCGGTCCGATGAAGGACACCAGCGAAGTGACCAGTTCCTCGCGGATCGGGTCGATCGGCGGGTTGGTGACCTGCGCAAAGAGCTGCTTGAAATAGTGATAGAGCGTCTTGTCCTTGTTCGACAGGACCGCGAGCGGCGAATCGTTGCCCATCGAGCCGACCGGCTCTTCGCCGTTCTGCGCCATCGGCGTCATGATGAACTTGATGTCTTCCTGGGTGTAGGCGAACGCCTGCTGGCGGTCGAGCAGGCGCACCGCGCTCTTGAGCGGCGGGGTCTTTTCCGTCTCGACTTCATCGAGCTTGACGCGGATGCGCTCGATCCACTCCGGATAGGGCTTCGCGCCGGCGAGCGACTCCTTCAGCTCCTTGTCGTCGATGATGCGGCCTTTCTCCAGGTCGACGAGGAACATCTTTCCGGGCTGAAGCCGCCACTTCTTGACGACCTTCTCCTCGAGCACCGGTAAGCAGCCGCACTCGGAGCCCATGATCACCAGGTCGTCCTCGGTGACGATGTAGCGCGAGGGACGCAGGCCGTTGCGGTCGAGCGTGGCGCCGATCTGGCGGCCGTCGGTGAACGCGATCGATGCGGGCCCGTCCCAGGGCTCCATCATCGCCGCGTGGTACTCGTAGAACGCGCGCCGCGCCGGGTCCATCAACGTATGGTTCTCCCAGGCCTCCGGGATCATCATCATCACCGCGTGGGCCACGGAGTAGCCGCCCATGACGAGCAGCTCGAGCGCGTTGTCGAACGAGGCCGAGTCCGACTGGCCGTCGTAGATGAGGGGCCAGATCTTGTCGAGGTCCTTGCCCAGCACGGGGCTCGAGATCGCGCCCTGGCGCGCGCGGATCCAGTTGACGTTTCCGCGCAGCGTGTTGATCTCGCCGTTGTGGCAGATCAAGCGAAACGGGTGCGCGAGGTCCCACGAAGGGAACGTGTTCGTCGAGAAGCGCTGGTGCACGAGCGCGAGCGCCGACTCTACGCGCGCGTCCTGCAGATCCTTGTAGTATTCGCCGACCTGGTGGGCGAGCAGCATGCCCTTGTAGCACACGGTACGCGCCGACATCGACGGCACGTAGAACTCCTTGCCGTGGGCGAGCTTCAGCACCTGGATAGCGTGGCCCGAGCTCTTCCTGATGATGTAGAGCTTGCGCTCCAGCGCATCGGTGACCGTCACCCGCTTGCCGCGCCCGATGAACACCTGCCGAACTACCGGCTCGAGGCGCTTGGCGGGCTCCGCCAGGTCGCTGTTGTCCACGGGCACGTCGCGCCAGCCGAGCAACACCTGGCCCTCGTCCTTGATGGCGCGCTCGATCTCGTATTCGCAGGCAAAACGCGAAGCCGGGTCGCGCGGCAGAAACACCATGCCGACACCGTACTGTCCGGCGACCGGGAGCTTCACCCCCTGCTTGGCCATCTCTTCGCGGAAGAAACGGTCCGGGATCTGGATCAGGCAGCCCGCGCCGTCCGAGAGCTTGGGATCCCAGCCCACGGCTCCGCGATGGGTCAGATTTCGCAATACCGTGAGCCCTTGCTCGACGATCGAATGAGATTTCTTGCCCTTGATGTGGGCGACGAAACCCACGCCGCAGGCATCGTGCTCATTGGCAGGGTGGTACAGGCCCTGGGGCTCGGGGCGATAGCTCTGGTTCACGTGGTTCTCAGCGAAAGTGCGGCGGCGGCAAAACGCGCCAAAACAGACCGGGTCTTTGACTATACCTGCGTTGCCGTGTCGCTTCAACTGCGGTGCAAAGCGGCAATCAAGGCGCCGCTGGCGCCCGCTCTACGCTGCGAGCTGTGCGAGCGTGTGGCCGACCGCCGCAGGCGGGATGTCGTCGCGAGTCATGGCCGCACCGAGCCGCTCGAGGAGCACGAAATGGATGCGCCCATCCTTCACTTTCTTGTCGACGCTCATGAGCTGCCGCATGCGCTCAGGCGCGAGCCCTTTCGCCACCGTCGGCAGCCCGGCGCGCTGGAGCAGCGAGCGGATGCGAGCCGTGTCCGCGTCCGACAGATATCCGAGCTGACGCGACAGATCGGCAGCCATGACCATGCCCGCGGCCACGGCCTCGCCGTGCAGCCAAGTCCCGTAGCCCAGTCCCGCCTCGATCGCGTGGCCGAAGGTGTGCCCGAAATTGAGCACCCGGCGCAGGCCGCTTTCGCGCTCGTCCTGGGCGACGATATCGGCCTTGATCGCAACCGAGCGCAGCACCGCGTGCTCCAGCGCTTCGGCATCGCGCGCGAGCAAGCGCTCGACGTTCGCCTCGATCCACGCGAAGAACGCCGCGTCGCGGATCAGGCCGTGCTTGATCACCTCCGCGAGACCCGAGCGCAGCTCGCGCTCGGGCAGAGTCTTCAGCGTGTCCGTGTCGGCAATCACGACGCGGGGCTGGTGAAACGCGCCGATCATGTTCTTCCCGAGCGGGTGGTTGATCGCCGTCTTGCCGCCGACCGAGGAATCCACCTGGGAAAGCAGCGTTGTGGGGACTTGAACGTATTGCACGCCGCGCTGGTAGGTGGCGGCGGCGAATCCCGCGAGATCGCCGATGACTCCCCCACCCAGCGCGACGAGGGTCGTGTCCCGACCGCAACCGCTCTTGAGAAGCGCGTCGAACACCGCGTTGAGGGTGCGCCAGTCCTTGTGCTCCTCCCCATCGGGCAGCACGATACGAACCACGTCTACACCTTCGCCGGCAAGCGCCCCCGCCACCCGGTCCATGAAAAGCGGCGCAACCGTGGAGTTGGTCACGACGGCCGCACTCTTGCGCGCGAGATGGGGCACGAGGAGATCCGCCCGGCCGAGCAGCCCGTTACCGATGTGAATCGGATAGGAGCGCTCGCCGAGCGCTACGCTGAGAGTCTGCATGCCTCGTCGAACCGCGTGAGCACTTGCGAGAGCAGCGGACCGACGCCTTGTCGGCCCGTTTCGACCACCAGATCGGCGACGTCGCGGTACAGCGGGTCGCGCAGGGCGTAGAGCGCATCCAGCCGCTCGCGCGGGTCTGCGCCCTGCAGCAGGGGGCGCGACTTGTCCGACCGCGTGCGCTGCCACAAAACCGGGGCAAGGGCATGCAGGTAGATGACGAAACCGCGATTTTTCAG
>JBGQKK010000300.1:0-3196 GCA_041499545.1 Gammaproteobacteria bacterium | reverse complement strand
TCCGGCTCCTTCGAGACGTCCGGGTGATACTTGCGCGCGAGCTTGCGGTAGGCGCGCTTGATCTCGTCGGCGCCGGCCGCGCGCTCGACGCCCATGATCTTGTAGTAGTCCTTGTATTTCATCCTGGCGGCATTGTATCGCCGTACCCATGACCGGACAGCATCCGCCTTGACAAGGCCCTCGCACGGATTCGAGAATGAACCCGTGACCCGGCTGCTCATTCTGTTGACCCTGCCGGAAAAAATCAGAATGCAATACTACGAGCGCCTGCGCAGCGAATTTCCGGATCTCGCGATCGACCTGGTCGATCATCACTCCAAGGTCGACCCCTACATCGCCTCGGCCGACATCCTGCTCACCTTCGGCGCGCACATGGCCGATCACGTCCTCGATAAGGGGAAGAAGCTCAAGTGGATCCAGGCGCTCGGCACCGGCGTCGACGGCATCGTCGACCGGCCGCCGTTCCGCGAGGGCGTGCTCGTCACCAACATGCACGGCCTGCACGGCGACTCGGTGCCCGAGGCCGCCGTCATGCTGATGCTCGCCCTGGCGCGCGACCTGCCGCGCGCGATGCGCAACCGGAACGCGCGCCAATGGGAGCGCTATCCCTCGCAGCTCCTCAAGGGCAAGACGGTCGGGATCTTCGGGGTGGGCGCGATCGCCCGGTCGCTCGCCCCCAAGTGCAGGTCCTTCGGCATGACGGTGGTGGGGATCAGCTCGGCGGTGCGCGGCATGGAAGGCTTCCACCGCGTGGTCCACCGCGACGAGCTCGAGAGCACGGTGCCCGAGCTCGATTTCCTGGTGCTGCTCACGCCCTACACGCCCGAAACGCACGGCATCGTCGGCGCGAAGATTCTCGCGGCGATGAAACCCTCGGCGTATCTCGTCAACCTCGCGCGCGGCGGCATCGTCGACGAAGAAGCCCTCGTGCGCGCACTGCGGGAAAAACGGCTCGCGGGGGCGGCGCTCGACGTGTTCGCGCAGGAGCCCCTGCCCGAGGACCATCCGCTCTGGAGCATGGACAACGTGATCGTGACGCCGCACCTCGGCGGCTTTCATGACCAGTACGCCGAGCAAGCGCTTCCCACGGTCGTGGAGAACTTCCGGAAATTCCTCGCTGGAGACCTAGCCCACATGATCAACGTCGTGAAGCATTAGGCCCCATGGCGACGAACGAGCGCATCAACTCTCCGATCTCCACGCCCGAGCTCGAGCGGCGCTGGGCCGAGGTGCGCGCCGCGATGGCCGAGCACCGCATCGACGCCCTCGTCATGCAGTCGAACAACGACTGGATGGGCGGCTACGTCAAGTACTTCACCGACGTGCCGGCGACGAACGGCTATCCCGTCACGGTGATCTTCCCGAAGGACGAGCGCATGACGGTCATCGGCCAGGGACCGATGGGCGTGGTGCGCGAGTTCGGGCCGCAGGGCGATTCGGTGCGGCGCGGCACCGCACGCTTCATCGGCATGCCCTCGTATGCCTCCTGCCCGTATACGGCCGACTATGACGCCGATCTCGCCGAAAAGGCGCTGGCGCACTACGCGGGGGGAACGATAGGCCTTCTGGGTCGCGCGGCGATGTCCTTCGCGCTCGGCGATCACCTCAGGCGCAAGCTCACGAAAGCGAAATTCGTCGACGCCTCGGACAGGGTCGACCGCATCAAGGCGGTGAAAAGCCCCGAGGAGCTGGAGAGGATAAGGAAAACCGCGATGCTCCAGGACAAGGCGATGGAGGAGACCTTCGCCGCGATCAAGCCGGGCATGCGCGAGCTGGAAGTCGCCGCCATCGCAGAACACGTCGGTCACAAGCACGGCAGCGAGCAGGGCCTGTTCCTCACCGGCTCCGGGCCGGTCGGCACCGCCGCGGTATTCGCCAACCGCTACCAGCAGAACCGGGTGCTGCGCGAGGGCGACCAGTTCACCATCCTCATCGAGAACAACGGGCCGGGCGGCTTCTACACCGAGCTCGGCCGCACCTGCGTGCTCGGGCGCGCCTCGCAGGAAATGAAGGACGAGCTCGCCTTCGTGCTCGAGGCGCAGAAGTTCACCCTCGAGCGGCTCAAACCCGGCGCGAAATGCAGCGAGGTCTTCGCCGAGTACAACGACTTCATGAAGAAGAACAAGCGCCCGGAAGAAAAAAGGCTGCACTCCCACGGCCAGGGCTACGACATGGTCGAGCGCCCGCTCGTCCGCCACGACGAGACCATGGCGATCGAGAAGAACATGAACATGGTCTGCCACCCGACCTACGTCACCGAGCGCACCTACAGCTGGTGCTGCGACAATTTCCTGATCGGCGAAACCGGCGTAGCCGAGAGGCTGCACAGGTTTCCGCAGAAGATCTTCGAGCTGGGCTAGAGAAAACGGAGGAACGATGAACATTGCTTCGCGCGCGCTCTTGATCGCCGCCCTGTCCGCCGCCGCCGGGCACGCCGCCGCCCAGGAATTCCCCAACCGCCCCGTGCACTGGATCCTGTCGCAGCCGCCCGGCTCATCGCCCGACATCAGCGCACGGCTCATCGCCGACCAGCTTTCCAAGGCCTGGAATCAGCAGGTCGTCGTGGACAACCGCCCGGGCGGCCAGAACGTGATCGGCGCCCAGGCCGCGGCGAGATCGCCCGCCGACGGCTACAACTACTACTTCGCCACCACCGCCGCGCTGGTCAGCAATCCGCTCACCTTCAAGTCGCTGCCCTACGACACCGAGCGCGACTTCGTCCCGGTGGCGATGATCGGCAAGTCGCCGATGGTGATCGCGGTCAACAACTCGGTCCCGGCGAAGACACTCGCCGAGCTGATCGCGCTCGACAAGAAAGATCCGGGCAAGCTCGCCGCGGCCAACGAGGGCGCCAAGACCTTCGGCGGCATGATGAGCCAGCTGCTCAACGTCGCGACCGGAATGCGCCTGCTGCAGGTGCCGTACAACGGGGTGGCACCCGCGCTGCAGGACACAGTCGCCGGACGCACGCAGGTAGTGCTGGTGAGCTCGGCGGCGATGAGCCCCTTCATCAAGCGCGGCGACCTGCGCCCGATCGCGGTCACCGCTGGAAAGCGAGTCTCCGGACTCGAGAATGTCCCGACCATGGCCGAGAGCTACCCGGGCTTCGAGTACGTCGGCTGGTTCGCGCTGGTCGCCCCGACGGGCACGCCCGACGCCATCGTGCGCAAGGTCAACGCCGACGTGAACGCGGTAC
>JBGQKK010000299.1:0-3226 GCA_041499545.1 Gammaproteobacteria bacterium | reverse complement strand
GGGGAACCATCGCTGCTGCAACGGAGTACTCTTGAAGCGCTTCAGTTTCCATTCCCGGGAGGGCAGCACGCCGATGAATTCGCCCTCGACGTCGATCCCGGTCTTCGCGCCGAAGCCGAACTGGCCGATGAAGCGCGCGATGATGTCGATGTCGATGTCACTCGCGAGCGTGTAGTAGTAGGTGTCGCAGGAAACCACGATGGACTTGTACATGTCGACGTGGCCGTGGCCGCCGGCCTTGTCGTCGCGGAAGCGGTTGTTGCCGAAGATGAAGTAGCCGGGGTCGAAGATCGTCTGGTTCGGCGTGCGCTTGCCGAGCTCGAGCGCGGCGAGCGCCATGTAGGGCTTGAACGTCGAGCCCGGCGCGTACAACCCCGTGAGCGCGCGGTTGTTGAGCGGATGGTCCGGCGAGTTGTTGAGCGCGTCCCAGTTCGCCGGGTCGATGCCGTCGATGAACAGGTTCGGGTCGTAGCCGGGCTTGGACACGAAAGCGAGAATGCCGCCCGTCGCAGGCTCGATCGCCACCAGCGCGCCGCGGTTCTCGCCGAAGGCGCGCTCGGCGGCCTCCTGCAGGCGGATGTCCAGGGTCAGCGTCAGGTCGTTCCCGGGCGCGGGCGGCGTGCGCGGGGCGAGCGTGCGCACGTTTGTTCCGCGCGGCACGATGCGCCCGCTCGCGTCGGTCTCGACCTGCTCGAACCCGGTCGTGCCGTGCAGGGGGCCCTCGTATTTCTGCTCCAGGCCCGTCTTCCCGATGTGATCGGCGCCCTTGTAGTTGCCCGCGTCGTCGGACGCTTCGATCCGCTCGACGTCGCGGTCGTCGATGCGGCCGATGTAGCCGACCACGTGCGAGGCGACTTCCCCCAAGGGATACTGCCGGAACAGGCGGCCCTTGATGTCGACGCCCGGGAAACGGTAGCGGTTGACCGCGAGAACCGCGACTTCCTCGTCGGTGAGGCGCGTCCGCAGCGGCAGGTTGTCCTGCCCTTTGCTTTCCTCGCGCAGTTTCTGGAAGCGGCGGCGGTCCCTCGGCTGGATGTCGACGAGCTTCGCGAGATCGTTGATGGTCGCCTCGAGGTCGGGGATCTTGCTGAGGGTGAGCTCCAGCGTGTAGCCCGAGTAGTTGCGGGCGAGCACCACGCCGTTGCGGTCGAGAATGAGGCCGCGATTGGGCTGGATGGGCATGATCGCGATGCTGTTGTCCACGGCTTTGGTGTCGTAGTACTGGTGCTGGATGACCTGCAGGTAGAAGAAGCGCGCGAACAGGACCGCGAACGCGGTCAGCACCAGCGCTCCGGCGACGCCCAGGCGGAGCTGGAGGTAGTGCAGCTCCCGGCGGATGTTCTTGAGCTCTGCCACGCGCGGGGCTACAGCGGGCGGTTCTCGTCCACGCTCTCGGGCCGGCGCTGCGGCAGGAGCAGGAGGAAGCTCGCGGTGGGCCACAAGGCGGCGGCGGTCAGGCTTCCCGCGAAGTACATCGGCCCGGGGAACATGCCGCCCGCAACCATCCGCACCGCGAGCATCAGCGCCTGGCAGGCGAGCAGCAGCACCAGCACGTGGGCCGCCTGCTGCCATGGCGAAAACCACAGGATGCGCCGGTGCAGGGTGATCGCGGCGAACGCGAGAACGGCGTAGGCGAAGGCGTGCTGGCCGAGGAGCGCGCCGCTGCCGGCGTCCATCACCAGCCCGACGGCCCAGGCGATCCCTATGCCCATCTTGCGCGGCTGGTGCACGCACCAGAACGCGAGCACGAGCGCGACCATGTCGGGGACCCCGATGAGCTCGCCCCAGGGCATCAGATTGAACAGCAGCGCGAGCACGACCGTGAGGGCCATGTAGCCGACGTTGACCGGCAGGAGGATGCGCTGCGGCTGCTCGAAGTAGGCCATGGCTTCCTATTCCCGTTTCTTCGGGCGCTTCTGCTTGGGCGCGCCGGCCGCCTGAGGCTGAGCCTCGGCCGGGGGCTGCGGCTGGCCCGCGTCCCGCGACAGCACCAGCACCTGCCGGTTCTGGTCGGTTCCGGCGGTGGGAATGCACGAGATCTTCGCGAAGGAGTACGCGGCATCGCGCTCGATCTTCGTTACCTTACAGACCGGCAGCCCGGGCGGGTAGGTGCCGTCGATGCCCGAGGTCACGAGCAGGTCATCGGCCTGCACGTCCGCGTTCGAGGCGGTGTAGGAGAGGTCGAGCGTGCCCTTGTCGCCGCCGCCGTAGGTCACCGCACGCAGGCCGTTCCGTACGACCTCCACGGGAATTCGCTGCTCCTTGTCGGTGATCAGGGTCACTTCGGCGAGAAGAGGGTGAACGCGCGTCACCTGTCCGATCACGCCGATGTCGTCGATGACCGCCTGGCCCGGCTCGATGCCCTGCCGGCTGCCCTTGTCGATGATCACCTTGCGCGAGAACGGATCGCGGCCCCGGTAGAGGATCTCGGCGAAGGTGGCCTGACGGGCCACGCGCTCGCGCGCTTCGAGCAAGTGCCGCAGCTGGGAGTTCTCGGCGCGCAGCGCCTCGGCCGTGAGCAGCTCGCTCGCCGCCAGCAGCTGCTTCGTCTTGAGCTGCTCGTTCTCCCGCTTGAGCGCGACCTGGGTGGTGAAGAATTCGGAGGCGGCGCCGAGCAGCTCGGCCGGGGCGAGCGCCGCGCGTTGCAGCGGGTAGGCGAGCAGGGCGACGACTTCGCGGATCGACTCCGCGTAGCGGAAGCGCGCGTCGAGCACCATCAGCAGCACGGCGAGCGACACGAAGAACCCGAGGCGGACCAGCGGAGCGGGACCGCGGCTGAAAAACGGCGGCGGCTGGTTGTAGTCCATCGAACGAGCCTAAGGCTAGGGGCGGGGCGAACGCAGACCCATTACGAACACGCGCGCAGCAATCGCCGTCCTCCGCTCCCTCTCGTCCGATCTATTCGCTTGCGAAAATGCTCCCCAGCTTTTCCATTCTCTCCAGCGCCTTGCCCGACCCGCGCACCACGCAGGTGAGCGGATCGTCGGCGACGATCACCGGCAGCCCGGTTTCCTCCATCAGGAGCCGGTCGAGATCGCGCAGCAGCGCGCCGCCGCCGGTGAGCACCATGCCTTTTTCCGCGATGTCGGCGCCGAGCTCGGGCGGCGTCTGCTCCAGGGCCGACTTCACCGCGCCGACGATCTGGTTGAGCGGCTCGGTGAGCGCTTCCAGGATCTCGTTCGAGGAGATCGTGAAGCTCCTGGGAATCCCTTCGGCCAGGTTGCGG
>JBGQKK010000298.1:0-3253 GCA_041499545.1 Gammaproteobacteria bacterium | reverse complement strand
CTGGATACGCTGGCCGCCGCGATCCAGTGCAAGAGAATGCTGAGGATCCCCCCGGTCCGTTAGTCGGCCGCGCCCGCGGGAGACGGCGGGCATCGTGCAATTTCAGCGCGCCTTCGGTCCTTGCTCCGAAGCCCAGACGTCGTGCCCATTTCGCATGGGAAACACCTTGCTCTGGTAGTAGTCCTTCAGCGTGCACAGCTCCATGAGAACGCCCAGGGGAAAGCCCTGGCGGTTGCCGCGCTTGTCGGTGAGCAGATCCTCGAAGCAGCGGTCCATCTGCAGCGGCGCCTTCCACATCTGGGCCATGCGGTTCACGATCCTGGGAAACGCGGCCGTGAGCGCCTTGGGCCGCGCGGCTTCGTCGATGGACGCGAGCAGCGCCTGCCCGGCACTGTTCAGCGCGAGATCGTCTTTTTCCAGAGGGTGACGCAGCCTGCGGGGGTCGATCTGTGCTGCGGTGGCGGAATTCCCGCCGAGTTCGGTAGCCATTGAGACCTCGCTAATCTCCCTCCCGGGGTGATAGCGACTCCGATCCTACGCCCCGCGGCGTCCGCCGCACGGTGAACTTTTCCACAGCGGCGCAAGTTTCGCGGGGTGCGCTCGACCGGACCGATCGGATTGTCGGGCCGGTCGGAGCGTTGCCCTATACAACCTTACGGCACGAACAAGCTCGCGCAATGCCCGGGCTGCGCGGGCGAATCCGCGATCGCACCGCTGCGCGGTATGCATTGATCGGGCGGCAGGTCGATGTGGCCCTCGACGTGCCGCACGAGGAGGTCGAAGGCGCGCTGCGCGTGCGGCTCGAGCAACTCGAGCTGCGGAAACGTGTCCTGGAAGGTTTCGATGTGGTTCCCGTTCTGCACTTCGTACAGCCGGTAAGCGGGCCGGTCGTGGTGCTTGTGCTTCGCGCCGGCGGCGACCTTGCGCGCATAGGCGCGCGCGTGGTGGTCGATCGGGAGCAGCGCGTCCATGGTGCCCGCGACCGTGACTAGCGGCCGCTCGATCTGTCCGGTGGTCGCGAAGGCGGCGAACTGCGCTCCCACGTCCGAAACCGAAAGCCGGCTCACGTAGTTGTAGGTGCCGGTGCCGCTCCCATAGGTATCGTAGGTCGGGTCGAGCCGCTTTTGCCACTGACACTGCGTCACTTCCCAGAACTGGGTGTTGTAGTTACTCCAGAGCGAACTCGCGCCCGCGACGATGTCGGGCGGATAGCCCGCGGCGGCGATGTTCTTGGCCGCGGTGCTCGTGGCGCTCAAGCCCGAGGCAACGTAATCGGGAAAATTCAGGATTGCGGGCGGCAGGTCGGTGAGCAGGTTCGGCGCGTTCCGGTCGACGAAGGTGCCCTCCCAGTCGACTCCGCCGTCGAACAGCTCTGGCGCCGTCTCGATCGCGCGTCGCACCTGGTAGCCGCCGTTCGAGGTGCCGACCGCGTAGGTGAAACGCGGATGCCGCCCGTAGCCCGCCTTCACGCCCTCGCGCGCGAGCTCGGCCGCCTTGATCATGAACTGCGCCCAGCGCGTGAAGGGCTGGTCGGGGTCGTTGTCGTAGAAATGCACGAACACCGGAGTAAAGGGATTGAGCCGGCACCCGAGCGGGTCCGTGGCCGCAGTCAGTTGGAGATTGAGCACGCCCTTGTTCTGCGAGGCGTAGGCGTAGCCTTGCTGCACGACGTAGTCGCTCCAGGCGAAGTCGCCGTTGAACTCGCTGCGCGTGCCGGAAGCGCCGGCGACGACCAGCTTTCCGTTCCAGTCGTTCGGCAGCCGCAGGAGAAAGCGGGCCTGCCCAGTCGGGTCCGAGGCGATGCGCGCGTTGAGCTGCAGTCCCGGCACGGCCTTCGTGATCGGCGTGCGCTTGCCGGCGCTCGGCGCGATCACGCCGCGGTCGGTGATCGGCGTGAAGGCGAAAGCCGGGAGCCCCGGAAGGGAATTGTTGGCGGGCGTCGTTTGCGCGTTATTGGTCGTGAGATCGGCGCTGGCGAAGCAGCTGGCTTCGGCGAGACTGCCGCCGAGCGCTTTGAGCACGTCGGCACAGGTGACGGCCGCGCGGGCCGAGAAGGAAACGAGGAGAAGGAGCAATGCCGCGGATCGAAGCGTGTGGAGCATGGTGGCCTCCTTGAAGGTGCGTCGCGGAGAGAGGGAGCGCGATCAAGTGTAGCAACGGGAATCATGAGCCACAAGGCGGCGCAGGCCACACTTTTCCGCTACAGTGAGGGCGTGACCGCAAGGAGAATGTTCTGGACGCTGGTGCTGGCGTCGGCCGCGATCATGGCCGTGACCATCGGCCTGCGCCAGTCGCTCGGCCTGTTCGTATCGCCGCTCAACACCTCCACGGGCCTGGGCATCGTCACGATCAGCTTCGCGCTCGCGGTGGGCCAGTTCGCCTGGGGCGCGGCGCAGCCACTCTTCGGCCTGCTCGCCGACCGCATCGGCTCGTTCCGGGTGATCGTCCTCGGCGCGCTGCTGCTCACCTTGGGCTTAGCGGCCACGCCTTATATGAATTCGGGGCTCGGCCTCACCGTCTTCCTCGGCGTGATCACCGCGATGGGCGCGGGGGCGGGGAGCTTCTCGATCCTGATCGGCGCGACATCGCGGCGCCTGCCCGCGGAGAAGCGCGCCTTCGCCTCGGGATTCATCAACGCCGGGGGCTCGTTCGGGCAGTTCGTCTTCGCGCCGTTCGCTCAAGGGCTGATCAGCACGATCGGCTGGATGGGCGCGCTGTGGACGCTTGCCGCAAGCGCGCTTGTCACCATTCCGCTCGGGCTGCCGTTCCGCGAAGCCAAGGCCCCGACCGCGCACGCCGCGGACATCGGCATCCGCGAGCAGATGCGCCTCGCCTTCAAAGACACAAGCTACCTCCTGCTGCACGCGGGATTCTTCACCTGCGGCTTCCACATCGCCTTCCTCATCACCCATCTGCCGGGCGAGGTGGGCCTGTGCGGGCTGCCGGCGAGCGTGTCGGCGGCGTCGATCGCGATCATCGGCCTCGCGAACATCGTCGGCAGCATCGGCGCGGGATGGCTGTCGCAGATCCGGCGCATGAAAATGATCCTGGTGTGGATGTACGGCTCGCGCGCCGTCGCGGTCGCGCTCTACCTCATGGCGCCGAAGACCGCGCTCACCTTCTACGTCTTCGCCTTCGTCCTAGGGCTCACCTGGCTCGCGACCGTGCCGCCGACCGCGGGGCTCGTGGGCAAACTCTTCGGCACCCGCCACCTCGCGACCCTGTTCGGCCTCACCCTGCTGACGCACCAGAT
>JBGQKK010000297.1:0-3264 GCA_041499545.1 Gammaproteobacteria bacterium | reverse complement strand
CAGGTCGACCACGTGATCTTCCCCGATGGCAAGAGGATCATCCTCCTCGCCAAGGGGCGGCTGGTGAACCTGGGCTGCGGCACCGGACACCCCTCGTACGTGATGAGCTCTTCCTTCGCCAATCAGACCATCGCGCAGATCGAGCTGTGGACAGAATCGCAGAAAGGCTCCGGCAGGTATCCGGTCGGCGTGTATGTGCTGCCCAAGCACCTGGACGAGAAAGTGGCGCGGCTGCAGCTGAAGAAGCTCAACGCGCAGCTCACCGAACTCACCAACGCGCAGGCGCGCTACATCGGCGTTCCCAAGCAGGGGCCGTACAAGGCGGACCACTACCGCTACTAGCCGGACCAATGGACTCGATTTGGAACGACAACTACGCGGCGATCGCGCTTCACCTCGTGATCGCGCTCTTCGCGGGCGCGATCATCGGCCTGGAACGCAGCTACCACGGCCGGCCGGCCGGCTTCCGCACGCACGCGCTGGTATGCCTTTCCTCCTGCATGCTGATGATCGTTACCGTCTATCAAGACACTTGGTTTTCGGCGTTTTCCCTGGAGCGCGTCAGCGTCGACCCGACCCGGATGGCGCAGGGCATCATGACCGGCATCGGTTTCCTCGGCGCAGGCGTCATCATGAGGGAAGGACTGACGGTGCGCGGCCTGACCACGGCGGCGTCGATCTGGATTACCGCCGGAATAGGCATCCTGATCGGCGTGGGATTCTATTTTCCGGCGGGGATCGCGACGGCGCTGACGCTCATCGTCCTCTCCGTTTTCCGCTGGATCGAGCGCAAGATGCCGATCGAGTTCTACGCGAATCTCACCGTAGCCTTCACTCGCGTCGCTACCCTGCCCGAAGCGGACCTGCGCTCGATCGTCGAACGTCAGGGATTCGCCGTCGCCAACATGAACTACAGCGTCACGGGAGATGGAAAGACCTTCGAGTACCAGATGGTGATCCACTCGCCCAACCGCGACAAGACCCGCGAGCTTTCCGCGGCCCTCAACTCCCTGTCGACGGTCACGGCTTTCCGCATCTCGCCCACCGGCGACTAGGCAGCGGACAGAGCGGTGTTGGAGCCGATGTCCCGCGTCGCGGCCTCGCGGCCGACCAGCGCGCGCTTGCGCGTGAGTCCCCAGCGATAGTCGCCGAAATCGCCCGCCTTGCGGATGACCCGGTGGCAGGGAATGAGCACGGCGATGGGATTCGCGCCGACCGCCGCGCCGACCGCTCGCGAAGCGCGCGGATGGCCCACCGCGCGGGCCACCTGCTCGTAGCTCGCCAGCTCGCCCGGCGCGATCCGCAACAGCGCTTCCCACACCTTGATCTGAAAATTGCTTCCCCTCACCCACAAGTGCAGGGGCTTGCCCCGGTTCGCCGGGGCGAAGATCGATGAAACCGGCTCTGCGGTCAACTCCTGATCCTGCGAGAGGCGTGCGCGCGGCCAGTTTCGCCCGAGCTCCGCGATCTGCGCATCGCGTCCCTCGGGGCCCACGAAAGCGATCCGGCAGATCCCCCGCGCGGTAGTCGCAATCAGGCACTCGCCGAAGGGCGTGGCATGAAACCCGTAACGGATGTCGA
This sequence comes from Gammaproteobacteria bacterium, assembly GCA_041499545.1. GTDB lineage: Bacteria > Pseudomonadota > Gammaproteobacteria > Burkholderiales > SG8-39 > VBDM01. The sequence continues at coordinate 1,683 of JBGQKK010000297.1, read as the reverse complement.
CGCCCTCTCCCCGCGAGCGCTGCTCGCCGGGAGACACCGCCTCGCAGGTCACCAGGAGATCGTGCAGCCGCCCGGGCGAGGACAGGCCCGCGGCGTACGCCGCCCCGAGCACGTCCTCGCGGTCGCGCAGCGCCTCCTTCGCATATTCCTTGGTCAGGTATTGCAGGAAGCGCTTCGGGCTGATTCCCGCCCACTCCGAGAACCGGCGCTGGAAATGGAACTCCGAGAGGCCCACGCGCGCCGCGATGTCGGCCAGGCGCGGCTGCTCCCGGGCGTGCTCCTGGAGATACTCGATCGCCTGCTCGACCGTACGGTAGGCGTCGCACTCAGCGACAAACGGTGTGCTCGGGTTCATGGTCGCTCACTAGTCTATTCACGCCCGCAGTATAGGCAGCGTTTCACGACCGGGCCACCCGATTCTTGCGACGAGCTACAGCTCGTACGCTTCTTTGCCGGCGAGCGCGGTTTCGATGAGCTGCCGGGTCAGCCGCGGCGAGAACAGCTCGATGAAAGTGTAGGCGAACCCGCGCAGCGCGGCGCCGCGCCGGACCGCGACGCGCGTCGTCATGGTGCCGAACAGGTGGCCCGCGTCGAGTGCGCGCAGCGCCCGGTCGCGCTTCTCGTCGAAGGCCATCGCGGCGATGATGCCCACCCCCAGCCCCAGCTCGACATAGGTCTTGATGACGTCGGAGTCGACCGCCGAGAGCACGATGTCCGGCGCGAGCCCCTGCGCACGGAAGGCTTCGTCGATATGACTCCTCCCGGCGAACGCGGCATCGTAAGTGACGATCGGATGGCGCGCGAGCGCATCGAGCGTAAGGCGCCCGTCTTTGACGAGCGGATGCTTGGCCGGCACGACGACGCAATGGCTCCACTCGTAACCGGGCAGCGCGAGCAGCTTCGGATAGCTGTCCAGGGCCTCGGTCGCGATCGCGACGTCGGCCTCGCGCGCGATCACCATCTCCGCGAGCTGCGGCGGATTGCCCTGCTTGATCGTAAGGTGCACTCTCGGATAGCGCCGCTTGAATGCGCTGACGACCTTGGGCAGCGAGTAGCGCGCCTGGGTGTGCGTCGTGGCGATCGTCAGCGTGCCCGAGGTCTGGTCCTTGAACTCGCGGCCGACCTGCTTCAGGTTTTCCGCTTCCTGCAGCAGATGATCGATGACCTCGACCACCGCCTTGCCGGGTTCGGTCACGGCGATGATGCGCTTGCCGTGGCGCACGAAGATTTCCACGCCGAGCTCGGCTTCGAGCTCGCGGATTTGCTTCGATACCCCAGGCTGGGAGGTGTGCAGCCGCTTGGCGGCCTCCGTGAGATTCAGCCCCTGCCTGACGGTTTCTCTGACATACCTTAATTGCTGGAAATTCATACACTTATGTCATAGCGCTCTAGGTTATTAAATTCTAACACAAAAGTCTTTTGAGGTATTAAGGCGAGAGGCTAGGATGCCCTTCCCTGCGAAAACCTCATGGACTGGCTCACACCGCTTTCGGGATTTTCGGTCGGCCTGATCGTCGGCCTCACCGGCGTCGGCGGCGGGTCGCTGATGACGCCTCTGCTCGTGCTCGCGTTCGGCGTCGCCCCCGTCACCGCGGTCGGCACCGACTTGCTGTTCGCCTCCCTGACCAAGACGGGCGGAGCCTGGGCCCACGCGCGGCGCGGCAACGTCGACTGGACCGTCGT
>JBGQKK010000296.1:0-3264 GCA_041499545.1 Gammaproteobacteria bacterium | reverse complement strand
TAGCCGGCGACGGCGGAGGCGAGGAACTCCCGCCCGCTCATGCCGCGCCGCAGCTCCGCCACCGCGACGAGCGCCGGCAGCACCACCGCGCCCACGTGCAGCACGCCCTGGCGATGTACGTCGTCGAGCTCGAAGCCCTGCACCTGCGTGCCGTTGGCGAGCGCCGCGTGCGGCGCGGAGAGCCGCCGCGGCGTGCCCCACACCGCGCAAGCCGCCGAGCGGTCGAGCCTGGCGAGCGTGCGCTGGAGGATGCGGCACCACGGAAGGCGCGCGCCGTAGAGCGCGCAGCCGAGCGCATCGAGCATCAGGAGCTTCGCGCGCTCGCGCACTTCGCGGGGGATCGATTCGTAGCGAAGCCCGGAGACGAAGTCGGCGATGCCGCTGGTGTAGGGGTTCTTCATTCGAGGCGGATCTTGGCGTCGCGGATCAGCTTGCCGAGGCGCTCCTTCTCGGAGCGGATGTGCGCGGCGAACCGTTCCGGCGAGCCGCCGGCGGGCTCGGCGCCTTCGGCGAGCAGGCTCGAGCGCACCTCGGGCTGCTCGAGCGCCTTGGAGAGCTCCGCGTTGAGCTTTGCCACGATCTCCCGCGGCGTCCCGGCGGGCGCGAGGATGCCGTACCAGGAGCTCGCCTCGTAGCCGGGAAAACCCGACTCGGCGATCGTCGGCAGCTCGGGCATCGATGCCAGGCGCTTCGCGCCGGTCACCGCAAGCCCTCTCAGTTTCCCCGCCTTGATGTGCGGCAGGATCGCGACCACGCTCGAGAACATCAGCTGCACCTGACCGGAGAGCAGATCGGCGAGCGCCGGCGACAGGCCCTTGTAGGGCACGTGCACCATGTCGACGCCCGCCATCGAATCGAACATCACCGCGGCGAGCTGCGAGGAGCTGCCGTTGCCGTTCGAGGCGAAGTTGAGGCGGCCCGGGTTGGCGCGCGCGTAGGCGACGAATTCCGGAAAGCTGCCCGCGGGAACCGAGGGATGCACCACGAGCACGAGCGGCGCCTGGGCGAGCAGCGCCACCGGCGCAAAATCGCGGATCGGATCGTAGGGAAGCTTGTCGTGCAGGCTCGGATTGATGGCGTGGCTGCCGACGCCGCCGAGGAACAGCGTGTAGCCGTCGGGCGCCGCCTTCGCCGCCAGCTCCGCGCCCACCACCCCGCCCGCGCCCGGGCGATTGTCGATCAACACCGGCTGGCCGAGGCTGTCTGCGAGACGCTTGCCGACCAGGCGCGCCACGTTGTCGTTGCCGCCGCCCGCGGCGAACGGGACGATGAGGTGGATGGGCTTGTTCGGATAGACCTGCGCGAGAGCCGATTCCGCGAAGAGAGCGACGAAGGCGGCGATCGCCACGGCGGGTGCGAAGATGCGAATCATCAGGAGACGAGGGATGCCCTGTGCCCGAGCGCCTCGCGCTCGGCGAGCCCGAGCTCCGTCAGCTCGCGCACCGCGTGCGGGAGCAGATTGATGCCGACGCCCAGCCATCTCAGCTCGGACGCCGCCTCGAATACGCGGCAGGGGATGCCGGCCTGGTGGAGCGAAAGCGCGAGCGTGAGGCCGGTCACGCCTCCACCGATGACGAGAACCCGCGGGGAATTCTCCGCTCGCACGCGGGAATGCTAGCATGGCATTCTGCAATCGCGTCCTCGCAGGAAGGTTCAAGTTGAGACTGCTCAAGAAAATCTGGGAAAGGATGTGGTGGGCCTCCTTCCCCTTCTTCCAGAAGCTCGGCGTCCACGTGCTCCCCGTACACTACTACAGCCCCATTCCCGATACGGGGGAGCTGAAGAAAAAGCTGGACCTGTTCGACGTTCCACACCCCATGCACGGCGTGGACATGAGGGAGGAGGAGCAGTGGCTCCTGGTTGAAACCCTGGTGAAGTCCTACGAGCAGGAGTACGCCCTTGCCGGGGAGGGCCGGTTCGGGTTCGACGAGCAAGCGATGCCGTTCTTCGCGCCCTTCAACGCGCTCACCCTGTACGCGCTCGTCCGCCGCCACAAGCCCGGGAAAATGATCGAAGTCGGGTCCGGCACGTCCACCCTCGTCTCGGCCGCCGCTTTCGAGGCCAACCGGCGCGAGGGCAAGCCGGGCGAGCTGATCGCGGTCGAACCCTATCCCTCCGAGGACCTGAAACGGGGCTTCAAGGGCCTGACGCGGACCGTGTCGAAACCGGTTCAGGAAATCCCGGTCTCCGAGTTCCTGTCCCTCGGGGAAAACGACATCCTGTTCATCGATTCCACCCACGCGGTGAAGATCTTCGGCGACGTCAATTACCTCTACCTGACGGTCCTGCCGCAATTGAAGCCCGGCGTGATCATCCACATCCACGACATCTTCTTCCCCCGCGACTACCTGCCGCACCATTTTTTCCAGACCCGCATCAAGCAGATCTGGCAGGAGCAGTACCTGCTCCACGCCTTCCTCATGTTCAACCGCGAGTTCAGGGTGATGCTCGCGAGCAGCCAGGTTCACTTCAAGGACCCGGGCCGGCTGAAGCGCCTTTTCCCCTGGTATCACCTGAACCGCTGTCCCAGCAGCTTCTGGATGCGCCGAGAAGCCGCGTCCGCCTCGTAGGGCCGAGATGCGCGCCCTGTTCGGAACGCTGCTCGCCGCGATCTGCGCTTGCGCCGCGGGCCTCGCCGCCGCCCAGAGCTGGACCGCGCGTCCCGCGAGGATGATCGTCACCGAAGCCCCCGGCGGTGCACCCGACATCGCGGCGCGCCTGATCTGCGAGCGCCTGTCGCGCGCGCTCGGCCAGCCGGTGCGCGTGGAGAACCGCGCGGGCGACGAGGGCGTGCAGGCCGCCGCGAGCGCAAAGCCGGACGGCGGCACCTGGCTCTTCGCGCCGGCCTCGGTGCTCGTGATCATTCCCTACATCACCGATCTCGTTCCGTACAGCCCCGAGGACGACTTTACGGGCGTCGCCATGGTGGGCTCGATGCCCTTCGTGCTGGTCGCCAATCCGGTTCTGAACGTGAAATCGCTGCCCGACCTGATCACGCTGGCCCGGGAGGCGCCCGGCAGGCTCGCGTACGCGAGCCCGGGCCTGCGGACCTTGCCGGGAATTCTCGGCGAGATGCTCAGGAGGCGCGCCGCCATCGATTTCATGCAGCAGCCCTACCGCGGCGCGCAGAGCGTGCAGGACACCATCGCGGGGCGCACGCACATCGCCGTGGAAGGCGTTGCGGCGATCGCTACGGCCGTTCAGCGCGGCCAGCTGCGCGCCCTCGCGGTCAGCTCCGCCAAGCGGCTTCCAGAGCTGAAAGAC
>JBGQKK010000295.1:0-3286 GCA_041499545.1 Gammaproteobacteria bacterium | reverse complement strand
CTCGGCCGGTGAACATCACCAACGGACCGCAGGGGATCGCGCGCATCGATCCGTTTCGCATCGGCGGAGTGGATTTTTCGAAGTCCGACGCCTTCCTCGGCCTCGCCTTCAGCGGCCCGATCAAGTACTACTACCTCCTGCTCCTCGTCCTGCTCGCGGTGATCTTCACCTGCCTGCGGCTGCAGAATTCGCGCATCGGTCGCGCCTGGGAGGCGATCCGCGAAGACGAGGTCGCCGCGCGCGCGATGGGAATCGACACGACGCGCCTGAAGCTGCTCGCCTTCGCGATGGGCGCGAGCTTCGGCGGCGTGGCGGGCGGCATGTTCTCGGCGATCCAGGGCTTCGTCTCGCCGGAGAGCTTCGTCCTGGTCGAATCGATCATGGTGGTCTCCATGGTCGTGCTCGGCGGCATGGGGAACATCTGGGGCGTGATCCTCGGCGCGCTGCTTTTGTCCTTCGTCCCCGAGTTCCTGCGTTTTACCGTCGAGCCGGCGCAACAGCAGCTCTTCGGCCGGATGCTCATCGAACCGGAAGTGATCCGCATGCTGATTTTCGGGTTCGCGCTGGTGCTCGTCATGGCGCTGCGCCCGGGCGGTCTGTGGCCTTCGGCGGTGAGGAAGAGAGAGCTCGCCGTGCGCGGCGGACCTGCCGGGGGCGCACCGTGACCGGGTTGCTCGAAGCGAGCAACGTCAGCAAGCGTTTCGGCGGCATCGAGGCGCTGTCGGACGTGAGCTTCTCCATTTCCCGCGGCGCGATATTCGGGCTGATCGGCCCGAACGGCGCCGGAAAGACCACGCTCTTCAATCTGCTCACCGGGATCTATCCCCTCGACCGCGGCTCCTTTCTCCTCGACGGACAAGAGCTCGCCGGCTTGAAGCCGGACAGGGTCGCGGCACGGGGCATCGGGCGCACCTTCCAGAACATCCGCCTATTCGCCAATCTGTCCGCCCTCGAGAATGTCATGATCGGCCGGCATGTGCGCACGCGCGCGGGCGTGCTCGGGGCGGTGCTGCGCGATGCGGCGACGCGCGCCGAGGAAGGGGAAATCGAGCGCCGGGCCGCGGAACTGCTCGAGTATGTCGGCCTGGGCTCGCGAGCGAACGAGGCCGCCGGGAACTTGCCCTACGGCGACCAGCGGCGGCTCGAGATCGCGCGCGCGCTGGCGACCGACCCGGTCCTGCTCGCCCTGGACGAGCCTGCGGCGGGCATGAACGCCTCCGAAAGCGCGGCGCTGCGCGATCTGCTCGAGCGCATCCGCGGCGACGGCACGACCATCCTTCTCATCGAGCACGACATGCGCCTCGTGATGGGCGTCTGCGACCGCGTGCTGGTACTCGATTATGGCCGGCGCATCGCCGAGGGCGCGCCGGTCGAGGTCCAGCGCGACTCCAAGGTGATCGAGGCCTATCTCGGCGTCGCCGCCACGGAGCCGCCGGCATGAAGCTCCTCGAGATCCGCGGCCTGGAGGTGCGCTACGGCGGCATCCGCGCCGTGAAAGGGATCGACCTGGAGGTCGCGGCGGGCGAGCTCGTCTGCCTGATCGGCGCCAACGGCGCGGGCAAGTCCTCGACCCTGCGGGCGATCGCCGGCCTCGCGCCGGCCGCCGCGGGCGAGATCCGCTACCGGGGCGATGAGCTCTCGGGGGTCCCTGCGTTCCGCCGCGTCCGCTCGGGGCTGGTCATGGTGCCGGAGGGACGCGGCGTGTTCGCGCAGCTGAGCGTCGAGGAGAACCTCGCGATGGGCGCCTATGCGCGCGCCGATTCCGACGTCGCGCCGGACCGGGCGCACGTTTTCGAGCTTTTTCCGCGGCTCGCCGAGCGGCGGGGCCAGCTCGCCGGAACGCTTTCCGGCGGCGAGCAGCAGATGCTCGCGATCGGCCGTGCCCTGATGAGCCGGCCCAAGCTGCTCGCGCTGGACGAGCCGAGCATGGGCCTTGCGCCGATGGCGGCCCGCAGGATCCTGGATGTGATCCGCGACATCAACGGCGCCGGCGTCACGGTGCTGCTGGTGGAGCAGAACGCGCAAAGCGCTCTGGCTCTGGCGCACCGCGCCTACGTCATGGAGAGCGGGGAGATCATGCTCTCGGGGGACGCGCGTGCGCTGCGCGCCGACAAACGGGTGCGCGAGGCCTATCTGGGCGAGACGGCCGTGTAGAGAAGCGTCAGCCCTTGTCGGCGGCGGTGGTAAACGAATCGGAGAAGAACTCGTTCTCCGGCAATCCGCATTTCTGGGTGAAATCGCGCCGCGCCGAGTCGACCATGATCGGAACGCCGCAGGCGTAGACCTGGTGGGCCGAAAGATCGGGGAAATCCTCCATCACGGCGCGATGCACGAACCCGCTTCTGCCTGTCCAGCCGTCCTCGGGCAGTGCGTCGGAAATCACCGGAACGTACTTGAAGCCCGCGTGCTCCGCGGCCCAGCGTTTCGGGAGGGCGTCGAGGTAGAGATCCTTGGGACGGCGCGCGCCCCAATAGAGGGTCATCGGGCGCGACAGGCCTTTCTTGAGCGCCGCCTCGATCACGGACTTGATCGGCGCGAACCCCGTTCCCGAGGCGACGAACACGATGGGCTTTTCCGATTCTTCGCGCAGGAAGAACGTGCCGAACGGCCCCTCGAAGCGCAGGATGTCGCGCTCCTTCATGGTCTTGAAGACATGAGCGGTGAAAGCTCCGCCCGGCACGTGCCGGACATGGAGCTGGACGAATTCGTCGTCGTGCGGCGCGTTCGCCATCGAAAAGCTCCTGCGCGTCCCGTCCTTGAGGAGGATGTCGATGTACTGCCCCGGCAGGAACTTCAGGCGCTCGTTCGCCGGCAGCTTCAGGAACACGATCATGGCGTCGTCCGCCGCGCGCTCGAGCTTGTGCACGCGCGCCGGCAGCTTTCTCACCTGGATGTCTCCGGCCTTGCGCACCTCGCGCGCCTCGATCACCACGTCCGAGAGCGGCTTCGCCTGGCAGAAAAGCGCGTGCCCCTGATCGCGCTCCTGCGGGGTGAGCGCCTTCTCCGAGTGTCGGCCGTAGTCGATCCGGCCCTCCAGGAGCTTTCCTTTGCAGCTGCCGCAGGCGCCGTCGCGGCAGCCGTAGGGGATCACGAGTCCCGCGTCCAGCGCCCCCTGGAGAATGCTCGTGCCGTCCGGAACCTGGAACTGGTGGCCGGTATTGCGGATCGTGACCTGATGCGTCATCGTAGTGCGGAGTAAAATTCGCCCGTGGAAACCCTGCTCATCGTCGGTTGCGGCGACATCGCCCGTCGGGCGCTGCCGCTGCTCGGACAGCGGTATCGCGTG
>JBGQKK010000294.1:0-3411 GCA_041499545.1 Gammaproteobacteria bacterium | reverse complement strand
AGGGCTATTACCGCATCGGCGACGCGCTCAAGTTCGCCGATCCGGAGAGACCCGAGCTGGTGCTCGCCTTCGACGGGCGCATCGCCGAGGACTTCAAGCTCTCGACCGGCACCTGGGTGCACGTCGGCATGACGCGCGTGAAGCTGATCGCGGCGGGCGACCCGCTCATCCAGGACGCGGTGATCACCGGGCATGGAAGGAGCGACGTCGGCGCGCTCGTTTTCCTGAACGCCGCGGCGCTGAAGGCGGGCGGCCTGGACGACTCGGCGGTGCGCGCCCGCCTGCGCGCCGCGATGAAGAAGCTCGCGGCCGAAACGGGAGCCGGCAGCTCGACCCACCCGGTGCGCGCACTCATAATGAGCGAACCGCCTTCGATCGACGCGAACGAGATCACCGACAAGGGCTACATCAACCAGCGTGCGGTGCTCGAGCGCCGCGCGGCGCTGGTCGAGCGGCTGCACGCCGGTTCGCCGTCCTCCGAAGTCATCCTGGCCGATCACTGAAAGGGAGCATGCCATGACACGAACGATCAGCAGTTTGTTTGCGGTCTTTGCAGCGGCAGCCACCACCCTCGTCCACGCGCAGGAGCCGGTCCGCATCGGAGTCTTGAACGATCAGACGAGCGTCTATGCCGACTTCCAGGGCCGGGGCTCTGTGCTCGCCGCCCAGATGGCGGTCGAAGACTACGGCGGCAAGGCCGCCGGAAGGAAAGTGGAGGTCGTCTTCGCCGATCATCAGAACAAGCCCGACGTGGGGTCGGTGATCGCGCGCAAGTGGCTCGACGAGGACGGCGTGAGTCTTGTGATCGACCTCCCGAACTCGGCCGTGGCGCTCGCGGTCAACGAGATCGTGCGCCAGAAGAACAAGGTGCTGATCGGCTCGGGGGCGGGGACCTCGGAGCTGACCGGCTCGCGGTGCTCGCCGAACACGGTGCACTGGACCTACGACACCTGGTCGTACGGGCATTCGCTCGCCAGGGCGGTGGTCGCGCGCGGCGGCAAGAACTGGTTCTTCATCACGGCCGACTACGCCTTCGGACACGACCTGGAGCGGCAGGCGACCGATCAGCTCCTCAAGGACGGCGGTAAGGTGGTCGGCGGCGTGCGCTCGCCGCTCGGGACGCCCGATTTTTCCTCCTTCCTGCTGTCGGCCCAGTCCTCCGGCGCGCAGGTGGTCGCGCTCGCAGTGGCGGGCGGCGACCTGACCAACTCGATGAAGCAGGCGGCCGAGTTCGGGCTGCCGGCCAAGCAGAGCATCGTCGCGCTCATCTTGACGCTGAACAACGTGCCGGCGCTCGGACTGAAGGCCTCGCAGGGCGCGCTCACCGTGAATCCGTTCTACTGGGACATGAACCCGGATACGCGCGCCTGGTCGCAGCGCTTCCAGAAGCGCGCGCACAACGGCGCGATGCCGAACGACATGCAGGCGGGCGTCTACGCCGCGGTGCTGCATTTCCTGAAGGCGGTGGACAAGGCGGGCGGCGCGGCCGACGGCAAGGCGGTCGTCGCGGCGATGAAGGCGCTGCCGACCGACGACCCGCTCTTCGGCAAGGGGCGCATCCGCGAGGACGGCCGCAAGCTCCATCCGATGTACCTACTGCAGGTGAAATCGCCCGAGGAGTCGAAGGGCCCCTGGGATTTCTACAAGGTTCTCTCAACCATTCCGGCCGAGCAGGCGTTTCGTCCCTTGAGCGAGGGCAACTGTCCGCTGGTCGCAGGGAAATGAAGCGGGCCCGCTCCTGGGCCCGGCTTCAGTGGATCTCCGGCTCGGCAGTGGGCGCCGTGCCTTCGAGGAAATCGAAGTCGCAGCCTTCGTTGGCCTGGCGGATGTGCTGCGAGAACAGCGCGCCGTAGCCGCGCTCGAAGCGGCGCGCGGGCGCCTTCCACGCGCGCTTGCGCTTCATCATCTCGGCATCGTCGATCAGGAGCTGCAGGCGCCTGCGCTCGATGTCGAGCTCGATCGTGTCGCCGTCTTTCACCAGCGCGAGCGGCCCGCCGACGAAGGACTCGGGCGCGACGTGCAGCACGCAGCAGCCGAATGCGGTGCCGCTCATGCGCGCGTCCGAAATCCTCACCATGTCGCGCACGCCCTGCTGCAGCAGCTTCTTCGGGATCGGCACTTCCCACTCGGGCATGCCAGGCGCGCCGACGGGGCCGGCGTTCTTCAGCACGATCACGCAGTCGGCGTCGACGTCGAGCTTCGGATCGTCGATCCGCGCCTGCAGGTCGTTGTAGTCCTCGAACACGACCGCGCGCCCCTTGTGCTTCCACAGCCGCGGCTCGGTCGCCGCGGGCTTGACGACCGCGCCGTCGGGCGCGAGATTCCCGCGAAGGATGGCCAGACCCCCGGAGGGCAGGAGCGGTTTCGCTCGCGGCAGGATCACCTCGGGGTTGTACACCTTCGCCCCCGCCAGATCTTCCCCTAGTGTCCTGCCGCTCACTGTCTTGGCGTTGAGGTCGAGCAGGTCGCCGATCGAGGCGAGCAAGGCGCGCAGGCCCCCTGCGTAGTAGAAATCCTCCATCAGGTACTTGCCCGAGGGCCGCAGGTTCGCGATGACCGGCGTCTTCCTCGAGATCGCCTCGAAGCGGTCGAGATCGAGCGCGACGCCGGCGCGCCGCGCCATGGCGATCAGGTGGATGACCGAGTTGGTCGAGCCGCCGCAGGCGACCACGCAGGTCACCGCGTTGTCGAACGACGAGGGCGTGAGCAGCTTGGCCGGTGTCGCGTCCTCCCACACGAGCTCGACCGCGCGCTTGCCCGTCGCGGTCGCCATTTTCGAGTGATGCGAATCCGCGGCGGGAATCGACGCCGCGCCCGGAAGAGTGAGGCCGAGCGCTTCCACGGCGGAAGTCATGGTCGAGGCCGTGCCCATGGTCATGCAATGGCCGGGCGAGCGCGCGATGCCTTCCTCGATCTCTTCCCAGTCGTGCTCGGTGATGGTGCCGGCGCGCAGCTCCGCCCAGTACTTGCGCGAGTCGCTGCCCGAGCCGAGCACCTGTCCGTGCCAGTTGCCGCGCAGCATCGGCCCCGCGGGCATGTAGATCGCAGGCAGCCCCATCGACAGCGCGCCCATCACCAGCGCCGGCGTGGTCTTGTCGCAGCCGCCCATGAGCACGCAGCCGTCGGCGGGATAGGAGCGCAGCAGCTCCTCGGTCTCCATCGCGAGGAAGTTGCGGTACATCATGGTCGAGGGCTTCTGGAACGGCTCGGCGAGCGCGATCGCCGGCATCTCCACCGGAAATCCGCCCGCCTGCCATACGCCGCGCTTCACTTCCTCGGCGCGCGCGCGGAAGTGCGCGTGGCAGGGATTGATGTCGCTCCAGGTGTTGATGATCGCGATCACCGGCTTGCCGGCGTAGTCGCTCTTGTCGTAGCCCATCTGCGCGGTGCGCGAGCGGTGGTCGAAGGTCT
>JBGQKK010000293.1:0-3439 GCA_041499545.1 Gammaproteobacteria bacterium | reverse complement strand
CGCGTCAGCGTCGCGGGCCCCTCGCCCACGATGATCAGCCACGCCTCCTCGTCCTTGGCGCCGTCCCAATGCACCTGCTTGGCGAAGTGCGTGACGAAGGAGCCCGTGGGCATGGGTGTCGTGAGGGCGGGATCGAACTTGTTGCCGGTGGCGACCCACCAGGTGCCCTTGATGACGGTGATGAAGCGGTCGTTGGGATGGAAGTGCGGCCGGCTGAAGTTGCCCGGCTTGAAGCGGTTCATCACGACGTACAGGCCGGGCTTCTCGGGATCGCCGACGAGCACCGCCTGGTTGATGGCGGCGGCGCCGGTCGGGTCGCGCCACTTGAGCTGGTCGGGCGCCTTGTAGGCGAGCGCTGCGGGGTTGAGATCGGCGGCGGGCGTCGCGCCCGCCGTCACGACGAGCGCGAGGAACGAAACGCAGAGCAATACGCGAGGCGATTTCTGGATCATCCGGCTCTCCTTTGAGTCACTTCGAAATGAGCGCGCGAACGGTCTCGCGCAGGATTCCCGTGTTGTCCCAGCGCGGCTTCCATCCCAAGGCGAGGCCTTGCGCGACATCGAGCACGTGGGGGTAACGCAGCATAAGCAGTTGCTCGGCGGCGAGCAACCGATAGCCGGTCGCGGCCGATGCGGCTCGGATCGGCGCGAGCGGCAGCTTGAACCGCCGCACCCGCCGCACTCCGAGCTCTGCCGCGATCACGTCCACCCATTGATCGATCGAGAGGGGACCCGGGCTCGCGGCGTTGAAGACACCCGTAGCGCCCTTCGAAACCACCCGGACGAGAAGGCTCGCCGCGTCCTCGACATGGACCATGTGGACTGGGTGGCTGCCTTCGCCCGGGAACACCGCCACACCGAAGCGCGCGATCGAGCGCGCGAACGGGCTGAACAGGCCGCCGCGCCCGGGCCCGGCGATGATGCACGGCAGCACCGCGGCCCAGCGGTTCGGCAGTCGCTTCACGTGCTCGAACGCCGCGAGCTTCGACGCCGAGTACACGCCCTGCGCTCGCATCGGGCTCTCGGGCGCGTAGCTCGCCGCGCCGTTCTGCTCGTACATCATGCTGCTGCCGACGAAGACGAAGTGAGCGGCGCCACGCGCGTAGCGCCGCGCGAGGCAGGCGGTCGCTTCGGTGTTGTTCTTCCGGAAATAACCCTCGCGCGCGATCAGGGGAAGGTCGGGCGACAGATACTGGACTGCGGCGCAATGCAGGACCGCGTCGGCGTCGGGGAGAGTCGCGCAGAACGCGGCATCGGAGAGGTCGCCGCGGAAGTCGGCGGCGCCCGAGCGGTCGGTCGAGACCGCATCGACGCCGGCTGCGCGCAACTGGCGGATGCATTCGCGGCCGAGGAACCCGGTACCGCCCGTGACGAGCGCTTTCACTCCGGCCTGAACTTCGTCTCGGGCTTGACGCCTTTCTTCTTCTGCTTCTCGCTGATCTCGCCGTTCTCGAGGTAGCGTCCCTCGACGGCGCGCTTCGCCGCCTCGTCCCACTGCGGCAGCCAGTCGCCGAGCGAGTAGCCGAACCAGGGCGATTGCGGGCGCAGCTTTGGCAGCCCCAGCTCTTCCCATATTTTTTTCGCGCGCTCCATGTATTCCTTCTTCGGCAGCGCGAGCGGCGGCATGTCGCCTTTCATGGTCGCGTCGATGAGGAGCGTCGAGTCTTCCTCCTGCCCGTGCTCGCGCTTGGGGCCGTGGCCCTGGCCGCGGTGCGGCAGCGTCTGCACGTCCTCGACCGGGTTCATGCGGTAGGCCATCGACCACAGCAGCGCGTCGCCCGAGTCCGGGTCGATGTCGTCGCTCACCGCGATCGTGATCTTGCCCATGTCGCCTTTGAAGAAGGCGGCGCCGCGCAGCGCGCGCCAGACCTCGGTGCGCGGCATGCCCTTCTCGCAGCCGATCACCGTGACGCGCAGCAAGCCCGTGAGCGGCTCGTGCAGCGAGACCCGCTTCACGCCGCGGATGCCCAGGGCCTCGCGCAGGTGCGAAAGGAACAGGGGCTCGTAGGCGACGCGCTTGATCACGCTCGATTCGGAAGGTGCGACCTGGCTGATGTACGAAGGAATCACGGGATGTTTCCGGTGCGTGATCGCGGTGACGCGCATCGGCATGTTGTATTCCTCGAGCGCGACGTGGCCGTGCGACTCGCCGAACGGCGCCTCGGGCTCGCAGTATTCGGTGTCGATCAGGCCCTCGATGACGATCTCGCTTTCCGCGGGAACGAGCAGGTCGACGGTCTTCGCCTTGACCACGTTGATCGGGCTGCCCGCGAGCCCGCCGGCAACGGTGAATTCGTCCATGCCGATCGGCAGCTTCTGCGGCCCCATGAAAGCGACGAAGGGCGGGCAGCCGAGAACGATCGCGCAGGGCATCGTCTTTTTCCCGAGCTTCTGGTACTTCACGTAGTGCAGGTAGCCGCCCGCGCCGCCGACGCGGGTCGCCATGCGCACCACCAGCCGGTCGGGGCTCTTCAGCGCGGCGCGATACGTGCCCATGTTCTGGACACCGGTCTCGGGGTCGCGCGTGATGACGTTGGTCGCGGTGAGCGTGGGCGCAGAATCGAATCCCGGCGTCGAGATCGGGATCGGCAGGCGGTCGAGCCCCTTGCCCTCGCCTTTGAGATCGTCGCCCTGGTGCACGACCTCGTGGCACGCGGCACTGCTCACTTCGCGCGGGGCGATCGGACGCGCGATGGCCCGGTCCCATTTCGCCTGTATCTCGGACAGCGGCGCACCCATACCGACCGAGTAGATCGCGCGGTTCGCGGCGATCGCGCCGACGACGACCGGGATGTCGTACTTGCGGCCGCGGCCGTCCGTGATGTTCGTGAAGAGGAAGGCCTTGCGCTCGGCCTCGTCCATGCCGCCGACGAACTGCCAGCGCACCAGCGGATGGAGCTCGGCGTCCTTGTCGACCGCGCGGTCGATTGTGAGCAGGAGCCCGCGCTTTCTCAGCTCCTCGAGGTGCTCGTGCAAGTCGGGGTAGCCGCGCGCCGCAGTCGCGACGCCCGATTCGGCGGGCCGGTTCATTGCTTCGGAATCTTCGCGGCTTCGACGACTTTCTTCCACTTCGCCGTCTCGGACACGAGCAGGGCGTGCAGCGCCTCGGGCGTGCTGCCTTGGGCGTCCACGCCGAGGTCCTGCAGGCGCTGCTTCACTTCGGGTGCCGCCACCGCGGCGTTGATCTCGCGGTTCAGGCGCTCGATCACCGCTTTCGGCGTCCTCAGGGGCGCGGCCACGCCGTTCCAGGCGGAGGCCTCGTAACCCGGGACGCCGGCCTCGGCGAGGGTCGGAACCTCGGGCAGGCCCGCGAAGCGGTGGTCGAAGGTCACGGCGAGCGCGCGCAGGTTGCCGCTCTTGATGTGCGGGATCATCGGCGCGAGGATCTCGACCATCGCCTGGAGGTCGTTGCCCTTCAGCGAGGTGATGATGAGCGGCGT
>JBGQKK010000292.1:0-3441 GCA_041499545.1 Gammaproteobacteria bacterium | reverse complement strand
GTCGCGTTGTAGTTGGCCTGGTTCCAGAAGAAGTCCCCGCCCAGCGTGAGGTGGTTGTTGAGGTTGTACCCGACTCCGAATCCGAACCCCAGCGACGAGTCCACCGTCCCCGATGTTCCATTGCCGGAGTCGAAGCTTTGAGAATGCGTGTACTGCGGCTGCAGGGTGAATTCCCACTTGCCTCCGCGCGGCGGAGAATTCTGGGCCGTCGCGGCCAGAGCGTAGGCCGCGAGCAGCATCGAGAGCAGAGCACGTAACAGAAAGGTCATTGTCGACTCCTGGGGTTTGGCAAAGCGTGCAGCATGACTGTACCCGGTCTCGCGGCATTTGACATGGGTCACCGAGTCCCGGGGTGATATAGACTGCTCATCCCGACCCAGTGGAGAGCAACATGGCGAACAAACGCGAGCTGACCATCCATTATATGGACGGTTCCTCGATGAAGATCGAATTTCCCGTGCAAGCTCCGAACGAGAGCGCCCAGGTGATCCGGCTGAAGGAAGCGCTCGCCGCGCGGCACCTCGTCGTCGAGGCGGACGGAGCGCTGCTGATCATTCCCTTCGAGAACATCAAATACATCCAGGCCTATCCCGCGCCCGCCAAGCTGCCGGCGCACGCGATCCAGGCCGCGAGCTTCAGCGCCTGAGCCGCGTGGCCGGCACGGAGGATCCATGGCGAGCATCGCAGGCCCCGGCTTGAGCACGGTCGCCAGGCCGGACGGGTCGATTCACCGCATGCTGGTGACGCGCATGGCGCTCGCCGCCGTCGCCGCCTCGGTTCTCGTCGGCGTGCTGGCCGTCTTGGCGGAGCATCGCAGCATCGGCGAGATCGCGGTCGACCGCGCCGCCGTCGGAGCGACCGCGCTGATGGCCTTGCTCGATGAAACGCGGGATCCTTCGGGCGCATTGGACCCCGCGCGGGTCCAGGCCGCGCTCGAGCGCATCAAGGCCAACCTGGCGGTGCAGAAGAACGGCCGCTTCGTTGCGGCGGGCGTGTACGACATGGAGCGCCGCCGGATCGCCCAACTCGAGGATCGCGAGCACCCGTCATTCGCCGCCGGCGGCGAAGCCCCGGCGGCGGACGCGCCGCCCGGGCGCGCGTCCTATGTCTACTCCAAGCCGGACGGCGTTCCCATCGTATCGGTCATCGTTCCGATCATGCCGCGCGCGAGTCCACAGCTCGGCTGGGTCAGCGGCGTCTTCGCCGTCTCGGACGAGGCGGTCGCCGAGGCCACCGCGCGCATCCTGCGGCGGGTCCAGATCTCGATCGGAATCGTGCTCGTCACCATGTTCATCGTCTATCCGATCATCGGGCGGCTGGTGCAGAAGCTGCAGCGCGCCGGGCACAGGCTGCTCGACTCGAACCTCGATTCGATCGCGGCGCTGGGAAGCGCCATCGCGAAGAAGGACAGCGACACCGACGTCCACAACTACCGGGTCACGATCTACGCCGCGCGGCTAGGGGAGGCCGCGGGCCTGGACCGCCGCGCGATGTGCGCGCTCATGAAGGGCGCCTTTCTCCACGACGTCGGCAAGATCGGAATCCGCGACGCCGTGCTCTTGAAGCCGGGTCGCCTCGACGAAGCGGAGTTCGCCGAAATGAAGAAGCACGTCCAGTACGGGCTGGAGATCGTGCGACAGTCTTCGTGGCTGGAGGACGCCGCCGAGGTCGTCGGCGGGCACCACGAGAAGTTCGACGGCAGCGGCTACCTTCGCGGCCTGCGCGGAGAGGCCATTCCGATCAACGCCCGCATTTTTGCCCTCGCCGACGTATTCGACGCGCTGACCTCGCGCCGGCCCTACAAGGAGCCGATGAGCTACGAAGCGGCCATGGCCGTCATCGAGAAGGGCCGCGCATCCCACTTCGACCCGCGCCTGCTCGACCTGTTCTCCGGCATCGCGAGACCGCTGTTCGAGGAATTCGGCAACCGCGACGACGACGGCCCGCGCGCGGCGCTCCGGTCTCTGATCGACCAGTACTTCAAGACCGACGCCGCGATTCTCGTCGCCTGAAACACGCCTTGGAAGAAGACCAACGAAACGGGGGAGCGCGCATGAAACGCAATCTCGGCTTTTCGCTGCTGCTCCTGCTCGCCCTCGCGCCGGCGGCGCTCGCCGCCGAAGGCGACCCCGTAGCGCCGCGCGGCGAAGCGGTGCTGCGCTTCGAAAACCGCGACATCGTGACGCTACGCGCGACCATCGCGGGCGGCGCCCCCGCCGAGCGCGTCGCGACCATCGAGCGCAGGCTCGATGCGATCGAGCCGCGCGAGCTCGGCGCGGAGTTCGTCGCGCAACAGATCAAGCTCGGCAGCCAGCAGGGGGTCGCCTTCTATCTCGGAAAGAAGCTCCTGTTCGCGATCCTCCAGGGCGATATCGATCCGCTCTCCGACGAGACCCTGGATCGCGTCGCCGAAGGCGCAAAGACCCGGCTCGCCGCCGCGCTCAAGGCGAGAGCGGACAGGCTCAGTCCCCAGGCCATGGTGCGCGGCGTCGCCTATTCCCTCGCCGCGACCGCCGCGCTCGCGCTGGGCGCCTGGGGCCTCGTCGCCCTGCGCCGGTGGCTCCACTCCAGGATCGCCGCGCTCGCGGACGAGCCCCTGAGCTGGCTGGTCGTGCGCGGCGTGGACATGCGCGCGCAAGCGAGGCTCTATCTGCGCGGGGTTCTCAGTGTCGCATGGTGGATCCTGCTGCTCCTGCTGCTGTACCTGTGGACGGCGTTCGTGCTCGACCAGTTCCCCTACACCCAGCCCTGGGGAGCAGCGCTCGCCGGGCGCATGTGGTCGGTCGTGAAGGACCTCGCCCTGGGCGCCCTGGCCTCCATCCCCGGGATATTCACGGTCGTGGTCATCATCTCGGTCACCCTTTTCATCACCAGGCTCGTCAACGCCTTCTTCGTCGCCGTCGAGCGCGGCAGGCTCCACTTCGCCGGCCTGCACCCGGAGACCGCGAGCGCGACCCGGCGCATCGCCCTCACGCTGATCTGGCTGTTCGGGGTCGCCTTCGCCTATCCCTTCCTGCCCGGGGCCGGGAGCCAGGTGTTCCAGGGCGTGAGCATTCTCGCGGGCTTGATGCTGACGCTGGGATCGGCGGGACTCGTGAACCAGGCGATGAACGGCCTGGTGCTGGTGTACTCGCGCGCGCTCGCGAAGGACGAATACGTCAGGATCGGCGAGATCGAGGGCACGGTCACCGAGGTCGGCTCGCTTTCGACCAAGATCCAGACGCCGGAAAACGAGGAGGTCACCATTCCGAATTCGGTGGTCGTGTCGAGCCAGATCAAGAACTACTCGAGACTTGCGAAATCGCAGAACGCGACCATCACCGCCTCGGTCACGATCGGTTACGACGCGCCGTGGCGCCAGGTGGAGGCGATGCTGTTCGAGGCGGCGCGCCGCACCCGCGGGATCATGCCGCAGCCCGCCCCGCGCGTGCTGCAGCGCTC
>JBGQKK010000291.1:0-3476 GCA_041499545.1 Gammaproteobacteria bacterium | reverse complement strand
GGGAGCGCGGAGGATGTGGACCTGGAGGGAAGTGATTTTCATGATCGAGGGCGAGTGTAACCGGGTTCGCTATGCGCCGACGAGGCGGATGAGCGTGATCTCCGATGGAATTCCGAACCGCATCGGCGGCCCCCAATACCCCGTGCCGCGGCTGGTGTAGACCCACATGCGGCCGAGGCGATTCAGCCCCGCGGTGAACGGCTGCTGCAGGCGTACCAGAAAATTCCACGGCCAGAACTGCCCGCCGTGCGTGTGCCCCGACAGCTGCAGCTGGTAGCCGGCGGCCTCCGCGAAGTGAGCGGAGCGGGGCTGGTGCGCGAGCAGAACCCTCGGCGCATGCTCGGGCGCCCCTTTCGCCGCCGCGCGGGGATCGCTCTTGTGCGAGGGATCGAAATGGTGGGCGGACCAGTCGGTCACGCCGGCCACGGTCAGCGCTGCCCCGTCGTGATCCAGCACGACGTGCTCGTTGATCAGCACCCGCGCGCCCAGGCGCCTCAGCTCGACGATCCACTCGTGGACGCCCGAGTAGTACTCGTGATTGCCGGTGACGAAATACGTTCCGTGCCGGGAGACGAGGCGCGCGAGCGGCTCGGTGTGCTGCGCGAGGTCCGGCACGCTGCCGTCGACCACGTCGCCGGTGATCGCGACCATGTCGGCTTCTAGAAGATTCACCCGATCGACGATCGCGGCTACGAAATTCCGCTTGATCGTCGCTCCCACATGGATATCGCTGATCTGGGCAATCGTGAAACCCTCCAGCTCCTTCGGGAGACCCGTCAGGGGCACTTCCACGTTCACCACCGGCGCCACGCGGCGCGCCATGAAAAAGCCGACGAGCGTAATGGCGGGCGTCAGCGCCATGACGCCGATCGCCGAGATACGGGTCCAGGACTCGTGAGCAGGCGGGGACAGCACAAGGGCGGACGCCAGCAGGCTCACCTCGCGCACCACCGTCAGGACCAGCAGCCACGAGAAAAAGCCCGCCGCCAGCCACTGAAGCAGCACCGCCCAGGGCTCGCGATCCTCCCGGATCCAGAATCCTTTGGGAAAAAGCCAGAAACACAGCGCGAGCAAGATCCCGCCCACAAACTGGGTGACAACGCCGAACGGCGGAAGCAGCCGCACGCCGACATAGACGTGCAGCAGGGCGAGCAGGAGAACGACGGGGCTGGGGAACGGGTGGAATTTCACCGGGAGGAAGTGGGGGCGAGGGGAGGAACACGCAAGACGTGCAGGAGTCTTATCGCCATACCCCCCGATCTCACGTTTGCACCTTTGGGCGTTGCGCTTTGCAGAACGATCCTGAGGGACTTGCTGTCGCCGAAAGGCGACAGTCTACGCTGAGCACGGGCGCGGATTTTCCGCGAATCGCGGGCCACGGTCGTCCGCGGCAGCACTGCTGCAAGTAAAATGCCGGCCATGTTCCGCCGCCGCATCTTCGGAGACATCGAGCCCAGCCGCTCGAGGTTCTGGCGCTATTTCCGCTACGCCTTTCTCGCGCTCGCGCTGCTCGCGGCGAGCTTCACGCTGTATCTCGATTTCCGCGTGCGCGACGAGTTCGAAGGCAGGCGCTTCGCGCTCCCCGCGCGGATTTACGCGCGGCCGCTCGAGTTGCACGCCGGCCTTCGCATCAGGCAGGGCGACGTCGTCGACGAGCTGCGCGAGAACAACTACCGCGAGGGGATGCGCGAGGGCGATTCGGGCTGGTTCGTGCGCGACGGCGACTGGATCGAGATCGCGGTGCGCCCCTTCCACTTCTGGGACGGGCCGCAGAACGCGCTTCGGGTGCGCGTCAATTTTGACTCGAATGCGGTCACGAAGGTGCAGGACGCGCAAGGCGCGGATCTTCCGCTCGCGCGCCTCGAGCCGCTGCCGATCGGCGGCATCTATCCCGGCAACAACCAGGACCGGGTGCTGGTCCGCCTCTCCGAAGTTCCCAAGCCCCTGGTACAGGCGCTCATCTCGACCGAGGACCGCGCCTTCTACACGCACCACGGCTACGACCTGCGCGGCATCGCGCGCGCGGCCTGGAGCTTCGTGCGCGGCAAGGGCCTTCAGGGCGGGAGTACGCTGACGCAGCAGCTGGTCAAGAACTTCTTCCTCACCCCCGAGCGCACGCTCCGGCGCAAGGGCACCGAATTCATCATGGCGGTGCTGCTCGAGCTGCACTACGGAAAAGAGGAGATCCTCGAGACGTATTTCAACGAAATCTACCTCGGCCAGGACCGCGACCGCGCCATCCACGGGGTCGGCCTCGCCTCGCTCCATTACTTCGGCAAGACCGTCGATCACCTGACGCTTCCCGAGGGCGCGCTCCTCGTCGCCATGGTGAAAGGCCCGGGCGTCTACGACCCGTACCGGCACCCCGACCGGGCCCTGGAGCGCCGGAACCTGGTGCTGCGCGAGATGCGCAACACCAACGCCATCACGCCCGAGGAGTACATGCTCGCGCGCGAAACGAGCCTCGGCGTGAACGCCAAGGCCTCGATGGGCACCTCGCCCCACCCGGCCTTCGTCGACCTCGTGTACCGGCACCTGCGGCGCGACTACGACGAGGCCGACCTGCGCTCCGAGGGCCTGCGGATTTTCACCACGCTCGACCCACACGTCCAGAACAAGGCGGAGCAGGTGCTCGAGCGCCGGATCGCGCAGTTCGACAAAGAGAAACGATTCGGCGATCCCGGCCTGGAAGGCGCGGTCGTCGTCACCGACAGCCAGACGGGCGAGGTCGAAGCGCTGGTCGGCGGGCACGACCCGCGCTACCGCGGCTTCAACCGCGCGCTGGACGCTGCGCGGCCCGTCGGCTCGCTCCTGAAGCCCGCGATCTACCTCACCGCGCTCTCCGATCCCGCGCGCTACACCCTGGTCACGCCGCTCGACGACGGGCCCTTCGTGTGGAAGAGCCGCGGCGCCCCCGACTGGGAGCCGATGAACTACGACCGGCAATACCACGGCGAGGTGCCGCTGCGGACCGCGCTCGCCCAGTCCTACAACGTCGCCACCGCGCGCCTGGGAACCGACATCGGCATCAGCCGCGTGCTCGGCACGGTGCAGCGCCTGGGGATCACGCGCGAGATGCAGCCCTTCGCCTCGACCCTGCTGGGTGCCGTGGACCTCTCGCCGCTCGAAGTCGCGCAGATGTACCAGACCATCGCGAGCGGAGGCTTCCGCGCGCCCTTGCGCGCCATCCGCGAGGTGACCACGCAGGACGGCAAGCCGCTCAAGCGCTACCCGCTCGCGGTCGAGCAGGCCTTCGCCGCCGAGCCGATCTACCTGATCACCGCCGCCATGCAGGGCGCGGTGCGCGAGGGCACCGGACAGTCCCTGAAGAACTGGCTGCCGCCCGAGACCGCGGTCGCGGGAAAGACCGGAACCACCGACGAGCAGCGCGACGCCTGGTTCGCGGGATTCACCGGCGACAAGCTCGCGATCGTGTGGATCGGCTACGACGACAACCGCGCGGCGCGGCTGACCGG
>JBGQKK010000290.1:0-3543 GCA_041499545.1 Gammaproteobacteria bacterium | reverse complement strand
GACCCGGTGGCGGTGCTGCGCGAGCGCGTCACCTCCAAGGGCGGCACCACCGAGCGGGCCCTGGCGAGCATGGCGAAGGACGAGGTGAAAGCGGCGATCATGCGCGCGATCCACGCCGCGAACGAGCGCGGCAAGGAACTGGGTGAAGAGCTCGGGAAAGAGTGATGCTCGTTCAAATCGCCGACCTGCTGATCGTGAACGCCTTCGGGCTGATCGTGTACGCCTTGCTGTTGCGTTTCTACATGCAATTGCTGCGCGCGCCGTTTCGCAATCCGGCCGGCATGTTCGTCACGGCGCTCACCAACTGGATCGTGCTCCCGGTGAGGCGCATCATCCCCGGTCTCATGGGAATCGACCTATCGACCATCATTCTCGCCTGGGTGCTGCAGGCGCTCGCGCTGACGCTGCTCCTGTGGCTGCGCGGCGTGAGCGTCTCCGGCGCCTCGGGCATCGCCGCAGGGCTGCTGTTCGGGATTGCGGCGCTGAAGCTCCTCCAGGCCTCGCTCTACCTTCTCATCGGTGTGGTGATCGTTCAGGTCTTGTTCAGCTGGTTCAACCCCCACACCCCGATCGGCCCACTGCTGGATGCGCTCACGCGTCCGTTCTACCGGGTCTTTCAGCGGTTCATCCCCGCGATCGGCAACGTGGACCTGTCCCCGATCTTCGTCCTGATTCTCGCGCAGATCCTGCTCTTCCCGATCGGCGATCTGGTGCGGCCGTTTTGAGCGACTGGGCCAAGCGCACCGGGCAGGGGTGGCTGCTCACTATCCACGCCGTACCCGGCGCGAAGGCGAGCAGGGTGGCCGGACTGCACGGCGACGCGCTCAAGGTCCAGGTCGCGGCACCCCCCGAGAAGGGCCGCGCGAACTCGGCGCTGGTGGCGCTGCTCGCAGGCCTGCTCGGTGTGCCGAGGGCCAGCGTGAGCGTCGCCAAAGGGGAGTCTTCGCGGCGGAAGGTGGTGCTGGTCGCCGCACCGCAGCTCGACCCCGCGAGGCTGCTGCGGCCGCTGCCGCCCCGCTGAAGTCGTTCGCTCGGGCTTGTTGCCCGCTCCGGGCAAAACAGATGATTTCAGCAGATTCCTCTGCCGGGAGCTGCGACATCTTGTCGCGTTAGCGGCCTTTCGCCAGCGACAATAGGCCGCAGCAGCCCCCCCAAGGGCTAGCATAGACTGGCTTTCAATACCGACTGTTACGCAAAGCTTATTGCCGACGGGTGACCCATGCGATACCAGGTTACCGCGCTCGTCGACGCTGCCCGGGTCGTCACGATTCCAGTTGACGCAAACGATGTCCAGGCCGCGCGCGAGCACGCACAGCGGCTGGGCTATGCGGTCCTGAATGTCCGGCGCGCTCTGGCGCCGGTCTTTTTTCTCCCGGGGGAGCATCGCTTCCCCCTCCAGCTGTTCAGCCAGGAGTTGCGGCTCATGCTCGAGGCCGGGCTGACGCTCCCGGAGGCCCTGCAGGCGCTGGTCGAGAAGGAAGCCAACGAGGGGATTCGCAAGGTGCTCGAAGCCGTGCGCGACGGGCTGCTCCAAGGCGCGAGCTTCTCCGCCGCCCTGTCGCGGCGGCCGGAGGCGTTCCCCGAGCTTTTCGTCGCAAGCGTCAAGGCGAGCGAGAAGACCGGCGACCTCGCCGAGGCCCTCGGCCGCCATCTCCTCTATCAGCAACAGATCGACCTCGTGCGGAAAAAAGTGATCTCGGCCTCGATCTACCCCGCGCTCCTGCTCGCCGTCGGCACGGTGGTCGCGCTGTTCCTCCTCGCCTACGTCGTCCCCCGGTTCAGCGCTGTCTATGCAGACATGAGGCACGAGTTGCCGTGGCTGTCGCAGCTGCTGCTCTCCTGGGGACGGTTCCTCAACGCCAACGCGGCCGCGGTCGCCCTGGCGGCCGTGGCGGTGGCGCTCGCCGCCGCGTACGCGCTTTCGCTTGTGCGGGTGCGGCGTGCCCTGCTTTCCCTCCTGTGGCGGGTTCCCCGTCTCGGGGAGCGCCTGCACCTGTACGACCTCGGACGGCTGTACCGCACGCTCGGCATGTTGCTGCGCAGCGGCATCCCCGCGGTGGCCGCGCTTCGCAATGCCTCCAAGCTGACGCGCCCGGAGGTCCAGGAAAAGCTCGCCGCCGCGGTCGCCGAGGTCGAACAGGGCCGTCCCATGTCCGAGGCGATGTTCCGCCACGGGCTGACGACGCCCGTCGCGGTGCGCATGCTCAGGGTGGGCGAGCGCACCGGCCGCATGAGCGATCTGACCGAGCGCATCGCCGCCTACTACGAGGACGACACGGCGCGCTGGACCGAGCGCTTCACGCGGCTGTTCGAGCCGATTCTGATGCTGCTCATCGGGGGGGTGATCGGCCTCATCGTGCTGCTCATGTACATGCCCATTTTCGAGCTTGCCGGGGGTCTGCAGTGAGCGCGCCTGCGTCCGCCAAGAGCCGGGTCGAGCCGCCGCCGGAAGCGAGCTTCCGCGCCGCGCGCGACGACGCGGTGCGCAGCGGGCGCAACCTCTTCGACGTGCTCGAGGAGAAGAGCGGGCTCGGCGCCGGCGAGGCCCTGGTACGCGTGGCGGACGCGCTGGGATACAGCGCGGCGCGCATGGCCGACCTCAACCGCTACGCGCCGGCGTTCGACCTGCTCCCCTACCCCGAGGTGGCGCGCCGCGCCTGCGTGCTCGTACGCCGCGAGGACGACTCTCTCGCGTTCGTCTTCGCCGATCCCCTCGCGCCCGAGCTGCAGGCCTGGGCCGAGGAGCGCATCGCCCGGCCCTTCGAGCGCGTGCTCGCCCATCCCGCGGACCTCGCCGCCTACGTCGCGCGCTTCGAGGACAAGCTTCGCGCCATGGACGACGTGGTCGATCTTGCCGCCGTCGAGTCGGCGAGCAGCGGCCCGGTCGACGATCTCTCGCTCGTATCCATCAGCGAGGATGCGAGCCCCGTCGTGAAGCTGGTGAACTCGACGCTGTACGATGCGATGAAGATCGGCGCGAGCGACATCCACATCGAGACGCGCGTGCGCGATCTGGTCATCAAGTACCGCATCGACGGCGTGCTCACGCAGGTGGGCACGCTCCCGGGTCGCGAGCAGGCCGAGCAGGTGATTTCGCGCATCAAGGTCATGTCCGAGCTGGATATCGCCGAAACCCGCGTGCCCCAGGACGGGCGCTTCAAGGTGGCCACCAAGGGGCGCGAGGTCGATATCCGCGTCTCGATCCTGCCGAGCATCTTCGGCGAGGACGCGGTGCTGCGGATTCTCGACAAGGAGACGCTCGCCGATCGTATCCTCGGCCTGACGCTCAAGCAGCTGGGGCTCGACGAGGGCAGCATTGCGAGCATGCGCCGCCTGTCGCGCGAGCCCTACGGCATGCTGCTCGTCACCGGCCCGACCGGCAGCGGCAAGACCACCACGCTCTACGCCGCGATCAGCGAGATCCACACCGGCCAGGACAAGATCGTCACCATCGAGGACCCGGTCGAGTACCAGCTCGCCGGGGTGCTGCAGATCCCGGTGAACGAGAAGAAGGGCCTGGGCTTCGCGCGCGGCCTGCGCTCG
>JBGQKK010000289.1:0-3616 GCA_041499545.1 Gammaproteobacteria bacterium | reverse complement strand
TACTCCATGCCCTTCAGCGCGCGGTAGGGCAGCCCGCGGTGCGGGGTGTGCTCCAGGTGGGCGTGCAGCGCCGGGTGGAGCGTGTCGAGCATCAGCGTGCTCTTGCCCGAGCCCGAGACGCCCGTGACGCAGACGAACAGGCCGACCGGTAGGTCGAGCGTCGCCTGCTTCAGGTTGTTGCCGCTCGCCCCGCGCAGCACCAGGCGCTTCGCGCCGGGGCGGTTGCGCAGCCGCGGCACGCCGATGCGCAGCGCGTGCGCGAGATACTGGCCGGTGAGCGACTCGGGCGTGGCGACGATCTGCGCAGGCGTGCCCTCGGCGACGATGCGCCCGCCTGCGCGGCCGGCGCCCGGACCCATGTCCACCACGTAGTCGGCGGCGCGGATCGCCTCCTCGTCGTGCTCGACCACGATCACGCTGTTGCCGAGGTCGCGCAGGCGCTTGAGCGTCTCGATCAGGCGCGCGTTGTCGCGCTGGTGCAGGCCGATCGAGGGCTCGTCCAGCACGTACATGACGCCGGTCAGCCCCGAGCCGATCTGCGAGGCCAGGCGGATGCGCTGCGACTCGCCCCCGGAGAGCGAGCCCGCCGGTCGCGCCAGCGCGAGGTAGTCCAGCCCCACGTTGACGAGGAACTCGAGGCGATTCGCGATCTCGCGCACGATGCGCTCGGCGACCAGACCCTTCGCACCGGGGAGCTCGAGGGCTTTGAAGAACTGAAGAGCTTTGCCAAGCGGGAAAGAGGAGAGCTCGTAAATGGTCTTGTCCGCAACCCTCACGTGGCGCGCCTCGCGCCGCAGGCGCGTGCCCGCGCACTCGGGACAGAGCTGCGTGTTGCGGAACTTGGCGAGCTCCTCGCGCACCACCACCGAGTCGGTTTCGCGGTAGCGGCGCTCCAGGTTCGGAATCACGCCCTCGAAGGCGTGCTCGCGCACCTGGTTGCGGCCGCGCTCGGCGAGGTAGTGAAAGGCGATCTTCTCCTTGCCCGAGCCGTAGAGGATGAGGTTCTGCGTGGCGTCGTCCAGCATCTCCCAGGGCGCCTCGACGTCGAAGCCGTAGCGCGCGGCGAGCGAGCCGAGCATTGCGTGGTAGAAGTGGTTGCGCCGGTCCCAGCCGCGGATCGCGCCGCTCGCGAGCGACAGGTTGGGGTGCGCCACCACGCGGCGCGGGTCGAAGAACTCGACCGCGCCGAGGCCGTCGCACTTCGGGCAGGCGCCCATAGGGTTGTTGAACGAGAACAGGCGCGGCTCGAGCTCCGCGAGGGAGTAGTCGCACACCGGGCAAGCGAAGCGCGCCGAGAACAGGTGCTCGCGGCCCGAGCCGAGCTCGAGAACGATCGCGCGGCCGCCGGCGTGGCGCAGCGCGGTCTCGAACGATTCGGCGAGGCGCTGCTTCGCGTCGGCCCGCACTTTCAGACGGTCGACGACCACGTCTACCGTGTGTTTCACGTTCTTCGAGAGCTTCGGCACGGCGTCGATCTCGTGGACCTTGCCGTCGACTCGCAGGCGCGCGAACCCCTGCGCGCGCAGCTCGGCGACCAGTTCCTGCTGCTCGCCCTTGCGGCTGGCTACGATGGGCGCGAGGATCATGATTCCCGCCTCGGGAGGGAGGGCGAGGGCGTGATCGACCATCTGCGACACCGACTGAGCCTGGAGCGGCAGCTTGTGCCGCGGGCAGTAGGGCGTACCCACGCGCGCGTAGAGCAGGCGCAGGTAGTCGTGGATCTCGGTGATCGTGCCGACCGTGGAACGCGGGTTGTGGCTCGCCGCCTTCTGCTCGATCGAGATCGCCGGGGACAGCCCCTCGATCAGGTCGACGTCGGGCTTCTCCATCAACTGGAGGAACTGCCGGGCGTAGGCCGAGAGCGATTCGACGTAGCGGCGCTGTCCCTCGGCGTAGAGCGTGTCGAAAGCCAGGGACGACTTTCCCGAGCCCGACAGCCCGGTGACGACGATCAGCCGGTTGCGCGGCAGATCGACGTTCAGGTTCTTCAGGTTGTGCGTGCGTGCGCCGCGGATGCGGATGTGTTCCATCGAACCGTCAGTGAGCGAAACTAAACCTGCTACTATACGAAATTCCGTGGTACTCCCGCTACATCCATGACGTCCCCGGCGTCGTCGGGACGGATGTCCCCCCTTGAGTTGCGCGCGAGCCTGTCGCTCGCGTCGCTGTTCGCCCTGCGCATGCTGGGCCTGTTCCTCGTCCTGCCGGTGTTCGCGGTGCACGCCCTGCAGCTGCCGGGGGGCGACAGCCGCACGCTCGTCGGTCTCGCGCTCGGAATCTACGGGCTCACTCAAGGGCTCCTGCAGATCCCTTACGGCATGGCCTCCGACCGTTACGGCAGGAAGCGCGTGATCGTGATCGGCCTCTTGCTGTTCGCGCTGGGGAGCTTCGTCGCCGCCTGGGGCCCGAATATCGCGGTCGTGATCGCGGGCCGAGCGCTGCAGGGCGCCGGGGCGATCGCCGCGCCGGTGACCGCCTTCGCCGCCGACATGACGCGCGAGGAGCATCGCACCAAGGCGATGGCGCTGATCGGCGGCTCGATCGGCCTCATGTTCGCCGTGTCGCTGGTCGCGGCTCCGGCCCTGTACCCGCTGATCGGCATGGGCGGCATCTTCGGGGTGACCGGCCTGCTCGCGCTCGCGGCCATCTGGGTCACTCTCGTGGTCGTGCCCGCCGAACCGGTCTCCACGACGGGCGAGCGCCGCCTCGTGCCCGGTGCGCTGAAGGCCGTGCTGCGCAACGCCGAGCAACTCAGGCTCAATCTCGGGATCTTCTGCCTGCACGTGGTGCAGATGGCGATCTTCGTGGTCGTTCCCGGCGCGCTCGTCCGTTACGGCGGACTTCCGGTCGGCGAGCACTGGAAGGTATACCTGCCGGTGGTGCTCGGCTCGTTCGTGCTGATGGCGCCGCCGCTCCTCGGCGCCGAGCGCAACGGCAGGCTGAAATTCCTGTTCCTCGCCGCGATCGTCTTGCTCCTCGCGGTCGAGCTGGGGTTTGCCCTGTGCCTGTCCAATTTCCCTTTTGCGGTAGCCCTCCTGCTCGCGTTCTTCGTCGCCTTCAACATTCTCGAGGCGAGCCTGCCGTCGTTGGTATCGCGCGCCGCGCCCGCGGCCTCGCGCGGCACCGCGCTCGGCGTCTACAACACCACGCAGGCGCTCGGTCTGTTCGCGGGCGGGGCCGTCGGCGGCTGGCTCGCCCAGCACTGGGGGGAGGAATCGGTCTTTGTATTCGGATTCGCGGTGGTTGCGTTATGGTTGATTGTAGCCTCCAGCATGCGTGTCCCGGTCGGTGCCGCTGAAGGTGTATCCTGAATCATTCATGGAGGGTTGAAATCATGGCATCGGTCAACAAAGTGATACTGGTAGGAAACCTCGGGCGCGACCCCGAAACCCGGTACGCCCCGGAAGGCGGCGCGATCACCAACATCTCCATCGCCACCACGGAGCAGTGGAAAGACAAGGCGAGCGGCGAGAAGCAGGAGCGCACCGAGTGGCACCGCGTGGTGTTCTTCAACCGCCTCGCCGAGATCGCCGGGGAATACCTGAAGAAGGGCTCGCAGGTCTACGTCGAGGGCGCCCTGCGCACGCGCAAGTGGCAGGACAAGGAAGGCAAGGAG
>JBGQKK010000288.1:0-3627 GCA_041499545.1 Gammaproteobacteria bacterium | reverse complement strand
TCGAGGTAGTTGCCGCGGTAGCTCTGGCACGCGCCCTGGATGGTGATGGAGAAGGCGCGGTTGTAGTACTTCGACACCGCCTTCTTCCACTCCGATCCCCAGCGCGGCGTGCCCTGCGGCACCGGGTGGAACTCGATCGGCCGCGCGCCGTTCGAGCCCGCCTGCATGAAGCCGCCGCCGATGAAGCCGAGGCCCGAGTGGTCGAAGTTGTCGCCGTTGAACTCGTCGATCGCGAGACCGAGGCCCCCCGCGCCCATGAAGGAGTTGAAGTTCTTGTCCTCGAAGAAGAGGGTGACCGAGGAGGGCGTCTGGTAGGCGTAGTTGCGGCCGACCGTCCCGGTGTTCGCGACCGGGTCGTAGGGCTTGCCGATGCCCGAGAGCAGCATGAGGCGCGCGTTGTTGAGCACGTACGAGGTGAGGAGGACGAGCTCGGCCGGCTGCTCGAACTCGCGCCCGCGCGAGTCCATGTAGGTCACGCTCACCGCGCGCTTCTTCTCCGAATCGAGATTGACCTTCACCACGTTGCACAGCGTGCGCAGCTCGTAGTTCGGGCTTTTCATCAGCGCCGGCAGCACCGTGGTCTGCGGGCTCGCCTTCGCGCCCATCTCGCAGGCGAAGAACTGGCAGTAGCCGCAGTACACGCAAGGCTGGATGGTGGCGCCGTACTCGTTCTTGTACGCGCGCGAGTTGGCCGAGGTCGGCACCGGGAAGGGCTTGTAGCCGAAGGACTGCGCCGCTTTGGCGAAGAGTGCGCTCGAATACGTCGTCTTCAGCGGCGGGTTCGGATACTCCTTCGAGCGCGGCCCCTCGAAGGGATTGCCGCCCGGGACGATCTTGCCGTTCAGGTTGCCCGCCTTGCCCGAGACGCCGTAGAGATATTCGAAGCGGTTGAAGTGCGGCTCGAGCTCCTCGTAGCTGACGCCCCAGTCCTGCATCGTGCATTCCTCGGACACCTGCTTCGCACCGTAACGAGCCAGAGTCTTCGATTTCGTCTCGAAGTCCCAGGGCAGAAAGCGCCAGGTGAGCCCGCCCCAATGCACCGCCGCGCCGCCCACGCCTTCGCCCGGGAGGAAGGAGCCGAGCTGGCGCATCGGCAGCGCCGTGTCGCTCGTCGCGTTCCGGAAGGTGATGGTTTCCTTGGAGAGGTCCTGCATGAGCTCGTGCCGGCGAACGTACTTCAGCTCGTCGTGCACGCCCGGCATGGCGAAATCCGGGTAGGTGTCGCGCCAGCGGCCGCGCTCGATGCCGACGACTTTGAGGCCGGTATCGGCCAGTTCTTTCGCAAGGATGGTGCCGGTCAGGCCGACGCCGACAGTGACGACGTCGACCGGTTTCAGCTTGGTCGCCATGGCTCTAAGCTCCCGCTTTGTCGTCGAGCATCACGTGGATCGCGTGGCCGTGCTCGTCGACCTGCGCCAGGCGCCCGGTGATGTCGGCGATCGACACCGGCTGCGCGCGGTAGGGAACGTTGTGCTTCTCGATGAAGGTCGTATATACCGCGGCGACCCCGGGGAAGCCGACCAGCTTCCAGCCGGCCTTGTCGCGGTTGCCCCCGTACACCGGGTCGGCGAAGAATCCCTCGACCGTATTGTTCAGCAGCATGTTGAAGAAAAACTGCGCGCGCACCTGCTCGAGCTCTATCTTGCCGCCGTCCAGGCCCTTCAGCACCTCGTCCTGCTGCGCGCGGGTGAGCGCATCGAAGGTCTTGCCGTAGGTTTTCTGGCAGTGGTTGTTCGTGTCGCGGATCCCCGCGCGGTACACCGCGGCGGGCGTCAGCGGCGACTGGTAGCCCTGCTGCGGCGTGCCCTCGGGCCAGGGGCCCTGCGTGTACTTCTTCGCCATCGTCCCGTAGCCGCCGAAGAGCTGCTGGTCGATGAAATAGGTGACGCCGGTTTCCTTCGCGCCCGGCCCCAGCTCGTCCTTGGGGATGAGGTGCGACACCGCGGCATCGAGGAACGCGACCTCGGTCTGCGACAGGAACATGTAGGGGCGCGCCGAGGCGGCCGCCGCGCGCATGTGCTGCGCGTGCGTCTTGTCGTGATCGGCGCCGGAGTGAGGAGCGGGAGCGGGCTTCGTTTGCGCCGCGGCCCCGGCGGGAATCGCCGCGGAGAGCGCGGCGGCGGATTTGAGAAAGTTGCGACGGCCTTTGGATTCGCTCATGGCTTTCCCCTTGTCTCGAAGAGTTCGCTCAGGCCAGCGGCCCGGGTTGTTTCAGATACTTCGTCTTGATCGCCTCCAGCGCGTGAAAGGTGAGCGCGCCCACGGTGCCGGTCGGGTTGTAGCCGCCGTTCTGCGGGAAGGCGCTCGCGCCGATCACGAACACGTTCGGCACGTCCCAGCTCTGGAGATACTTGTTCACCGCGCTCGTCGCGCGGTCCGCGCCCATGATGGCGCCGCCCGTGTTGTGCGTGCTCTGGTAGGGAACGATGCTGTACTTGCCGGTGCGCGGCGAGGCGCTGATGCGTGCGGCGCCGGCGCCCTTCGCGATCTCGGCCGCCTTCTTCGTCATGTAATCCGACATGCGGTATTCGTTCTGGCGGAAGTCGAACGTCATGCGCAGCAGCGGCAGCCCGTAGGCGTCGCGGTAGGTCGGGTCGAGATCGAAGTAGTTGCCGCGGTAGCTCTGGCAGGACCCGTGAGTGGTGATGCCGAAGGCGCGGTTGTAGTAGCGCGCCACCGCTTTCTTCCAATCTCCGCCCCAGCGCGGCGTGCCCGGGGGCACGGGATGGAAATCGATCGGGCGGGCGCCCGAGCTCGCCGCGCCGATCCAGCCGCCGCCGATGAAGCCCAGGCCCGTGTGGTCGAAGTTGTCGCCGTCGATATCGTCGATCATCATCGAGAGCGCGCCCGCGCCCATGAACTGGTTGAACACCTTGTCCTCGAAGAAGGCGGTGACGTTGCCGTTCGTCTGGTAGGCGTAGTTGCGTCCCACCACGCCCGAGTTCGCCGCCGGGTCGTAGGGCTTGCCGATGCCGGAGAGCAGCATCAGCCGCACGTTGTTGAAGACATAGGAGGTGAGGAGCACCAGGTCCGCCGGCTGCTCGAACTCGCGCCCGCGGGAATCCACGTAGGTCACGCTGACCGCGCGTTTCTTGTCGGAATCGAGATTCACCTTGACGACGTTGGCGAGGGTGCGCAGCTCGTAGTTGGGGCTCTTCATCAGCACCGGCAGCACCGCCGTCTGCGGGCTCGCCTTCGCGCCCATCTCGCAGCCGAAGCGCTCGCAGTAGCCGCAGTAGACGCAGGCGCCGAGCGTCAGGCCGTAGGGATTGGTGTACGGGCGCGTCATGTTCGCCGACGGCGCGGGGAAGGGGTGGTGGCCGAGCTCGCGCGCCGCCTTCCCATAGAGCGCGCCCACGTGCGAGGTCTTCATCGGCGGGTTCGGGTACTCGCGCGAGCGCGGGCCCTCGAAGGGATTGCCGCCGGGCTGGATCCGGCCTTTCAGGTTGCCGGCCTTGCCGCAGATGCCGTACAGATACTCGAAGCGGTCGAAGTGGGGCTCGAGCTCGTCGTAGGTGACGCCCCAGTCCTGGCTGGTGCAGTCCTCGGCGAGCTGGTCCTTGCCGTAGCGCGCGAGCGTGCGGCTCCGCGTCTCGAAGTCCCAGGGCAGGAAGCGCCAGGTGACGC
>JBGQKK010000287.1:0-3645 GCA_041499545.1 Gammaproteobacteria bacterium | reverse complement strand
CAGGTGCCCGGACTGGGCGTACTGGATCGCCGAGGTCATGGTCTCCTTGTCGCGGACCTCGCCGATCAGGATGCAGTCCGGCGCCTGGCGCAGGGCGTTTTTCAGTCCCACTTCCATGCCCAGTGTATCGGTGCCCACTTCTCGCTGGTTCACGATCGACTTCTTGTTCTGAAAGATGAACTCGATCGGGTCCTCGAGCGTGAAGATGTGGCCGGTCTTCTGCTCGTTGCGATAGTCGAGCATCGCCGCGAGCGTGGTCGATTTGCCCGAGCCGGTGGCGCCCACCATGAGGATCAGGCCGCGTTTTTCCAGGATGAGGTCCTTGAGGACCGGCGGCAATCCCAGCGTGTCGAACGCCGGAATGATCCCGGGGATGAAGCGCACCACCACCGCGGGCGACCCTTTCTGCCTGAAACCGCTGATCCGGAAAGTGCCGATCCCGGGAATGGTGAAGGCGGTGTTCAGCTCGAGGGTCTGCTCGTACTCCGTTTTCTGCTTCTCGTCGACCACCTCATAGAGCAGGCCGCGCACGGTGGCCGTGTCCATCACCTGCTGATTGATCGGCATGACGTTGCCGTTGATCTTGATGTTGATCGGGGCGCCGACCGAGAGAAAGATGTCGGAGGCCTTCTTCTCGGCCATGAGCTGAAACAGCCGCTTCATCATGGACATGGGCTTTCCCCTCTCTAGTCTCCGCGCAGCAGCTCGTTGATGCTGGTCTTGGCGCGGGTCTTGGCGTCGACTTGTTTCACGATCACGACACAGTATAGGCCGTATTTGCCGTCGGCGGAGGGCAGGCTGCCGGGCACGACGACCGAACCGGCCGGAACCCGGCCGTAGAGAATCTTCCCGCTCGCGCGGTCGAAGATACGGGTGCTCGCTCCGATGAACACGCCCATCGAAATGACCGCGTTCTCCTCGACTATCACGCCTTCCACGATTTCCGAGCGTGCGCCGATGAAGCAGTTGTCCTCGATGATGGTGGGGTTCGCCTGCAAGGGCTCGAGAACGCCGCCGATGCCCACGCCCCCGGAGAGGTGCACGTTCTTGCCGATCTGAGCGCAGGAGCCCACGGTCGCCCAGGTATCGACCATGGTGCCTTCGTCCACGTAGGCGCCGACGTTCACGTACGAAGGCATGAGCACCACGTTCTTGCCCACGTAGGCGCCGCGGCGCGCCACGGCCGGAGGGACGACACGGAAGCCGCCGCGCTCGAACTGCTCGCGGTCGTAGCGCTCGAATTTCGTCCGGACCTTGTCGTAGAACTGCAGCGATCCCGCCTGCATCGGGCGGTTATTCTCCAGGCGGAAGGAGAGCAGCACGGCTTTCTTTATCCACTGGTGCGTGACCCAGCTCCCGCCCACTTTTTCCGCGACCCGCAGGCTGCCGTGGTCGAGCTGATCCAGCACGCGATCGACGGCCTCGCCGACCTTCGCCGGGGCCGAGTCCGGCGCGAGGCTCGCCCGCTCTTCCCACGCCCGCTCGATCGTGTCCTGAAGTTGTTCCATCCCGGCCTGCTTCAAAGTGTCTTCGCGAATTCTACGATACGGCGGGCCGCCTCGAGACACTCGTCGGTCTCGGCGACGAGGGCCATCCTCACGCGGCGGTGGCCGGGGTTGAGCCCCCCCGACTCGCGCGCCAGGAAGCTTCCCGGAAGGACGGTGACGTGCTGCGCCGCGTAGAGGCGCCGGGCGAATTCGGTGTCCGCGATCGGCGTCGGCGCCCACAAGTAGAAGCCCGCCTCGGGGGCTTCGACCCGGAGCGCGCGCGCAAGCAGCGGGGTAACGCGGGCGAACTTCTCCGCGTACTTCCTGCGGTTTTCGCGCACATGGTCTTCGTCGCGCCATGCCGCGACGCTCGCATCCTGCACCGCCGGGCTCATCGCGCCGCCGTGATAGGTGCGATAGAGCAGGAAAGCCTTGAGAATGGCGGCGTCGCCCGCGACGAAGCCCGAGCGCATGCCGGGCACGTTGGATCGCTTGGACAGGCTGGAAAAAACGACCAAGCGCTCGAAGCCGCGCCCGAGCTGCGTCGCCGCCTGCAAAGCGCCGAGAGGCGGCGAGCTTTCGTCGCAATAGACTTCCGAGTAGCACTCGTCCGAGGCGACGACAAAGCCGTGGCGGTCGGCGAGGGCGAGGATCGCCTTCCATTCGTCGAGGGCCAGCACCTTTCCGGTCGGATTTCCGGGCGAGCAGACGTAGAGCAGCTGGGTACGGCGCCAGATGTCCTCGGGAACCGAGCCGTAATCGGCGGCGAAGCCGCGCTCGGGCGTGGCGTTGACGTAATACGGCCGCGCGCCGCCGAGCAGGGCCGCGCCTTCGTAGATCTGGTAGAAGGGATTGGGACAGACCACGACCGGTTCCTCGCGGGTCGGGTCCAGGACCGTCTGAGCGAATGCGAACAGGGCCTCGCGCGAGCCGTTGACCGGCAGCACCTCGGTCCTCCAGTCGATCGAGCGCAGGCCGTAGCGCCGGACCAGCCAGTCGGCGATGGCTTTGCGGAGGGCCTCCCCACCGGCCGTGGGCGGATAGTTCGCAAGCTTCGACAAGCTCTCGGTCAGGGCGCGCTTGATGAAATCGGGCGTCGGGTGCCGCGGCTCGCCGATGCCCAGGCTGATGTGGGCGAGGGAGGGATCGGGCGTGACGCTCGCGAAAAGCTGGCGCAGCTTCTCGAACGGATAGGGTTGCAGCGACGCGAGTCTAGGATTCAACGCGTGCTCCGCTGCTCCTCGAGCGGTGCAAGCTCGAACCCGTCGGAGGGCTTCCAACCTGCCTTGCGGTGCTCGACGACGACGCTGGTGAAGATGCCGCCGCGCACGAAGAAGCGGGCGACGAGACGCAGGAAGCGCGGCGCAAGCAGCCTGACCAGGTCGTCGACGATACGGTTGGTCACGGCTTCGTGAAAGGCGCCTTGGTCGCGGTACGACCAGATGTAGAGCTTCAGGCTCTTCAGCTCCACGCACTTGCGATCCGGAACGTAGTCGAGAAACAGGGTGGCGAAGTCCGGCTGGCCGGTCTTCGGGCACAGGCAGGTGAACTCGGGAATCTGCATCCGGATGAGGTAGTCGCGCCCCGGGCTCGGGTTGGGAAAGCTGTCGAGCGATTTGCTGGACTTGGACGGCATTCGGAGCGCGAAAGCGGAAACGGAGATGGTATTATATGTGCTCCGTTTTGTCGGCGACGAATCCGGCGCGTAGCCGGTTTTCTTTTATCCGGATCTGGTGCGACTTCTGCTAGCGTGCGGCTCACTCAAATCAAGCTCGCCGGCTTCAAGTCCTTCGTCGATCCCACCACGGTAAACGTCCCGGGGCAGCTGGTCGGCGTGGTCGGCCCGAACGGCTGCGGCAAGTCGAACATCATCGACGCCGTTCGCTGGGTCCTGGGCGAATCGCGGGCCGCGGCCCTGCGCGGCGACTCGATGCAGGACGTGATCTTCAATGGCTCGTCGCTGCGCAAGCCCGTGGCGCGCGCCGGCGTCGAGCTGTTCTTCGACAACAGCCTGGGCAGAGCGGCGGGCCAGTGGTCCCAGTACGCCGAGATCTCGGTCAAGCGCGTGCTGCAGCGGGACGGCGAATCTTCGTACTTCATCAACAATACCCACGTGCGCCGCCGCGACGTGCAGGACATCTTCCTCGGCACCGGGCTG
>JBGQKK010000286.1:0-3647 GCA_041499545.1 Gammaproteobacteria bacterium | reverse complement strand
GAGACGCTCACCCAGACCTGGGACGAGGCGGCGATGCGTGCGTTTCCCGCCGAGCGCTACGGCGCGGTGCGCTCGGGCGCGGCCGACTCAGGCGCCGTCGCCCAGCTCGCCGATAAGCTGCTCGCGGCGAGGCACCCGGTGATGGTGCACGTGGACGCGGGCACGGCGAACTCGGCGATGGCGATGCACAACGCGCGCCGCGGGCGGCTGCCGCTCGTTCTGATGGCAGGCAAGGCGCCCTACACGGTGCGGGGCGAATTGCCCGGCTCGCGCGACAATTACGTTCACTTCATCCAGGAGCCCTTCGACCAGTCCGGGATCGTGCGGCCCTACGCTAAGTGGGAGTGGACGCTGCCCTCGGGCGTGATGACCAAGGAGACGCTGCGGCGCGCGCACACGGTCGCGCACAGCGACCCCATGGGGCCGGTGTACCTGATGCTGCCGCGCGAGACGCTCACCCAGACCTGGGACGAGGCGGCGATGCGTGCGTTTCCCGCCGAGCGCTACGGCGCGGTGCGCTCGGGCGCGGCCGATGCGGCGCGGGTCGCGCAGCTCGCCGACAAGCTGCTCGCGGCGAGGCACCCGGTGATGGTGACCTCCTACGCCGGCCGCAACACGCAGGCGCCGGCGCTGATCGAGGAGCTCGCGCGCTTCGCGGGCCTCCGCGTGTTCGAGGCGAGCCCGCTCTATCTCAACATCTCGCGCGCCTCGCCGTGCTTCGCCGGCATGATGCCCGCCGTCGCAGAGGCCGACGTCGGGCTGCTGGTGGACGTGGACGTGCCCTGGATCCCCAAGCAGACGAAAGAGAATCCGAACACCTGGTGGGCGCACATCGACGTCGACGTGGTGAAGGAATGCTTCCCGATCTGGGGCTTCGCGTCGAACGCGCGCCTGCAGGGGGACAGCGTGCTGATCCTGAAACAACTCCTCGATGCGCTGAAAGCGAAGGCGACTCCCGCCTTCCGCGAAGCTGCCGCCAAATGCGTCGAGGCGATGCAGCGCGAGAGCGACGAGCGGCGCGCGAATCTCGCAAGACAGGCCGCCGACAAGGGAAAGACCGGCGCGATCAACCCGCACTACCTCTGCGCCGAGATATCGAAGGCGCTCGGCGACGATGCGGTCGTCGTCAACGAAGGCATACGCAACGGCCCGGTGGTCAACGCGCAAGTTCTCCGCACCAAGCCCGGGTCGGCTATCGGCTTCGCCGGCGGGGGCCTGGGCAGCTCCTCGGGAACGGCGCTGGGCATCAAGCTCGCCCGGCCCGACGCGACGGTGGTGCAGATGGTCGGCGACGGCGGCTTCTACTTCGGCAATCCCTCTTCCGTGTACGCGGTCTCGAAGCAGTACCGGCTTCCGATATTCACCGTGCTCTTCGACAACTCCGGCTGGTCGGCGGTGAAGGAGGCGACCCTGCGCGTCTATCCCGAGGGCGAGGCGAAGGCGACCAACGAGTTCAACGCGCTGCTCGCGCCCGAGATCGAGTTCACCAAGATATGCGAAGCGGCGGGCGGCTACGGCGAGAAAGTGACCGAGCCCGACGCGGTGCCCGCGGCGATCCAGAGGTGCCTGAAGGAAGTGCGCGGCGGGCGCTCGGCGTTGATGCACGTGCGAATACCGGTGCTTTGATCCGGCAGATCGATCCCGACTGCGCGCTTTGCGGATGTGACCCCGTCCCTCCGCAGATCACGACGCCGCCATGAGCGCTCCGATCAGGGTCCAGTCCTTCCTTGCCAACGTGCCGCTGTTCAAGGAGCTGGCCCCGGGCGAGCTTGACCGTGTCGCCGCGTTCACGCGAGAAGTGCGCGCCTCGCGCTCCGAAATCCTGTTTCACCGCGGCGACGAGGCGAGGGGTTTTCACGTCATCGTGTTCGGCCAGGTGAAGCTCGTGTTCGTCTCGGGGGGCGGCGACGAAAAGGTGGTCGATATCCTCGGTCCGGGGCAGAGCTTCGGCGAGGCGGTGATGTTCATGGAGCGGCCGCATGTGGTGACGGCCCAGGCTCTCGTGGATTCGCTGCTGCTGTACGTCCAGCGCGAGGCGGTGTTCGAGGAACTGGAGCGCGATCCGCGTTTCGCGCGGCGCATGATCGCTGGCCTTTCGCACCGGCTGCACAACCTGGTTGCCGACCTGGAGGCCAACTCGATGCGTTCGGGCCGGCAGCGCATCATCGGCTATCTGCTGCACGATTGCGGCCCGTCGTCGGCGCAGGACGGCGGGTTCGAGGTCACGCTTCCCGCGACCAAGGGCGTCGTGGCTTCGCGGCTCAACCTCACCCTGGAGCATTTCTCGCGCATCCTGCACGAGCTGGCCGAGGAAGGCCTGATCGAGCTCCACGGACGCAGCGTGCAGATCCGCGACGTGGAGCGGCTGCGCGGTTTCGATTCCTAGGCCTGTCCCGGGGCCCGCCTCTCCCGGATCAGGATCTCGCAGCGCCCATCGTTGAACCAGGTCACGGTCCAGCGGTAGCCGTTGCGCTCGAGCACGCGGTAGAGCGGGACCGGCTCGCGGTTAAGGATGAGCAGGATCTCGTCTCCCGGTTCGAGATCGGCTATGGCCTCCATCACTCGCTCAAAGGGCGCCGGCGGCTCGAGGCCGCGCGCGTCGATGCGTATCACGGTCGCATTTCCTGCGGACCCGGCCGCCCGAGCATGCCGACCAGGACGATCAGCAGCAGCGACGCGAGGGCGTTGTGGAACACGGCGAGCGCGATGGGAAAGCCCGCGAGCAGCATCGCCGCCCCGAGCGCGACCTCGAGGGCAACGAGGGCGAGCAGCGCGATTCCCAGCGCCCGTTGTGCGCCGGGCAGCCGCGTGTGGCGCCACCCGATCCACGCGAGCAGCGCTGCGAGGAGCAACGCGCCGAAGCGATGCGCAAGGTGCAAGGTTTCCCGGGAAGCGCCTGCAAGGCCGTCGTTCGGGAGGAAGGGGTCGAAGGCGCGCCAGTCGGCGCTCTGCGGCCATGATCCGCCGCCACACCCGGGAAAACCCGCGCAGGCGAGCGCCGCGTATCTCGCTCCGATCAGCCCTCCGAATGCGATCTGCAGCGCTACCAGCGCGAGCGCAACCAGGATCCAGAGACGCGAGCGCGCCGGGAGCGCTTCCCCGCGGTCGTCGGGTTGCCACAGCCAGGCGAGCAGGCCGAGCAGCGCCATGCCGCCGAGCAGGTTGCCGAGCATGACCGCGGGCATTGCAGAGGGAGTGTATGTCCCGAGCCAGGAGAGAAGGCCGGCGAGCAGAACGAGCGCCACGGCCGCCGCGCGCCGCGAATCGCCGCGCCAGCGATGCCATCCCAGCGCCGCGATGACCAGGAACAGGATTCCGGCGAGGCTCGCCGTAATGCGGTGCACGACGCGCGCGATGAATACCGGCCAGCCTTCGAAGGGCGCAGCCGCAGGAAATTCGACCCGCGCACCGTAACAGGCGGGCCAGTCGCGGCAAGACAGCCCGGACTGCGACAAACGGATGAACGCGCTCGTCGCGGTGATGACCAGGACCACCACCAGGGCGATACTCACCAGGCGGCGCATCGGATTCACGCGGATGCGCTGCTGCGCCGCTCGAGCAGCGCGCGAAACACCACGACCAGAAACAGCACCCCGCCGGCCACGGCCACCAGGCCGCCCAGACCCATCAATCCCATTCCGAACACT
>JBGQKK010000285.1:0-3648 GCA_041499545.1 Gammaproteobacteria bacterium | reverse complement strand
GGCTAGAGGCAATGCGACGTGAGCCCACTCTGCGCGAGCGGGCCTTGCGCCTGCTCGCGCGGCGCGAGCACAGCCGGACCGAGCTCGGCCGTAAGCTCGCGGCGCACGTTGAACCCGAAGACGATCTCGAGGCGCTGCTGGAAGAGCTTTCTCGGCGCAAGCTCCTGTCCGACGAGCGTTACGCGGAATCGCGCGCGCACGTGCTCTCGCGCAAATTCGGCGCGGCGCGCATCGCGCACGAGCTGCGCGCGAAAGGCCTCGACAAGACGCTCGCCGAGAGCGCATCGGCGGCGGCGCGCGGGACCGAGGTGGAGCGCGCTCGGGCCGTGTGGCTCAGAAAGTTCCGGGCAGCGCCAACGACGCGCGAAGAGCGCGCCAAGCAGATGCGGTTCCTTCAATCACGCGGGTTTTCCTTCGAAGCGATCCGCGCCGTCATCCGGGGCGCCGACGAGGACTGAATTCGCCTAGAATCGCGTCTCTTACGGGGCGGAGGCGGGGCATGGCGCAATCAGAAGAGGGCTGGCTCGACGAGACGCGCTCGGCGTACCTCTACCGCGTGATCGCGGAAATCGAGCACGGCTCGCCGCGCTCGGAGCTGTTCCGGGAGCTCGCGCGCGAAGCCGAGGGGCAGGCCGCGATCTGGGCGAAGAGCGCGGGGCTCGCGTCGGTGCCCGCCTTCGTTCCGGATCTGCGCACCCGCATCGTCGCGGGCCTGTTGCGGCGCTACGGCGCTCGCGCGATGCGCGGCATTCTCGCTGCGATGAAAGTGCGGGGGCTCTCCGTATATAGTCACGCCGCGCCCGGGCACCCGGCGCCGACTTCGGTCGAGGAGGTCGGTAAGCGCCACCGCGGTTTCGGCGCCGGAGCAAACCTGCGGGCGGCCGTATTCGGCATCAACGACGGCTTGGTGTCGAACCTGAGCCTCATCCTCGGCGTCGCAGGGGCGTCTTCGAACACCGGATTCATCCTGCTCTCGGGCATCGCGGGCCTGCTCGCGGGCGCCTTCTCGATGGCTGCCGGCGAGTACGTCTCGGTGCGCTCGCAGCGTGAAATGTACGAGCACCAGATCGGGCTGGAAGAGGCCGAGCTCGGCGAGTATCCCGCCGAAGAGGCCGAGGAGCTGGCGCTGATCTACGCGGCGAGAGGGATGGATCGCGAGGACGCCCACGCGCTCGCCAAGCGCACCATCGCCGACCCGCGACTGGCGCTCGACACTCTGGCGCGCGAGGAGCTCGGCCTCAATCCCGAGGACCTCGGCTCGCCCTGGGGAGCGGCCCTGTTCTCGTTTCTTTCCTTCGGCGTTGGGGCGCTCGTGCCGCTTGCGCCGTTTCTGTTCGGGCGCGGCGACGGCGCGCTCGTCGCGGCGATAGCGCTGACCGGCGCCGCGCTGTTCGGAGTCGGCTCGATGATCAGCCTGTTCACCGGGCGGAGCGCCTTCCGCGATGGCCTGCGCATGCTCGCGATCGGGGGCGGCGCCGGCGCGGTCACCTACTTCGTCGGGAAGCTGCTGGGCGTGAGTCTCGGCTGAAGCGGGCATGGACGCCGGACTCGTCGCCCGCAGCCTGCTCGGCTTCTTTCTCCTGCACGCGCTGGCCTGGGCGCTTTCGGAGAGTCGCCGTGTGATCGCCTGGCGGCCGGTGCTGGGGGGCATGGCGCTCACCTTGGGGCTGGGCGCACTGCTCCTGAAGGCGCCGCCGGCCAAGGCGGTGTTCCTGGCGCTCAACGACGCCATGGACGCGCTGGAGGCGGCGACGCGCGCCGGCACTTCGTTCGTTTTCGGGTTCCTCGGCGGCGCGCCGCTGCCGTACGCCGAGACCTACGCGGGCACGAGCTTCGTGCTCGCTTTCCGCGCGCTGCCGCTGGTGCTGGTGGTGAGCGCGCTCTCGGCGCTCCTGTTCTACTGGCGCGTGCTGCCCTGGATCGTCAGGGGATTTTCTCTGGTGCTGGAGAAATCGATGGGTGTGGGCGGTGCGATCGGACTCTCGTCCGCCGCCAACGTGTTCGTCGGCATGGTCGAGGCGCCACTCGTGGTGAAGCCCTACATTCGCAACATGAGCCGCAGTGAGCTCTTCATCCTCATGAGCTGCGGCATGGCGACCGTCGCCGGAACGGTGATGGCGCTCTACGCGAGCATTCTCTCGAAAGTCGTCCCGGACGCCCTGGGCCACATTCTTATCGCCTCGATCATCAGCACGCCGGCGGCGATCGCGATCTCCGTGCTCATGGTTCCGGGCGAAGCGCCCGCCACCGAAGGAAAGCTCCTTACGCAGACCGCGACCTCGAGCATGGACGCGGTGACCCGCGGGACCATTGACGGTGTGCAGCTGCTCATCAACATCGTGGCGATGCTCCTGGTGCTGGTGGCGCTGGTGAGCCTTGCCAACCAGATTCTTGCGCTGTTTCCGCAGGTCGCGGGCGCGCCCATTACCCTGCAGCGCGTCCTGGGGGCTCTCATGGCGCCGCTGGTGTGGATCATGGGAATTCCCTGGAGCGAAGCGACGACTGCAGGGGCCTTGATGGGAACGAAGACGGTGCTGAACGAGCTGCTCGCCTACATCGATATGGCGAAGCTGCCCGATTACGCGCTCGGCCCGCGCAGCCGCCTGATGATGACCTACGCGCTGTGCGGTTTCGCGAACTTCGGCAGCCTGGGCATCATGATCGGCGGCCTCGCCACCATGGCCCCGGAGCGCCGCGACGAGATCGTTTCGCTGGGAGGGAAGACCATCGTTTCCGGCACGCTTGCGACCTGTGTCGCAGGCTCGGTCGTCGGCATCCTGTACTGAAGCCGCGCGCCGAGAGCGCTACTGGAGAATCGCCTTGATCTTCTCCCAGTCGTTGGGATAGAGGGAGAGCTTCTCCGCCTTGTCGATGTCGAGCACCGAATAGTCGAGCGCCAGGAATTCCCGCAGGATCTCCGGCAGCCGCTCCGCAAGCACCGTCGAGGCGGAGTCGAGTCCGCGCACGACTCCCAGCCCCGTCGGGGCGGTAGCGATCACGTTCAGGCTCAGCCTAGGGCGGTATTTCTTCAATATGAGGATGAGCCGCCAGATGTCGCCGCTCCAGAACAGGGTCTTCTGCTCCCTATCGGCGGTCAGGCGCGTGAGAGGATAGCAATCGTGGATCAGGATCGTCGATTGCGCGGTGCAATGCTTCTCGATGTTGATGAAGTCCCGCAGGGCAAACTCGAACTGGTGCATGCCGTCGATGAAAGCGAGATCGATGGGCAGGCCTCCGAGATCGGCGGAAACATCGCGGCTGGCGAAGTAGTCGTCGCTGGTCGTGGCGTATATCGACGTTCTCGGCCCGAGCGGCGCGGTCACCTTGGGCTTGGGGTCGATGCCGATCGCCCGCGTCTCGGGCCGGACAAGCGTGATCGAGTCGCCTTTCGACACGCCGATCTCCACGTAGGTGCGCGGCCGCAGCTGCGAATGAATCATGGGAAGCAGATCGAAATAGATCGCCCCGGGGAGGGTGAGCACCGCGAGCAGCTGGTGCGCCGGGTCCAGGTCCGGAGCAAGCGCCAGGGACTCTTCGCAGCAGCGCCGCGCCGCATCGGTGTCGCCCAGCTTCCAGTGCGTCACCGCGGCGTCGAAGCGGCATTGGACTTTGTCGGGAGCGAGGCGGCAGGCGATTTCGAACTGCTGG
>JBGQKK010000284.1:0-3710 GCA_041499545.1 Gammaproteobacteria bacterium | reverse complement strand
GCAGACGCATCCTCGTCGGGCAGCACCGGCGGATGGCGGTAGAAATACGTGTTCGGCTCGATCGTCAGATGATAAAAGGACAGATGCGAGACCCCCGCGGCGAGTGCCGCGTCGACGTCGGCGCGCGCGTCCTCGAGCGTCTGGCCGGGCAGGGCGTACATCAGGTCCAGATTGATGTTGTCGAAATGCTCCCGCGCGATCTCGATCGCACGGCGTGCCTCGCGCTCGTCGTGGATGCGGCCGAGCGCTGTAAGATGCCTTGGATCGAAGCTCTGGATGCCGACCGAGAGCCGGGTCACGCCGGCGTCGCGGTAGCCTCGGAATTTCTCCATCTCGAAGGTTCCGGGGTTCGCCTCCAGGGTGATCTCGCAATCGGCGGCGAGCGCGAGGCGCGCGCGGAACGCCGAGATCAGGGTCTCGATCGCCGCTGCGGAGAAAAGGCTGGGCGTGCCGCCGCCGAAAAAAACGCTCGCGACCCGACGCCCCCACACTTCCGGCAGGGCTTGCTCGAGGTCGCTCACCAGCGCTTCGACGTAGGCCTTCTCGGGGACGTTCTCCTTCGCCTGATGCGAATTGAAATCGCAGTACGGGCACTTCTTCACGCACCAGGGGATGTGAACGTAGAGAGCCTGGGGCGGGAGCTGCGCGAGACGCACGCCCGTGGGAGACGCGGCGAGCGCGACGCTCGAGGTCACACGCCTTCCTTCAGCTTCGCGAGCAGCCGCCGCATCGCCTTGCCGCGATGGCTGATGAGATTTTTCTGGTCCTGATCGAGCTCCGCGGCCGTCTTGCCGAGGTCCGGCAAGAAGAAATGCGGGTCGTAGCCGAAACCGTTTGCGCCGCGCGGCTGCGCCACGATCTCCCCCGCCCAGCTGCCCTCGGC
Organism: Gammaproteobacteria bacterium; assembly: GCA_041499545.1. Lineage (GTDB taxonomy): Bacteria > Pseudomonadota > Gammaproteobacteria > Burkholderiales > SG8-39 > VBDM01. The sequence goes on along the minus strand of JBGQKK010000284.1, from coordinate 2,827 downwards.
GATGATCGGTTCGGGATCCTCCGCGTGACGCATCAGCACGACCACGCAATAGTAGTGCGCCCGCCGGTCGCCCTTGCCGGCGAGCATCGCGATCAGCTTCTCGTTGTTCCGCGCGTCCTGGGACTCGCGCCCGGGCATCCCACCGGGCTGCGCTGCGCCGGCGAATCTCGCGGAGGCCACCCCGGGCTGCCCGCCGAGCGCGTTCACGCAAATGCCCGAATCGTCCGCGAGCGCCGGCAGCCCGGATCGCCGGCTCGCGTGGCGCGCCTTGGCGAGCGCGTTCTCGACGAAAGTGCCGTGCGGTTCCTCGACCTCGGCGAGTCTCAAGCTCGCCTGCGAAACGATCTCGATCCCCAGCGGCGTGAGCAAACCCTCGAATTCGCGCAGCTTGCCGGGATTGGAGGAGGCGAGTACGAGCTTCTTCATCATCTAGGCCAGTCCGAGCGCCGCCTTCTGCTTCGCGACGAGCCGGGTAATTCCCTGCTGCGCGAGCACGATCAGCGCCTGCATCTGCGCCGCCGAGAAAGGCTCGCCTTCGGCGGTGCCCTGCACCTCGACGAACCCGCCCGAGCCCGTCATCACCACGTTCATGTCGGTGTCGCAGCGCGAGTCTTCGGCGTAGTCCAGATCGAGAACCGGCACGCCTTCGTAGAGCCCCACCGAGACGGCGGCGACGAAATCGCGGATCGGCGAGGCGGCAAGCGCGCCGCGCTCCCGCAGCTTCGTCACGGCATCGTGCAGGGCGACGAACGCCCCGGTGACGCTCGCGGTGCGGGTGCCGCCGTCCGCCTGGATCACGTCGCAGTCGACTTTCACCGTGCGCTCGCCCAGTTGCCCGAGGTCGGTGACGGCGCGCAGGGAGCGCCCGATCAAGCGCTGGATCTCCTGGGTGCGTCCGGTCTGTTTCCCGCGCGCCGCTTCGCGGTCGGTGCGCGTGTGGGTCGAGCGCGGCAGCATTCCGTATTCAGCCGTCACCCAGCCCTGGCCGCGGCCCTTGAGGAAGCCCGGTACGCCTTCCTCGACGCTCGCCGTGCAGATCACGCGCGTGTCGCCGAAGGCGACCAGGACCGAGCCCTCGGCGTGCCGCGTGTAGCCGCGCTCGATCGCGATCGGGCGCAGCTCGTCCGGTTTTCGCTGGGAAGGTCTCATCACCGCTTCTGCGTCGTGTGCTTGCGGATCGCCGCGCGAATCTCCTGAATCGCGTGCTCGATCTCTTCGTCGCTGAGGTCGCTGTCGTCGGCCTTGCCGAAGTCCCCGAGCTGAGTGCTGACGCCGTGCAGGGCGAGCGTGCGCGTCGAAACCTCGCCGGCCAGAGGCCCGTGATGGGTTCCGGCCCAAGTCATCGCGACGACGGAGAGGTTGTCGCAATCGGCCCCCGCCCGCAGCTCGGCGAGCTCGAGGAGCTCCGGAATCGCCTTCATGAGATCGCTCTTCACCAGAGTCGCCGCGATCAGCTTCCCGGTCAGCGGTCCCCACCAGCCGTCGGTGCACAGAATCAGGGTGTCGTCCTCGCGCAGCGGCGTGGGCTTGGAGAGCTCGACCTGGGGACGGGCGGATGCGCCCACGCAATTGAAGATCTTGTTGCGGTCCGGATGGGCGTGGACGGCCTCCTCGCGCACGCGGCCCTGGTCGACCAGCATCTGCACCCGTGAGTGATCCCTCGTCTGCGCATGGATGCGCCCTTCGCGCACATGGTACAGCCGCGAGTCTCCCGCATGCGCCCAGTAGGCGACCGAGTCCTGCACGACGCAGGCGATGCAGGTGGTGCGCGGCGACTCGACCAGATTGCGGGCCTTGGCGTAATCGCCGAGCGCGAAGTGCGCGTCGAGGATGCTTTTCTGCAGGAACGCCGACGGATCGGGAAGTAGGGGCCTCGCCTCGCGCTGAAAGGCCTCGGTGAGGAGCTGCACTGCGATCTGCGAGGCCACTTCCCCGTGCAGGTGCCCGCCCATGCCGTCGGCGACCACCATCAGCAGCGCCTCGCGAGTGTAGGCGTAGCTCGTGCGGTCCTGGTTGGCTTTGCGCGACCCTTTGCGGCTTTCCTGAAAGATCGAGAACCTCACCCTGTCCTCCGCCTCTTCCAGACCCCGCGGAGGCTCTGCATCAGCGAGCCGCTGCGATGCACTTCGGGATCCTTCTCGCGCAGCAGCACCTTCTGAAGCGCGAAAACGCTTTGCGGCCGCTTCAGGTGGTCGAGCTCCAGGCACCAGTCGATCGTCTCCAGCAGCTGCCGCGAGTACTTGCTTTTCCACACTTTGGTCGCCGACATGTAGCGGTCCTTCTCGGCGCGCTGGTCGGCGGGCTGGGGCGCCGACCCGGAAAGGCAGGCGAATATGCTCGCCCCGATGGCGTAGCAATCGCTCCAGGGCCCGAGCAGATCCCGGTTCTTGTATTGCTCCGGAGGCGCGAAGCCGGGCGTATACATCGGAGTCAGGCGCTGGCCTTCCTCGACGAGCGTCTGACGCGCCGCGCCGAAATCGATCAGCACCGGCGTGCCGTCGTTGCGGATGTAGATATTCGCGGGCTTGATGTCGAGGTGGAGCAGCTTGTTCGAATGCACTTCCCGAAGCCCGTTCAAGAGCAGCGTGAATACGTTGCGGATGAATTTTTCCTTGATCGTCCCGCGGCGCAATTGTATGTGCTCCTGCAAGGTGCGGCCCCGCTCGTAACGCATGACCATGTACACGGTCTCGTTGGCGCGGAAGAAATTCAGCACCCGCACCACGTTCGGATGATCGAGGCCGGTGAGCGCCCGGCCTTCCTCGAAGAAGCACTTCAGACCATGATTGAACTCGGCCTGGTACTCGGGCGGCACCGCCGGCACGAT
>JBGQKK010000283.1:0-3720 GCA_041499545.1 Gammaproteobacteria bacterium | reverse complement strand
CAGAACGAGGTGAGCGTCCTTCCCCTGACGAGGTCCGCGGAGACGAGGAGGTAGGGGCCGTGGCAGATCGCCGCCACCGGCTTGTTCGCCGCGAAGAAGGCCCGCGCGATCTCCTGCGCCTTCTTGCTCTTCCTGACCGTCGTTGGGGCGCCGTGCGGATGCCCGCCGGGGACGAACAGCAGGTCGTACTTCTGCGGATCGACCTCGTCGATGGTGAGGTCCACGTTCTCGAAGATGTAGCCGTTCTCCCCGGCGATCTTCTCCTTCGCGGGCGCCGCGACGTCGACCGCGACGCCTTCTTCCATGAAGCGGAAATACGGGACGAAGAGCTCGAAATCCTCGAACTTGTCGGCGGTGAGGACGATCACCCGCGCGAGCGGTTTCGCGGTCTTGAATCTTTCCTTGTCGAACTTCATGCGCTCACTATTATATTGGACGCAGGAACGTCCAGGGCCGATCATGGCGGTCGCGATTTGAACCGGAGGGATGATTCGGCTTGAAGCTCACCGAGCGCCAGAAGCTGATTTTCCTCGTCGCCCTGGTCGCGACGCTGGGCATCGTGTTCGCGATCAACTGGGCGGGCAAGCGCGTCGCCGATCTCTACGGCCCGACGGCGCTCGCTCAGGCGTCCGACGGCCGCGTGTGGCTCCTGCTCAATCATGAGCTGCACGTGCTCGACCGGGACGGCAGGTCGCTCAAGCGGATCCCGGCCAAGGCTCTCGGGATCGCGCCGCCGATCGCGGCGCTCGCACCCGCGGCCGACGGCGCGATGCTGGTGGGCAGTCGCGAGACCGGCCTCGTGCACCTGGTCGATGCCGGCGGCGCCTTGCGCGCGAGCATCGATCCCGCGGCGGGGGGCGGCAAGAGGCTGTTCGGCGCCTTCCACATCCTGCCCCTGCCCGACTCGCAGGATCTGATCGTCGCCGACACGAGCAACCATCGCGCGCTGCGCCTGGGCAGGGACGGGCGCGTGTTGCGGACCACCGGCTCGGCCGACGGCCAGCCGGGATCCCTGCATTTCCCCAACGGGCTCGCGCTCGACCGCGACGGAAGAGTGCTCCTCGTCGATACCAACCACCACGCCGTCAAGGTATTCACGCAGGACCTCGAGCCGGTTCCCGCCGGGGGCTTCGCCGCGGAGGCGGACAAAGGCTACGTGTGGCCGGCGCTGGTCGGCGTCGCGCCCGACGGCGCGCGCTTCGTCAGCATCATGGCCGACAGCATGGAGCGCGGAAGGGTTTTCAGGTTCGGCCCCGAAGGCAAGCGCCTGGCCGAGCTGCCCCTGCCGGGTTCGGCGGATCCCTCCGGGATCCTGGTTCGATCGGACGACGTGCTGGTGAGCGATCAGCACGGGCTGGCGATACTGCGTTACGGCCTGGACGGATCGCGCCTCGGCGAATTCGGCGACGAGTCCCTGCGCGCCGCGTACCGCGAGATCGCGCGGCTGCGCGACCTCTACCGCACGACGATCTCCGGCGGGCGGATCCTGCTCTTCGTCATGCTCGCGGGTCTGCTGCTGCTGTTGCGCAAGGAGCGGCGCGCGCAGGAGCGCGCCGGCGCGAGTCTCGCCGTGCAGGCCGTCGAGTACGCCAAGCCGAGCGCGCTCAGGCGGACCAGCTTTTCCTTCTGGGCGGTGTTGCGCGTCGGTTTCGCGATCGTCGCGCTCAACGTCGTCGCCAATCTCCTCCTGTGGAACCTCGCGCGGCCCTTCGATTCGCTGCTCCTCGCGGCGGCGGTCCTGGACTTCCTGCTCGTCGTCGTCCTTCCCTGCGCCGTCGGGGTCTGGCATTTCGACCGGATGCTGCGCGCCGGGAAGTACAGCGACATCCTCGGCTTCGGGGCGCAGACACTGCTGCGGCGGCTCGGCGAAAATCTCGAGCCCCTGCTGCAGCCGGGCGAGCCGGTCGAGGAGCTCGCCGTCGCCGGGAACGTGCTGGGGCGCGTGCAACTGCTCGTTCTCACGCCGCGGCGGCTTCTCGTGCTCACCCTGCGCGCGAACCTCCGGAGCCTCGCGCGCGCTCAGGACGTCCTGCGCATCGCCGTGTCCAGGGTCTCGGCCCGCTCGCGCCGCGTTCCGTTTTTCACGCGCCTCGCCGGCAAATTGAGCACGACTTCGCTCAGGATCGAGGTCGGCGGGAAGCGCCACTCGTTTCCGGTGATCGATCCTGTCGCCGCCGCGGACCTGGAACAGGCGCTGGCGTCGACGGCCAAGGGTGCGGGCGCGGGCGTCGCTCACCTGCGCGACATCGCGCTCGAGGGCGCGCCCGCCGGACGGCGCGACGGCCTGATCGTGCCGCTCGTGCTGTCGGCGATCGTTCCCGGTCTCGGGCAGCTCCACCAGCAGCGCCTGGGGATCGCGACGATCACCTTCGTCTGCGTGGCGAGCTGGGTGCTGCAGATGATGGGGCCCCTGATCGCGATCGCCAGAAGAACCGCCGAGGTCGATCCGCTCCTGCCCGCGGTCGCGCTCGCCGGCTACGCGTTCGTGTGGGGCGTCAGCCTGCTCGACACCTACTGGGCCGCGCGGGCCGAAGGCGGGCGCTGAGGCTCCGCGGCGCGCGCCGGTGGTTTATGATTCGCGCATGACCGCGAAGAAATTCGAAATCCTCGTCCTCAACCAGATCTCCCCAGTCGGGCTGAAGCGCTTCCCCGCGAAAGGGTACAGCGTCTCCAAGGACGCCTCCCACCCCGATGCGATTCTGGTGCGCTCGCACGACATGAACGCGATGAAGATTCCCGAGAGCGTGCGCGCGATCGGGCGCGCGGGCGCGGGCACGAACAACATCCCGGTGAAGGCGATGAGCGCTCGCGGCGTGCCGGTGTTCAACGCGCCCGGCGCGAACGCCAACGCCGTCAAGGAGCTGGTCCTCGCCGGGATCCTGATGGCGGCGCGCAATCTCGTTCCCGCGGTCCGCTTCGTGGGCTCGCTCGACTGCGACGACGACACGCTCGGCAAGCGCGTCGAGGAGGAGAAGAAGCAGTTCGCCGGGATGGAGCTGCCGGGCCAGACGCTGGGGGTGATCGGTTTGGGGAAGATCGGCAGCCTGGTCGCCGACGCGGCGATCAAGCTCGGGATGAACGTCCTCGGCTACGACCCGGAGATCACGGTCGAGGCCGCGTGGAGCCTGCCCTCGCAGGTGAAGAAGGCGCATTCGATCGAGGAGATCCTGAAAGGCAGCCAGTTCGTCACGCTGCACGTGCCGCTGCTGGCGGTGACCAAGCACCTGATCAACGCGAAGAACCTGGAGCTCGCGCACTCGGGCGCGATCCTGCTCAATTTCTCGCGCGAGGAGATCGTCGACGCCAAGGCGGTCGCGCAGGCGCTCGCCTCGAAGAAGCTGAAGTACTACGTGACCGATTTCCCGGCGCAGGCGCTCTGCGCGAATCCCGCAGTGATCGCGCTGCCGCACCTGGGCGCCTCGACCCGCGAGGCCGAGGACAACAGCGCCGTGATGGTGGTCGACCAGGTGCGCGACTACCTCGAGCACGGCAACGTCCAGAACGCGGTCAACTTCCCCGACGTGGTGATGGGGCGCGAGTCGCCCTACCGCGTCGCCGTGGCCAACGCCAACGTCCCCAACATGGTCGGCCAGATCTCCGGCGCGATGGCGAAGGCGGGCCTCAACATCCACAACATGATCAACCGCTCCAAGGGCGAGATGGCCTACACCCTGGTCGACGTCGACAGCCCGGTGGACAAGGCGCTGATCGAGGGCCTTG
>JBGQKK010000282.1:0-3757 GCA_041499545.1 Gammaproteobacteria bacterium | reverse complement strand
CCGCCAAAGGAATCCCGACGAATGCCGCCGCAAAAGGGAACGCTGCGGGGCGCACGCGCGCTGGGGCGGCGCGCACCGTCACGCGAAGGACATGGAAGAGCATCCCGCCGAAAATCAGCACGCTGCCCGCAAGCAGCACGATCGCCCCGGCGAGGGCTCGCGGACGACCCGCGAATCCCGCCTGAGCGATCCCGAACTCGCTCGCGAACGGAGCGAAGGGCGGGGTGCCGGTGACAGCAAGCGTGCCAAGCAGGAGGCCGAGTGCGGGCAAAGGAGCAACCTCGATCGCGCCGCGCAGACGTGCCAGGCGCAGCGTCCCGTAACGCTGACCCAGGGCGCCGGCCGCGACGAAAAGGGTCGTCTTGGCGAGCGCGTGGTTGAACATGTGGAACGCGGCGGCAAATAATGCGAGAGGCCCGCCGATCCCGACGGCGAGCGCGACGATGCCCATGTGCTCGACGGACGAGTACGCGAGCAGCCGCTTGAGGTCGTGCTGTACAAGGACGAACGGGATCGCCACCAGGATGGAGAACGCGCCGAATCCGAGCAGCAGATCCGAAGAGAAATCGACGCCCAGGGTCCCCATGGCGAGCAGATGGAATCGGAGCACTCCATAGAGCGCGCAGTTAAGCAGCGCCCCCGAGAGAAGCACGCTGACCGGCGTGGGCGCCTGACCGTGCGCATCGGGGAGCCAGGTATGCATCGGGGCAAGGCCGGCTTTCGTGCCGAAGCCGACGAGCACAAGGACGAACGCCACCCGCATCAGCGCGGGATCGAGCGCCGATGCGTGCGCGCGGAGCTCGTCCCAGGCCAGCCCGCTCGCCGCGTCGCCGAGGGCGTGGCCCGCGGCGTAGTACGTGAGGAGGACGCCGAAGAGCGCGAAGGCCAGTCCGACTGCGCCCAGCATGAGGTACTTCCAAGCCGCCTCGAGCGCATGACCGTGCCGGAAGAAGGCGACAAGCAGCGCCGTCGTCAGAGTTGTCGCCTCAATCGCCACCCACATGAGGCCGAGGTTGCTTAGCAGGGGCACGGCGAACATCGCGCCGATCGACAGGTGCAGCCACATGTAGAACCATGGCACCTGCGCCTCGACGATCTCCTCGGCGGCGAGAGCATTCCGCAAGTAGCCGACGGCATACAGCCCGGCGATTGCGGAGACGACCGCGACGATGAGGACGATCAGTCCCGAGAGGGCATCCACGTAGATCAGGCTTCCCAGTACGCGCTCGGCCGGCGCGGTGAACGCGCTCGCGGCCACCACGAGCCCGAACCCAGACGTGACGACCGACGCGATCGCGCTTAGGCCCGCGGCACGGTGCCCGGCGATGACGCACAAGGCCGCGGCGGCAACGGGGACAGCCACCAGCAGCGGTGCCAAGCTCATCCCCGTAGCCTCCGCAGCTCGTCGGTATTGACCGTATCGAAGTGCTCGTTGATGCGCAGCGTCAGCACCGCGGTCACGCCGACCGCCACCAGCAGATCGAAGAAGACGCCGATCTCAACGAAGAGCGGCATGCCCAGCGTGGCGATGAGGCCTGCTAAGAAGATGCCGTTCTCGATCGTGATGAGGCCGATGAGCTGGGAGACCGCCTTGCGGCGGGTCGCCATCAGCAGGAGGCCGATGAATGTGAGGGCGAGCGAGACCGGGAGCGCGTCGTGCGCTGGGAATGCGTCCGACAGATCGAGGCGGCCGGCCGCGAAGAACGCGACCAGGACCAGCAGCACGGCGAGGATGAGCGCGTTTCGTGTAGAGAGCAGCGGCCGGGTTTCGCGTCTGAGCGCCACCGCACCCAGGACGCGGAAGAGCACGACCGGCACAGCGCCGGCGCGCACGACGAGCGTCAAAAGTGCCGCCGCCCACATGTGCTCGGCACCCGATGAAAAGGCGATAGTCGCGGCCACGAGGGCGAGCAAACCGGACTGCACGACGAGCAGCCATACACCGGCGACCAGGCCGCGCATCGCGACGCTGAAGAGCGCCACCCCAAGCAGCGCGAGAGCCAGGCCGTCGACGATCGCGCCCGCACCGCTCATCCGAGCACCACCTCCGCAACCAGGGCGAGCGCCGCAAGCGCGGAGGCCGCACCAAGCAGCTCCGGGATCTTGAGGATCCGTAGCTTGGCGCTGCTGGACTCGACGAGTGCCATCAACAGCGCGAGCCCGGCGAGCTTGACGACGAATGCGCCGAGAGCAACCGGGATCTCGGGGGACGCGGACGCGATGCCGAACGGAACGAAGAGGGCGATCAAGAGCGAGAACAGAACGATTTGCTTGACCAGGCTCGCCCACATCAGGATCCCGAGCGGCCGCCCCGAGTACTCGAGGAGCATTCCCTCGTGGATCATCGTCAGTTCCAGATGTGTGTCTGGGTTATCCACGGGCACCCGGCCGGTCTCGGCGATGACCGCGATGAAAAGCGCGGCCGCGGCAAGCAGCTGGCTCGGGGCGAAGACTCCCGCATCGTGACTGACCATGTAACCGGCCATCCCGCTCACATCGGTACCGCCGGCGCGCCAGGCCACTGCGAACAGCGCGAGCAACAAAGCGGGCTCGGCAAGGGCGGCGACCGCCACTTCACGGCTGGATCCCATTCCACCGAATGCACTCCCTGTGTCCAGACCCGCGAGCGAGATAGCGAAGCGCGCCAGTGCGAAAAGACCCACCAGCACCACCGCGTCGCCCCAGCCTCCCAGCGGCGCTGGCAGCCACAGCGCGGGAACCAGTAGCGCGGAGGTCGCGAACGCGGACGCATACACCGCAGGGGCGAAGCGGAAGACAGCGGACGCATGCTCGGATACAACCGCGTCCTTCCGGAGCAGCTTCAATAGGTCGAAGTAGGGCTGCAGGAGCGGGGGACCGTGCCGTCCTTGGAGGATCGCCTTGACCCGCTTGATCAGCCCGTTCACGCCCGGTGCGAGCGCCACGAGCAGGACAAGTTGGGCGAGCGCCAGGCCTGCGGTGACCAAGGCCTCGATCATCTCGCCAGCACCAAGACGACGAGGACCGCCGCGAAGACGTAGACGAGGTACGTCTGCAGTGAGCCGTTCTGTGCGCGCCGCACAACGCGTGCGATCGATATCAGCCGCGCCATGATCGCGCTGTACACGTAGCGCTCGAACACCGGAGCGATGTGCGAGCTGTAGTGGACGCTGGCGACGAAGCGGGTGCCTGCACGATGCACGACGCCCACGTCGCGCACCGGCCGTACGATGTCGCGGAACATCAGGCGGATGGGTTTGGCGAAGGCCGTAGCGGTGTATTCGTGCAGCGGCTCCAGAGCGATGCCGCAGGCCCAGGTCTCCGCGACACGCGTGCGCACCGGACCAAGGACTCGTGGGAGGAGCAGCGCGAACGCTCCGAGCACAAGCAACACCAGGGCAATACCAGGCACTGCGAGGCGCCCGCCGCTGGACGCCGCGAGCCCGAGGGCTGAGCCGTTCGACGAAAGGGCCGCCGCCGGCACCAACGCGCCAATGAGCGACACGACCGGGACGGCAGCGAGGCCGAGGCCGATGCAGGCAAGCGCCAGCATCCCCATCGCGATCAGTTCGAACATGCCGACCTCGTGCGCGGTCGCCGCGCGCGGGTCGCGCGGCAGCGCGAGGAAACTGACGCCGAAGGCCTTCACGAAACAGGCGACGGCGAGGGCGCCGGTGAGCGCGAGCGCGCCGGCCGCGAGCAGGGGCACGAGCTGCGTCTGCGGCTGATCGGCGACGCGGCCGAGGGAGAGCAGGGACTGGAAGGTCAGCCACTCGCT
>JBGQKK010000281.1:0-3776 GCA_041499545.1 Gammaproteobacteria bacterium | reverse complement strand
TGGTAATCTCTGTCCCTCCAAGCCTCTCTTCCGCTCTACCAGAGGTCGGGACTATTCGATCTTCTGCGATACGCCTCCCGTCAGCTCCCACGCGCCTTGCGCCGGGTCGGTGCGGAAGGCGAGATCGCACCAGAGGTTCTTGTGCTTGCGCAGCATCTCGCGCACGCGCTCGGGCCGCTCGAAGCCCGAATGGGCCCAAAGGATCCTCGCTTCCGGCCACTGCGCGAACAGCCGCTCGACCGCGTCGGAGTCCGAATGCGCGTGCAGGAAGAGCCCGCGCTGTTTCGCGAGCTGGACCATGCGGCGCGGAACCGGAAGGTCCGCGTCGGCGCCGTAGAGATGGAACTCGCCGATCCCGGCGTAGCGGAATTTCTTGAGGCGATCCTCCAGGTAGGGAATCACGGTCTCATCGCGGAACCAGGTGCCGGTGTCGGCGCGCGAGCGGTAAGGCCGCAGCTCGGGAACGATGAGGTCGGGCGCGTCGGCGGCGAGGCGCTGCTGGCCGTCGTCGCCGGAGCTGGACACGAGCGCGCCCTTCACGCCGGCCTTGCGCAGCATCGCGATCGCCTGCTTCGGCGGCACCGATTCCCAGGCGTCGTGGCTGTAGTGCAGATGCGCGTCGAAGATCGGCAGCTCGGCCGAGCTTGCCGAAAGCGGGAAGAAGGCGATCGCCAACAGGACTTTGTTCAGCATGCTCCACCTCCTGGACAGCGGCGATTCTACCTCGCATGATGAGGGCAATGGATCAGCCTGGGCCTACCGCGGACTTCGCCGGCGACTGCGCCCGTTTCTCCCGCTACTGGGAGTCGAGCACCGCACTTCTTGCGCAGCTACCTGCGAAACCCGGGCGCAGCGCGGAGGAGCAGCGGGCGGCGGAGCGGATCATGGGCGAGGCGCGCGCCGCGCGCAGCCGCTTCCTCGCAGCCCACGCCGAGGCCGTCTACGACCGGCTGACGCGCAATCGCTCGCGCTTCGTCCGCGTGGAGGATCTGGTGGTCGAGGCCGCTTCCGCGGTGCCGGGGCTCGTGCCGACGCGCGCACAGGTCGCGGCCGAGTCCGCGCGCCTGCAGCGCGACAAGGACGGCGTCGAGATCGACCAGGGGATCTTCGTTTCGGCGGTGCTGGCGAATCCGCGCGCCGGGCGGCACCTGTGTCACGCGATGCTGCTGCCGCGCGCCGAGTCGCTCGCGCGCCAAGGCGAGCTGGAGAAAAGCGGGCGCATCGACCTCGGCGCGGCCGAGGTCTTGCGCGCGGGCAGGGCCTCACACGTCATCCAGAAGAACCCGCGCCACCTGAACGCCGAGGACGGTACGACGCTCACCGCGGCCGAGATCGCCGTCGATCTGGCGATCCTCGACCCGCGCACCGCGATCGGCGTGCTGCGCGGCGGCGTGGTGCAGAGCGGAAAATTCAGCGGGCGCCGCGTCCTGGGCAGCGGTATCAACCTGACCCACCTCTATCACGGCAAGGTGCCTTTCATCTGGTATCTGGAGCGCGACCTGGGCGTCGTGAACAAGATCTACCGCGGCCTCGCAAGCGAGGACGCGGTGCCCGACGACATCGGCGGGAAGACGCTGGAGAAGCCCTGGATCGCGGCGGTGGAGGGCTTCGCTATCGGCGGCCACTGCCAGTATCTGCTGGTGATGGACTATGTGCTCGCGGCGAAGGACGCCTATCTGACGCTGCCCGCGCGCAAGGAAGGCATCATCCCGGGCGCGGCCAACCTGCGCCTGCCGCGTTTCGTCGGCGACCGCATCGCGCGCCAGGCGATCATGGCCGAGCGCCGCCTCGACTGCGACAGCCCCGAGGGTCGGCTCGTCTGCGACGAAGTGGTCGCGCCATCGGAAATGGACGCCGCCATCGAGCGCGCCGTAGAGAAGCTCACCGGATCCGGCGTGGTGAGCACCGCATCGAATCGGCGCGCGTTCCGCGTCGCACAGGAGCCCCTCGACTTGTTCCGCAACTACTTCGCGGTGTACGCGCTCGAGCAGGCCTACTGCCACTTCAGCCCGGCGCTGATCGCCAACCTCGAGCAGAACTGGAACGCGAAGAGCCGAGCGCTGGACTGACGGGTTAGCTGTCGTCCGAGCCGTTGTCCGACCAGCGCCTGCGCGGCCCCGAGTAGCTCAGGTCCGCCCGGTCGTCCTCGACTTCGTCTTCCAGATCGTCGTACTTGTCCAGCTCCTTGAGCAGCGATTGCAGGCGCAGTTCAGCGGCGGAGTCGCGGTCGGATTGCTTGGACAGCCGCTTGACCACGGCAGAGGCGTTTTCATAGTCGCGCTTGGTCTTGACCGGCCGCGCGAATCCGTTGACTTTCGTTCGTTTGGACATCGATGACTCCCATTGCCGGTCCGAAAACCGGGCTGCTTGCGGCAAGTTTAGACCTTACTCGGGGATTTTGGGCGGAAGTGATCGATGGCGCCTCCTGAGCGCGGCGCGAGCGAGCCACGCGAGGGCCGCGAGCATCAGCACCAGCATCAGCCAGCGCACGGCCCTCGCGAGCTGCGCGGGGTCCGGCGACGGCCATGGAAAACGGCTCAGGCGCTCCGCTCGCTCGGTCATCCAGTGCCAGGCGGTGTGGCCCACGAGGAGGGACAAGACGATCGTTCCGATGCGTTCGGCGACGGCGAAGCGGAACAGGAGCTCGAGCACCGGAACGAGCAGCGCCAGCACGAGCAGCTGTCCCAGCTCGATGCCGACGTTGAATGCAAGCAGCGACGTGAGCAGGTGCGAGCCGGCGAATTGCAGCGACTCGCGCAGCGCGTAGGAGAAGGCGAAGCCGTGCACCAGGCCGAAGCCGAAGGTGATCATCCAGCGGCGCGCGACGCTGCTCCCCAGGACGTTCTCGATCGCCATGTACAGAATGGAAATCGCGATCAGCGTCTCGATCAGCGGCGGGAACCACAGCGCGTCCGGGCCCAGACCGTAGGCCGAGCCGATGAGCGTGATCGAATGCGCGACCGTGAACGCGGTGACGACCCAGACGAGCTGCCCGAGGCGCCTGAACGGAACGACGAGGCAGAGCAGGAACAGCAGATGGTCCGTCCCCTCCAGGATATGGATGAACCCGGATTCGACGAAGCGCAAGGCGGCCTGGTGCCAGCGCGGATCGAGCCTGACGAGCCCCGGGTCGCCGTGAAACTCGAACGCCCTCACGACCCCGGCGGCGGGCAGGAAGCGCAGCGCCACGGTGGTCCGAAGGCCGAGGCGCTCCAGGCGCGGCCGGATCGAGAAATCCGATAAGTCCGAGGCGATCGGGTACTCGAACAGGACATCGAGCAGTCCCTGCTCCCAGGTGAGCTCCAAATCGGCCGGCAGCCGTGCACCGGTGACGTGGGCGAGCGCCTGCTCGTAGGACGCGAAGGACTTGTCGGATTCGAGCGATACGCGGGCTTCGACGAGCCGCGGCGGCCCGAGTCGGGTCTCCCCCTCGTACAGCTCGACGCTGTCGGCGACCCACAGCGTCGCCGCGTTCCGGAGCGACGCGTCGGCGCGCGCAAGGTCGAGAAAGCCGGCGCCGCGCCTCGGGAAATCGACCTCGCGCATGGCCTTCAGCGGCACGCGAACCAGCAAACGCAGTCGCTGCCCCTCGGGCCTGACGAAGGCACGCACCATGACATCGGTCGGGATGTCGTGGGCCTCGGCGCAGCAGGCGCCGAGCGCCGCCAGCGCGGCAAAGCAGTTGACAAGGATTTTGCCGGCGTCGAGCATAGCGGGCAGCGCGAGCTTACAGCTAAAAGGGGGAGCCGATGAAAAGCACGGTCGACAGGCGCAAT
>JBGQKK010000280.1:0-3803 GCA_041499545.1 Gammaproteobacteria bacterium | reverse complement strand
GCCGACGACCGCGCGCTCGATCTCTACGAAATGTACTGGGCCGACCTGTCGCGCCTCGGCAGGGGCGGCCTGCGCGCGCTCTCCTCGCTTTACCAGTTGTTCTTCCACCTGAGCACGCTGGCCGCGGACGTGGTCGACCAGGTGGCGCTCAGCACGAAAGGAGGGAGCGCGTGGCGATTGCTGCAGCGCCTTCACGCCTGGATGGCCTGGCTGATGAAGGCGCCGAGCGCGCTCCTGCAGCTCGCCATGCTCATGATGGTCGTGTTCGGCGCGACAGCCCTGATCGCCCAAGATCTCCGGGGACAACTGCTTGCCGCCGCGTTCGGCCTCGGCGCGATCGTGCTGACCGCGCTGGCCGCACTCGCCTGGCTGCGCGGAACGCCGGGCCCGGCGCGCTGGGCGCTGGTGCTGTTGCTGCTGGCAGCGGCAGCCGGGAGCCTGGCGACGGCGCTCTTCGCACTGAGCGCCGAGCAGTGGGTGCCGAAGCTGTACTACGCCGCCAGCGCGGTGGCCGTCGCGCTGCTTGGCGGCTACCTCGTAGAGCGCTACTCCGGCGTCACGCAGGGCGTGCGCCTGTTCGGCCACCTGCTGGTCCTTGCGTCGGTGGTCATGCTTTTCGCCGATGGCAGGCGGCTATTGCCGAGCGTCAGCACGCAAGCAGAATGGATGATCACCGCCTCCCTCCACGTAGGCGAATGGCTGCTCGCGTCCCTGCTGCTGGTATGGGCGGTGTTCGTAGCGGTCCAGATCGCCGCCCTGTCGCTGGGATGGTGGCTGGGCCGCGCCTGCGGCAGGGCCGCCCGCGAGTCGCTGCACACGGCGCGGCTCGCCCTCATCGGCTCCAGCGGGCTTTTCGCGGTGCTGAGCCTCGTGCTGTGGTCGGTGATCAGCTTCGTCGCGGGCCGGGCGGTGCCGAAGGATGTGTTCTACCTGCCGATCCTGTTCCGCGGCACCTACCGCTCGGTCGAGATCTTCCTCGAGGATCGCGTGCAGACCCTCGGCGGTTTCTTCACGCCCCTAGTGCTCGCCTTCGGGCTGCTGGTGGCAGCGGCGCTGCTGGTGCTGCTGCCCTCATTGTTGGAGGAGATTTCGCCGACCACCAACGTCGATGCGAAAGGCGTGAGGCAAGGCGCGGCCGAGTGGGCGCGGCGCCTGGGGAACTGGCTGGGCGGGGGCGGCCGGCTGCTGGGGGCGGCATTCAAGTTGCTCGTGCCCCTGGGGGCTCTCGCCGGCAGCGTGTTCTACCTGGCGTTCGTCCTCCGGCAGTTTGCTTTCACGATGGGGTTCGGGGGAGACCTCGTTGTTTGGCTCGTCGGCCGCCTGGAGATGTTCCAGGGCGAAACCCTGGTCGCCGCGGGCAAATGGCTCGCGGGAGGCGCGCTGACCATCGCCGCGCTCGGGTCCCGCTTCACGCAGACCTTCGGCCGGCTGCGCGTGGCCATCGACGCCGTGCTGGACATCGACAACTACTTCGGCGATCCGCCCAACCGGCAGCCGCCCCGGGCGCGCATCTACTCGCGCTACGCCTCGCTGCTCACCTACCTGCGCGACGCGGGCTACGCGCGCATCGTGATCGTCGCGCACAGCCAGGGCACGGTGATCAGCGCCGACTTGCTGCGCTACCTGCATGCGCAGGGCCGCTTGCGGGGCATCGTCGGCGCGCTGCCGGTCGCGCTCGTCACCGTGGGCTCGCCGCTGCGCGACCTGTACGCGGAGCGCTTTCCGCTCCTGTATCGATGGATGGGCTCGCGCGAAGCAGGCTTCGCGAATGCCGCGCCGGCCGCCGCCGATCTCGGCGCGACCGAATGGGTCAATGCCTGCCGCTCGGGAGACTACGTAGGACGCTTCATCTGGACCCAGGACCGGGACGCCGCGAATTTCGGCGTCGCCATGCCCGGCCCCGATGGCAGGGTGGAGGCGCAGCGCGCCGGCGATCGCGCCGAATTCTGCCTGGGCGCCGGCGGCCACACGCATTACTTCAGCAACGATGCCGCGGCGCTGGCGCTCGAGATCGAGCGGGTGGTCGCGGGCGCGGGTTAGGCGACGATCAGCCGGCAACCGGAGGCGCAGCGCAAACCTGCTCGTAGCGGTAGCGCTTCTTGACCTGCCCGTTGAACTCGAAGATATCCAGCGTCTTCTCGTAGGCCGCCTGCGTGATTTCCACGTGCGGCGTCCAGCACCCCAGCTTCTGGTAGGTCGCGAGGCAATCGGCGAGAACCTTCTCGTCGATGTTCGGGAAGTAAGGCTTCTCCGCCCTCGCAATCTCCGCCGCCGGCGCCGCGGTCATGTACACGCGGGTCTTGCGGTAGGCGCGCATGAACGCCTTCGCCATGTCTGTCTTCAACCATTCCCGCGTCGCAGCCAAACTGGAAAACCCGCAAGGCCCGATCAGCGGCCCGACCTGGGCCACGATGTGTCCGACGCCATCGGCCTGCAGCTGCTGGGGGAAGGGCCCCTGCTGGTGAACGTACTGCCCCTGGCCCGCGCGAAACGCCTTGTCGATGTCGGCGGGCCCGCCCGGGGTGATGAGCTTGATCCTGGAATAGTCGATGCCCGCCTTGTGGCAGGCGTACTTGAACATGGCGTGCGGCTGCCCGCCCTTGAAGGTGACCAGTTCGGCGCCTTCGAGCTTCTTCCAGGAAAAGAAAGGATCGGCCTTGCGTGCGGTGAGGAAGAATCCGTCCATCTCGTTCACCTGCGCGAAATGGACCGCCTCCGGCGTCTCCCCCTTGTCGAGCGACACGAACCCCTGGCTGAGGGCCGTCTGCACCACGTGCGCCGAGCCATCCTTCAGGGACGCGATCGCCGAAACCCCCGGCGGCGAGATCGACCACTCCGGATCCAGGCCTTCGGCCTTGAGGAAGCCGCCCGACATCGTGGAAATGAGCGGGGAATAGAACGCGGAGAACAAAGTGAACTGGATGCGGAACTTTTCCAAGTCGTGGGTCCCCTTATGCGCAAGTAGCTGCCGGTGGAGCGGGGAGTATCATCTCCCCCGGATATTCAATCAATAGAAAAGGGTTCAGACAATGGGCAGATCCACTGGTCGCAATCGCCGCAACCGCACCCGCAAGCAGCAGATCAAGAAAGTGCTGCGCCAGCAAAGCAAGCAGCAAAAGAAGGCCGGCTCGAAGGCCTGACGCCTGCCTGCGGGCAGTGACGATTCTCCCAGCCTGAGCGAAGCGGCTGGCATTCGGCATGGTATTCGAATGGGACAGGGTCAAGGCGGCGACCAATCTTGGGAAGCACCGGGTATCGTTCGACGAAGCGGTCACTTCCTTTTATGATCCCCTCGCTGCCACCTTCAACGACCCCGATCATTCCGCTGGCGAACCACGCCTCATTACTATCGGCTATTCTTCTTCCGGCCGATTGCTCGTGGTGGTCCACGCCGAGCGTGGACACAGCATCCGGGTAATCAGTGCAAGATTAGCCAACGCCCGAGAGCGAAAGAACCATGAAACGTAAAGTTGCAGTGGTCGAACAAATGCGCGCCAATTACGACTTTGACTACTCGAAAGCGGTCCGTGGGAAATACTACAAGCGGATCCTCAAGGAGGGTACGAATGTCGTAGTGCTCGAACCGGACGTGGCCAAGGCATTCCCGAACTCGGCGGCCGTCAACGATGCGCTTCGCGTAGTGTTGAGAAAGGCGAGAGCAGCAAGCAGAAGCAAGTGATCCACCTCCGCGACCTCCGCTACGTCCGCCTCGGCACCCGCGACCTCGACGCCTCCGCCAGCTTCGCGCGCGACATCCTCGGCCTGGAGCCCGCCGGCTGCGAAAACGGCGCGCGCTATTTCCG
>JBGQKK010000279.1:0-3835 GCA_041499545.1 Gammaproteobacteria bacterium | reverse complement strand
GCTCTTCCTGCCGTTCCAGCAACTCACGGCGCTGTACGTGATCTCGGCGCTGTTCGGGCTGTTCCAGGGCGGCCTCGTTCCCTCGGACCCGATCATCGTGCGCGAGTACTTCTCGCCGCGGGAGGCGGGCGTGCGCACCGGCATGGTGATCATGGCGACGCTCTTCGGCATGGCGCTCGGCGGCTGGCTGCCGGGATGGATTTTCGACCTGACCGGCTCGTACCGCGCCGCTTTCGTGAACGGCATCGCCTGGAACCTGGTGACGACCACCATCGCCCTCCTGCTTCTCTCCCGCGCGCGGCGCCTCCGCGTCCGGGCGGCGTGACCCGAACTCTTTCGAGGAGAACCTCATGCGCTACGAGCTCTACTACTGGCCTTCGATCCAGGGCCGCGGCGAATTCGTGCGGCTCGCGCTGGAGGAGGCCGGCGCCGACTACGCGGACGTCGCGCGGCTCCCACAAGGCGTCCCGGCGCTGACGCGCTTCCTCGAGGGCGGGTCCGAAGGGCGCCGGCCGTTCGCGCCGCCTTTTCTCAAGGCGGGCAAGCTCGTGATCGGGCAGACGGCGAACATCCTCATGTGGCTCGCTCCGCGCCACGGAATGGTGCCCAAGGGCGAGTCGGCGCGCCTCTGGGCGCACCAGCTGCAGCTCACCATCGCCGACTGGTTGGTCGAAGCCCACGATACCCACCATCCCGTCGGCGGCGCCTTCTACTACGAGGACCAGAAGCCCGAGTCGAAGCGCCGCGCGGCTCATTTCACCGCCGAGCGCCTTCCGAAATTCCTCGGCTACTTCGAGCGGCTGCTCGAGCGCGAGAAAAAAGGCGGATGGCTTCTCGGCAAGGCATTTACGTACGTCGATCTGTCGCTGTTCCAGATGGTCGCCGGCTTGCGCTATGCTTTCCCCCGCGCCATGGAGAAGCTCAAGCCCCGGCATCCGCGAGCGGTCGAGCTCCACGACCGCGTGGCGGCTCGCCCGCGCATCGCCGCTTATCTCGCGTCGCAGCGGCGAATTCCGTTCAACCAGCACGGCATCTTCAGGCATTACCCGGAGCTCGACTCATGAGAAGCTCGGTACTCTGGCTCGCCTTTCTTTCCGCAGCGATTCCACCGGCCGTCGCGCAGGAGTATCCGGCCCGCGAGATCCACTCGATCTGCAATTTCTCGGCAGGCTCGGGCGCCGACATCCTGGTGCGTTACTACAGCGACCGCTTGAGCAAGCTCACCGGCAAGGCGGTCCTCGTCGAGAACCGGGCGGGCGTGCAGGGCAACCTTGCCACCGAATACGTCGCGCGCTCGAAGGCCGACGGCTACACCATCATGATCACCCCGGCCAGCTCGACCCTGGCGGCGGCGCGGCACCTCTTCAAGCAGCTGCCTTTCGACCCGGACAAGGACTTCGCACCGGTGACGACGCTCGCGAAGCTCAGCTTCGCGATCACGGTGGACGCGAAGAGCCCGATCCGGACCGTCGCGGAGCTGACCGAGCACCTGAAGAAAAAGCCGGGCCACGGCCACTACGCCACGGGATCGAACACGGGGCAGGTCACCGGCGAGCTCTACAAGGCGATGGCGGGCCTCTCCACGACCTATGTCCCCTACAAGCAGACGATGTCGGCGCTCACCGATCTGATCAGCGGCGAGGTCGACTTCATGACCTACGACGTGACCTTCCTCGTGCCGCAGGTGCGCTCGGGCCGCGTGCGCCTGCTGGCGGTCACCTCGGCAACGCGCCTCGCCACCCTCCCCGACGTACCCACCATGGCGGAGTCGGGTTTTCCCGGTTACGACCTCACGCCCTGGTGGGGCGTCGTCGTTCCCGCCGGCACGCCAAAAGTCATCGTCGACCAGCTCGCGGCCTGGTTCAACCAGATCACGGCGAGCGAGGAGACGCGGAAGTTTCTCGAGAACCTGGCGACCGATCCGTTCCCGGGCAACCCCGAATCGATGGCGGCCCTCATCCGCGCCGAAATCGAGCAATGGGGCAAGTACGTGAGGCTGGCGAAGATCGAGCCGCAGTGATCATCGCCTGGCGACGATGATCCAGCGCGAATCGCGCGCAAGGATGCTCCCCGGCAGCCCGTCCACCTTGAGCTTCTCGTAGAGGCGCGGTGTCATGATGGCGAACGCTTCGCGGTCCTCGCGCCAGCGCCCGAGAAACTCGTCGAGCGAGCCGACGTACTTGCCGGGCTCGGCGGCGATTCCCGGCGCGAGCTCGTCCTTGTAGCCCACCAACGTCACCGAGCGCCCGAGGTAGAAGGGAACGCTCTGGTCGAAGCTCGCCACGCTGTAGAAGGGAGCATCGTGGGGAAAGCGCAGGGCCTCGCCGGCAATCGGCTCGATCAGGCGCTCCGAGGAATAGTACTCGTCGAGAACGTGCGTGCCGGAAAGCACGAGCTGGGCCGCGAGCAGGCTGCCCACGCCGAGGACCGCGACCGAGGCTTCGCGCCGCGCCGGCAGCAGCTCGAGCGCGACAAATCCGCTCGCACACAGGACCAGCGCGCCCGCGTACAACCAGATCGAGTACTCCGGCCCGAACGCGCTCCACGACAGGCGCTCGCTCACGGCCGGAAGCGCGACGGCAAGAACGGCAAGGACGGCGCCGCTCGCGATGGCGGCGAGCGCCGGGGAGCGGCGCAGGCGCTG
The DNA here is from genome assembly GCA_041499545.1 of Gammaproteobacteria bacterium. Taxonomy (GTDB): domain Bacteria; phylum Pseudomonadota; class Gammaproteobacteria; order Burkholderiales; family SG8-39; genus VBDM01. The sequence continues at coordinate 1,191 of JBGQKK010000279.1, read as the reverse complement.
GCTCATGGATGGATAGTGCCTCGCGAAGACGAGCAGGAGAGCGGGCACTGCGGGCAGCACGTAGCCCGGCAGCTTCGAGCTCGACGCGCTGAAGAAGACGATCACCACCGCCGCCCAGATCACGAGGAAGCGGTCGAGCTTGAAGCCGGCCGGCGCCGGCGCGCTCAAAGCCCTCGCCAGGGCCTCGGGAACCGCGGGGGTCCAGGGCAGGAGCCCGACGAGGACCACCGGGACGAAATACCACCAGGGACCGGGACGGTGATGGTCCGGCAGCGCGTAGCGCTCGAGATGCTCGTGCACGAAGAAGAACTGGAAGAACTCGGGATTGCGGTGCTGGACCAGTACGAACCAAGGCAGCACGATCGCCGCGAACAGGCACAGGCCCGGTATCCAGTGCAGGCGCCGCAACGCCGACAAGTCGCGCTCGATCGCGAGGTACACCAGCAGCGCCAGCCCGGGGAGGACGATCCCCACCAGTCCCTTGCTCAACACGGCGCAGGCCGCCGCGGCCCACGCGAGCAGCATCCAGTTGCGCTGCGCGCGCGCAGTCAAGCCTTCGCGCCGGCTCAGGGCGTAGCTCAGCATCGCCGCCGTCAGAAAAAAAGTGAGCCCCATGTCGAGCGTCAGGAACTGGCCGCCGAGAAAGAATCCCCAGGAGCCGGCGAGCGCCAGCGCAGTCAAGACCCAGGGCGAACCGGGCGCGAGGCGCAGCGCAGCGAAGGCGGCAAAGGCGATGCAAAGCAGCCCGGTCAGGGCGGGCCACAGCCTGGCGGTCCACTCGTCCACGCCGAACAGGGCGAACACGCCCGCCGTCGCCCAGTACTGCAGCGGCGGCTTCTCCATGTACTTGATACCGTTCAGCCGCGGCGTGATCCAGTCGTTCGAGTCCAGCATCTCCCGGGCGATATCGGCATAGCGTCCTTCGTCGGGCATGAACAGCCCGCGGTATTCGAGACCCGCGAACCACAGCAGGCCGCCGATCAGCAGCGCGGCTGCGATCCATCGGGAACGGGAATCGGGGAGAGCAGACACCAGTCGTAGATTGGGACTCGTTGCCGAATATCCTAGGCACTGCACGCCCAGGGCCGGCGCAAGCATGAGCCCGCGGGCCTTTCAGAGCGCTGACGCGAGTTGTCAGACGCCTGTCAGGATCCCGTCCACGCCGTGCTTGTCGTTAGCAATGCACGGCGG
>JBGQKK010000278.1:0-3839 GCA_041499545.1 Gammaproteobacteria bacterium | reverse complement strand
GCGGTTTCTTTAACGAATTCAATGCCCACCTAGGAACAATGCCTCATAACCGGCGCGAAACCTCTGGCGGTGAGCGCTCGCTTGTGGGCCAAGTGACGTAGTTTCGGCAGAATAGTTCATGATCTCGACACCAGATCCCGCCTGGCGAGAGCCCTCCTAGAGGGGGTTTGTGGCGGAGAGGGTGGGATTCGAACCCACGATACGCTTGCGCGTATTCCGGTTTTCGAGACCGGCACGTTCAACCGCTCCGTCACCTCTCCGGTCGCGCGCATTTTACCAGCGCGCTCAGCGCGCCGGCTCAATGGTCTCGATCTTCCCCATATAAGGCCGCAGCGCGAGCGGAATGTCGATACCCCCGTCCTTGCGCTGGTAATTTTCCATCACGGCGATGAGGGTACGGCCGACAGCGAGGCCCGAACCGTTCAGCGTGTGCACCAGCTCGGGTTTACCCTTCTCGTTGCGGAAGCGCGCCTGCATGCGCCGCGCCTGGAACGCCTCGAAGTTGCTGCACGAAGAGATCTCGCGGTAGGCGTTCTGTCCCGGCAGCCAGACTTCGATGTCATAGGTCTTCGCCGAAGAGAAGCCGGTGTCGCCGGCGGACAAAGTGATCACGCGGTGCGACAGCTCGAGCTTCTTCAAGATCGTCTCGGCATGTCCCGTCAGCTGCTCGTGCGCTTCATACGACTTCGCGGGATGGACTATCTGCACCAGCTCGACCTTGTCGAACTGGTGGTTGCGGATCATGCCACGCGTGTCCTTGCCGGCAGCTCCGGCCTCCGAGCGAAAGCACGGCGAATGGCACGCGAACTTCAACGGCAGCTTCTCGAGCGGCACAATCTCATCGCGCATGAAATTGGTGACCGAGTACTCCGAGGTTGGGATGAGGTACAGATCGCGGCCGTCGATCTTGAACAGATCGTCCTTGAACTTGGCGAGGCTCGTTACCCCGTCGGCGCAGGCGCCGCTCACCATGTAGGGCGTGTACACCTCCGTGTAGCCGTGCTCACCGGTGTGAGTGTCCAGCATGAATTGCGCGATCGCGCGGTGCAGGCGCGCGACCGCGCCTTTCATCACCACGAAGCGCGCGCCCGCGAGCTTTGCCGCGGTATCGAAGTCGAGGCCCCCGAGTCCGGCGCCGATATCGACATGGTCCTTGGCCCTGAAATCGAACTTGCGCGGCTCGCCCCAGCGGCGCTGCTCGACGGCGTCTTCGGGCCGGCTTCCGACCGGGACACTCGCGTGCAGCAGGTTCGGGATGAGGGAGACGAACTTGTGCAGCTCCTCCTGCACGGTGCCGTTTTCGGCTTCCATTTGCTTCACTTTCTCTCCGAGCTCGGCCCCCTGGCGCATCAGGGCGGCCGCCTGCGTCTCGTCCTTCTTCGCCTTCGCCTGGCCGATTTGCTTGGCGAGCGCGTTGCGCTGCGACTGCAGCTGCTCGGTGGCGGTCTGGATCTGTCTGCGTTTCTCCTCGAGTGACCCGAAGCCGGCGGTATCGAGGGTATAGCCGCGGATGGCGAGGCGTTTCGCTACGGTGTCGATCTCGCTTCTCAGCAACTGAATGTCGATCATTTCTTTCTGATGACCTCGTCGCGACGGCGCAGTTCCTTCATCTTTTCCCTTATCTTGTCTTCGAGCCCGCGGTCGCTCGGCTCGTACCATTTCACCGCCGGCATGTCCTCGGGAAAGTAATTCTCGCCCGCCGCGTAGGCATCCGGCTCGTCCTGGGCGTAGCGGTAGTCCTTGCCGAAGCCCAGCTGCTTCATGAGCTTCGTCGGCGCATTGCGCAGGTGCAGCGGCACGGGCCGCGACTCGTCTTCCTTCACGAAATCGCGCGCCCGATTATACGCGACGTACACGGCGTTCGACTTCGCCGCGCATGCAAGGTAGATCGCCGCTTCGGCGAGCGCAAGCTCGCCCTCCGGGCTGCCGAGGCGCTCATAGGTCTCGCAGGCATCGAGCGCGACGCGCAGCGCCCGAGGATCGGAGAGGCCGATGTCTTCGACCGCCATGCGGACCATGCGCCGCCCCACGTAGAGGGGATCGGCTCCCCCGTCGAGCATACGCACCAGCCAATACAAGGACGCGTCGGGGCTGGAACCGCGCACCGACTTGTGCAGCGCCGATATCTGGTCGTAGAAGGCGTCTCCCCCCTTGTCGAAGCGGCGCAGGTTGCGCGCGACGGCGTTCTGCACGAATTCGCCGTCGATGGTCTTCACCGCTGCGCTGACCGCTGCCGTCTGCAGGATCTCGAGCAGGTTGAGCAGACGTCTCGCGTCTCCGTCGGCCAGGCCGATCACCCGCTCGCGCGCATTCGGCTCGAACACGAGGCCCCGCAGGGCCTTGGCCGCGGCGCGGTCGAAGAGCCGCCCGAGCTCGGCTGCGGAGAGGCTGTGGAGCACATAGACGGAGGCGCGCGACAGCAGCGCTCCGATGACCTCGAACGATGGGTTCTCGGTCGTCGCGCCGATGAAGGTCAGCAGGCCCTGCTCGACGAACGGAAGGAAGGCATCCTGCTGCGCCTTGTTGAAGCGGTGCACCTCGTCGACGAACAGGATGGTGCGCCGGCCGGACGCCGCGAGCGCTTCCTGCGCGCGCTGGACGGCCTCCTTGATGTCCTTGACCCCGGAGAAGACCGCGGACAGCGCGATGAACTGCGCGTCGAAAGCATCGGCCATGAGACGCGCGATCGTCGTCTTTCCGGTCCCGGGCGGCCCCCACAGAATCATCGAATGCGGCTTGCCAGACTCGAACGCGAGGCGCAGGGGCTTGCCGGGACCGAGCAGATGTTCCTGCCCGATTACTTCGTCGAGCGACTTGGGTCGCAGAGCCTCTGCCAATGGGGGCGCCGGCGTCGGCGCTGGGAACAGATCGGTCATTCGCCGATCACGTCGGCGCAGGTTTAGCGGAAGTCGCCGATGACATCGGCGCCCTTGGGTGGCGAAAAGCGGAAGAGTGCAGAGTCCAGCTTGGGGTTGCGTTCGAGCGCCCTGAACCTGAGAACGGTCGTCTGCCCGAAGCTGTCGACGAGTTCCATGATCTGAAGACCGGAAGAACTGAAGCCCATGCGGATTCTCTCGAAGCCGCCCTCCTTTTCGCGCGGCAAGGCCTCGAGCCATTCGACGCCGTCCTTGGTCCCCCGGTCGGTAAGCCTGAACGACCGCATCGCTTCATTGTCCCCGGCGAGCAACGCCGCAGGCGTCGAGCCGAGCGCCTGGTCGAGCTTTCTCACCGTGACCTGCTTCAGGTCTTCGTCGTAGATCCACACCTTGCTGCCGTCGCCGACGATGAGTTGTGCGTAGGGTTTGAGATAGCTCCAGCGGAACTTGCCAGGACGCGAGAACGCGAGAACGCCGCGCGACTCCTGCAGCAGCTTGCGGTTGCCGTCGAAGATCTTCTGCTCGAATTCCCCACGCGCGGTGAGCGTGCCCGTAACGAACTCGGAGAAGCGCTCCAGGCTCGACGCCAGAGCGCCCGGCGGCAACGACAGCAGTACCGCTCCCGACAAGGCGGCGATCCAGCGCCGATGCAGGCCCATCCGCACGGCTATTCCACTTTCGCAGGCACGAGCACCTCGCGATTCCCGTTCGTCTGCATCGCCGAAACGAGCCCCGCCTGCTCCATCTGCTCGATGAGACGCGCCGCGCGATTGTAGCCGATGCGCAAATGACGCTGCACCAGCGAGATCGACGCGCGACGCGTGCGCAGCACCATCTCTACGGCCTGATCGTACAGGGGATCGGACTCCCCGTCGCGTTCGATGCCGGGCTCGCCGCCGCCGTCGGCCTCTTCGCCCTCGAGCAAGCCCTCCACGTACTCGGGGCGTCCGAGCGATTTTAGAT
>JBGQKK010000277.1:0-3840 GCA_041499545.1 Gammaproteobacteria bacterium | reverse complement strand
GATATTGCAGGGCCCTCATCGACCTGGGCTACCAAGACACGATGGCGCGCCGCGCCGAACTGCTGGAATTTTTGGGTCCCCGACAATAAACTTGAGACTTACGTCTCGGCCACGCCCTCCATGGATACGCCTCCGGATCCGTTCGAATTCCTGAAAAACCTCTGGGGCCCCATGGGCCTGCCGCTGGCGGGCCTGGGCACGCCGACCGCAGCGATGAGCGAGGTGGAGAGGCGCATCGCGGAGCTGAAGTCGGTGGAGACTTGGCTCAACATGAACCTCAACGTCCTGCGCATGACCATTCAGGGACTGGAAATGCAGAAGGCGGGGCTCGCCGCAATACAGGGCGCCGCAGCAGCCGCCACGGGCGCGGCCTCGCGCGACGCCTCGCAACAGCCCACCGGCGGCGGGGATCCCGCCAAGAAATGATTCGGCGCGCCGCCGGGCGCCCCGATCGGCCGAACACTATCGTCCACTCAAGGAGAAGCAATGCCCAAGGCCATTCGCATTCACCAGCAAGGCGGTCCGGAAGTCCTGAAATGGGAAGACGTTCAGGTGGGCGATCCCGGTCCGGGAGAGGCGCGAGTTCGCCACAAGGCTTGCGGGCTCAATTTCCTCGACGTCTATCAGCGCGCCGGACTGTACAAGATCGCCTTGCCCTCGGGGATGGGCAACGAAGCGGCGGGTGTCGTGGAGGCGATCGGAGCGGGCGTCGCTCAGGTCAAGGTCGGCGACCGCGTGGCGTACTCCGGAGGGTCGCCGGGGGCGTATTCGGAAGTTCGCGTCATGCCGGCCGAGCGTCTCGTCGCGCTTCCGGATTCCATTTCGTTCGAAACCGGCGCGGCGATGATGCTCAAGGGCATGACGGCTCAGTATCTCTTGAGGCAGACCTACAAGGTGCGATCCGGAGAGACCATCTTGTTCCACGCCGCAGCGGGCGGAGTCGGACTGATCGCCTGCCAGTGGCTCAAGGCCCTGGGTGCCACGGTAATCGCAACGGCGGGATCCGAGGAGAAGTGCGCGCTCGCCAAGGCACACGGCGCCGATCACTGCATCAATTACCGCAAGGAGAACTTCGTCGAGCGGGTCAAGGCATTGACCGGAGGAAAGGGCGTTCCGGTCGTCTATGACTCGGTCGGCAAGGATACTTTCATGAGCTCGCTCGATTGTCTGCAGCCGCGCGGCCTGATGGTGAGCTTCGGAAACTCCTCGGGCGCGGTTCCCCCCTTCGAGCTGGGGGTGCTTGCGCAAAAGGGCTCGCTCTACATCACCCGCCCGACCCTGGTGACGCACACCGCCAAGCGCGATGATCTCCTCGCCACGTCCAAGGACTTGTTCGAGATCGTCTCCTCGGGCAAGGTGAAGATCGAGATCAACCACCGCTACGCGCTCAAGGACGCCGCGCAGGCCCAGCGCGACCTCGAAGCGCGCAAGACGACGGGATCCACGATACTGATCCCGTAGCGTGCCCGGAATGGGTGATGTCGGCAGTCTGGGAGTCCCCGGGCTCTTCCCCGAGATCGAGCCGCGCGCGAGCGGCATGCTGCGCCTCGACGCGGTTCACTCCATGTACTGGGAGGAGTGCGGCAGCCGGGACGGAATCCCCGCGGTCTTTCTTCACGGAGGCCCGGGGGCGGGCAGCACGCCGAAGCACCGGCGGTTCTTCGATCCCGAGGCCTACCGGATCGTCGCCTATGACCAGCGCGGAGCGGGACGCTCCAAGCCCCTCGGGGAGCTGCGTGACAACACCACGCCGCTCCTGATCGCCGATCTCGAGGCCTTGCGCCGGCACCTGGGCGTGGAGCGTTGGCTCGTCTTCGGCGGGTCCTGGGGCAGCACTCTGGCGATCGCCTATGCGCAGGCTCACCCCGAGCGCTGCCTGGGGCTCGTTCTGCGCGGCATCTTTCTTTGCCGCAAGAGCGAGATCGAATGGTTCCTTTACGGTCTGCGCAGCGTGTTCCCCGAGCCCTGGGAAAGATTTTCGGGCTTTCTCCCGCACGCCGAGCGCAGTGATCTGCTCGCGAGCTATCACCGCCGCCTGGTGGACCCGGATCCGGCAGTGCACCTGCCGGCGGCGCGCGCCTGGAGCGTCTATGAAGGCTCCTGCTCGACCCTGTTTCCCAGCCCGGAGACCGTGGCGTACTTTGCCGGGGACACGGTCGCGCTAGGGCTCGCGCGCATCGAAGCGCACTACTTCGTCAACGACATCTTCCTCCCGGAGAACTCGCTGCTCGCGAATGCCGGCCGGCTCCGCGACGTTCCGGGGATCATCGTCCAGGGCCGCTACGACATGGTTTGCCCGCTCGTGTCGGCGCACGAGCTGCATCTCGCCTGGCCGCAGGCCGAGTATCGCATCGTGCCCGACGCCGGGCACTCGGTGTGGGAGCCGGGAACCCTGGGCGCCCTCGTCGAGGCGACCGAGCGCTTCAAGCGCACGCTGTCGTTCGCGGCCTAGGGAGCCGCAGGCAAAAAAACGCCGCAAGGCTGCGGCGTTTTTCCCGCTTGGAGCGGCGATCAGATGCCCAGGATCTTCATCGCCTTGGCCAGCGTGTCGACGGATTCCTGGTGCTTGCCCGCCTTGTGCAGGGCTTCTCCGTCGGTGCGGAATTTCTTGACGTCGGCCATCTGCTCCGCGGACAGCTTCGGGTTCTTTGCCATCGCCTCGTCGATCTTCTTCATGTCGGCAGGGCAGTGGAAGGCAAACGCGGAGGCGCTCGCGAGCATGAGCGCGCCAAACAGGGCTGCAAGACGAGTCTTCATCCAATTCTCCTTTTGAAGGTCATCGCGGGGTCGCCTACGCTTGCCGGATCGCCCGCGATGTCTACACGTAAACGCCGAAGGCGCTAAACCTATTCCGGCCAGCGATAGGATAGCGGGGGTGCGTTGCGAAGGCAATTTTCCCGGCGTCGCCGTGAGGCGACGCCGCCGCGTAGGTAGAATAGGTCCCCCGCACCGAATCGCTCATATGAACCCTCCTCACTTCGTGCCGGACGAAACCTGGCTGCGCTCGCGCTTCGCCGAGCGCCGGCGGGTCGAGCCGGTGACCGCGGGGGACGGCCACCTCTGGCGCAGCGATCGCGAGATCCGCCCCGCCGCGGTGCTGGTCCCCGTGGTCAAGCGCGAGACGGAGCTGACGGTCCTGTTCACCCGGCGCACTGCGCACCTTCACGACCACGCCGGGCAAATCAGCTTCCCGGGAGGGCGCGCCGAGCCCGCAGACGCCGGCGCGGCGGAGACGGCGATGAGGGAGACCGAAGAGGAGATCGGTCTTGCAGCCGAGCGCGTGGAGGTGCTCGGGCAGCTGCCCCAGTACGTGACCGTGACCGGCTACCGGGTGACGCCCGTGGTCGGCCTCGTCACTCCGCCCCTGGACCTCAGGCCGGACGATTTCGAAGTGGCCGAAGTGTTCGAGGCGCCGTTGGCCTTCCTGCTCGACGCCGCCAATCATCAGAGCAACCAGGTCTTGTGGGAGGGGCGGGAGCGCCGCTACTACGCCATTCCGTACGGGAAGTACTACATCTGGGGCGCGACCGCGGGGATGCTCATGAACCTGCATGCCTTCCTGAAAGGCTGAAGCGACCGGCGAAACCGATGAGCCTCCTCTCCCTCATCGCGGCGCTGCTCCTCGAGCAATGGCGGCCGCTCGCCGACCGCCGCTACCTGTACTCACTCCTGGCGCGCTATGCGGGGGCACTCGAAGCGCTGTTCAACGCCGGCGAGGCGCAGCAGGGCAAGATCGCCTGGGTGCTTGCGGTGCTGCCGGTCGTCCTCCTCGCGTGGATCGCGTATGCGGCGGCGAAGGCGGCCAACCCTTTCCTCGCGTTCGCCATCAACGTCGCCGCG
>JBGQKK010000276.1:0-3894 GCA_041499545.1 Gammaproteobacteria bacterium | reverse complement strand
GGTGCCGATCGCGGCGGCCTACATCAACGAAATCGCCAAGGCCGAAAAGCGCGGCCGCTTCTTCCTGCTCTACGAGGTGATTTTCCCCGTGGGCCTGCTCGCCGTCGCGCTCGTCTCGACCTGGGTGGTCCCGAATCTCGGTTGGCAATGGATGTTCATCATCGGGGCTCTTCCGGTCCTGCTGGCGATCGCGATGCGCCGCCTGCTGCCCGAGTCGCCGCGCTGGCTCGCCTCAACGGGCCGGCTCGAGGAGGCCGGCCGGACCATGCTCGCGATCGAGGAAGAAATCTCCCGGCGAAGCGGAAAACCGCTGCCGCCGCTGCCCGCAAACCTGCGCGAGGTCCCGACCGCGAAGGCGAGCTGGCGCGATCTCTTCTCCGGCATCTATCTGCCGCGTACGCTTGCCGTCTGGGTGATGTGGTTCTGCACCTACCTGATCGTCTACGGAATATCCGGGTGGCTGCCGACGATCTACCGCACGATCTTCAAGCTGCCGCTGCAGCAGGCGCTGCAATACTCGCTCGCGGCCACGGCTGCGGGGCTCGTCGGGGCGCTCGCTTGCGCCTATCTCATCGACCGCACCGGAAGACGCGCCTGGTTCGCCATGGCGTTCTTCGTCGGCGCGGTTCCGCTGTTCATTCTGTGGATGCGCGGGACCGGCAATTCGGCCATCGACGTGATGATCTACGCGTCCCTGAGCTACGCCATGATCAACACGCTGGCGCTCGGCCTGTATCTCTACACCCCGGAGATCTACCCGACGCGCGTGCGCGCGGTGGGCTCCGGCGCCGCGACCGCCTGGCTGCGCGTCGCATCGATGATCGGCCCGTTCATGATCGGCGCGATCCTGCCCCAAGCCGGGCTCGGGACCGTGTTCCTGGTGTTTGGCATCGCCGCGGTGGTCGGCGGCGTGGTCGCGGCGCTGTTCACCCTGGAGACGCGCGGGCGGGTGCTGGAAGACCTTTCCCCCTGAAGGTTCTCGAAACGAAAAGCCCGCCGAGGCGGGCTTTTCATAGAACTTCGCAGTTCTTAATGCCGCTTCTGCGCGTCGTGTTTCTGCTTGTAGATGCGCTTGCTCTGCTGGTTCTCGGCGTTCTGGACGCGCTGCTGCTCGTTGGGGCTCACCCGGCCGTTGGCACCGGCCCGCGCTTCGGCGCGGTCGACCCGGGCCTGGCCGTTCTCGAGCTTGCCGACTTCGCGGTTGGTGAGCTGGCCTGACTTCACGCCCTGCTCGATCCGCTGCTGCTGGTTGACGTTGCGCTGCACGTCGGCCTGCATGCGCTGCGAGGACGCCGAGTTGGGATTGCCCTTTGCGGCGTTGCCCTCGAGCCGGTTGATGTCTCGGCTTTCCTGGTTCTGCGCCCGCTGGATGCGCGCTTTTTCGGCTGGGCTCAGCTTCCCGTCCTTCATCGCGTTCGACTCCATGCGGTCGATCCGCGACTCTCCGGCCTCCAGTTTCGAGGCTTCGCGGGTGTTGAGCGACCCGCTCTTCAGGCCCTGCTCGATGCGCTGCTGCTGGTTGAGGTCGCGCTGCACTTCCGAACCGGTGGTTTGCGCGTTGGCTCCGATCGAGAACAGACCGGCGATCGCCGCAGCCACTACCGTTCCTGTTGCCTTCATATTCGCCTCCTTGAGGTTGTCTCCCGCTTCCAGTAACGCGCGCTGCGGCCCGAGGTTGATCAGGAATCCGTAAGGACTGTAACCGAACGTTTCAAGGTTTTGACCGTCCCCGCCCTTCGTGGCAGCATAGTTTCCGAAATCCAACTCGGGGGAGGCTGGCATGGAACCGATGGCGGTGCTCGCTCTTGCCGCGGGTGTTTTTCTCGTCACTCACTTCGTACCGAGCACCCCCCTTCGCCGGGGGCTGGTCGCCATGCTGGGCGAGAATGCCTATCTTGGCCTCTACAGCCTGGTATCGCTGGTCGCGCTCATATGGTTGATTTGGGCCTACGCCAGGGCTCCCTATGAGCGGCTGTGGGTGGGAGACGAGTTCAAGGTGTGGGCGGTGGCGCTGATGCCGGTGTCGCTGGTGCTCCTCGCCGCGGGCGTGATGAGCAAGAACCCGAGCGCGGTGCGCCAGGAGGGCCTGCTACGCACGCTGGGCGAGCCACGCGGGATCCTGCGCATCACGCGCCACCCCATCCAGTGGGGCATCGCCCTGTGGGCGCTGCTGCACGTGATCGCCCGTGGCGACGAGGCGTCGCTCATTTTCTTCGGCGGCTTCGCATTGCTCTCGATCCTCGGGACGGTTCTCATCGACGCCCGCAAGAGCCGCGCGATCGGCGTGGACTGGGAGCGCTTCGCCTCGGTCACCTCCAACATCCCGTTCGGCGCGATCTTCCAGGGGCGCAATCAGTTCCGGTTCGACGAGATTGGATGGAAGAAGGTACTGATCGGCCTCGCCGTGTACTTCGTGCTCCTGTTCCTGCACCCCTATCTGTTCGTCGCGAGACCTTATTGACGGCGATCAAGGGCCCCGCGGCCACGTCACGGCTTACAATCGCGGTTTGCCCCGCAGGAAACGCTCATGAACCAGGCAGAACTCATCGCCCTCCCGAAGCGGCCCGTCTTTCCCGCGGGCGAGCTCACCGAGCGCATCGTCGCCGAAAAGCAGGGATCGATCGGCTGGCTCACCTTCAACAACCCCGCCCGCAGGAACGCCGTTTCGATCGACATGTGGGAGGCGATCCCCAAGGTCCTCGACCGCTTTGAGCAGGATCCCGATGTCCGCGTGATCGTGCTCAAGGGCGAGGGTGACAAGGCCTTCGTTTCCGGGGCGGACGTCTCACAGTACGAGAAGGAGCGCTCGACCGCCGAGGGCGTGCAGCGCTACGAGGAGATCGCCGGGCGCGTAGCGGAGCGCCTGCAGAACTGCGACAAGGTCATCATCGCCATGATCCGCGGATATTGCCTTGGAGCCGGCGTCAATATCGCCCTGTGCTCCGACCTCAGGATCGCGGCCGAAGACGCTCGCTTCGGCATCCCCGCCGCGAAGCTGGGCCTGGGCTACCGCGCCTCGTCGCTCAAGAACCTGGTCGACATCATCGGTCCGGCCTTCGCGCGCGAGGTGCTGATCACCGGGCGCCAGTTCAGAGCCGACGAGGCGAAGACCATGGGATTCGTGCACCGCGTGGCGCCGGTCGCGGAGCTCGAAGCGCTGGTGCTCGAGTACTGCTCGATGATCTCGGAGAACGCACCGCTGACCATCCGCGCGAGCAAGCGCATCGTGCGAGAGCTGCTGAAATCGACTGCGTTCGACGCCCAGGCCTGCGCCGCCTTGGTCAAGGCCTGCTTCGACAGCCAGGACTACATCGAGGGCCGCAGAGCCTTCATGGAGAAGCGCAAGCCCGTGTTCCAGGGAAAATAAGCGCCCGACAAAAGGCGCAGCAACCGAACAGAGGAGAAGGAGCATGAGACTGATCGTTGCGCTTGCCGCAGCGCTCGCCATGTCGGCGAACGCGGCGGCCCAGACCTATCCGGCCCGGCCGGTCAACCTCGTCGTCGGCTTCGCGCCGGGCGGGGGGACCGACACCGTCGCCCGCGTCATGCAGAGAAAGCTCGGCGAATATCTCGGCCAGACCGTCGTCGTCGAGAACCGCGCCGGCGCCGGCGGGACGATCGCCGCCGCCGTGGTCGCCAAGGCGGAGCCGGACGGCTACACCATCCTTCTGGCGACCATCGCGGCGCTCGCCGTCGCACCGCATCTCAACTCGAAATTGCCTTACCAGCCGCTGGTCGATTTCGCGCCGATCTCGATGGCGACGGTGTCGGGCAACGTGCTGGTCGTGCATCCGTCGGTGCAGGCGAAGACGCTTGCCGAGTACGTCAAGGAAGCGAACAGCAAGCCGGGGGGCATCGCCTACGGCACCTCCGGGGTCGGCAGCGCCGGGCATC
>JBGQKK010000275.1:0-3927 GCA_041499545.1 Gammaproteobacteria bacterium | reverse complement strand
GGTCAGCGAGATGAACGAGATGAAATGGTTGCGGCGCTTGGCTCGCGTGTAGCGCAGGCCGACTAGGAGTTCGTATTGCACGCGCGCCAGTGTGCCATAAGCGGTGATAAACTCGAAATCGAATGCATTGTTCTTTGTTCATCCCTGATTTCTTCTCCACAGAGAACGCGTCGCCTGCAAGTCGCCTCGCCGCCGCCGAAACGCTGGTCGCGCGAGGGCGCCGCAGGCGCAAGGCGCCGACGTCCCCCGGAGCCTGGCTGTTCGAGCGCTTCGGCGTACGCGCGCAGCGCGGTTGGCCCGTCGCGCCCTACACCTTGCTCGCGGACGGCGGCGCTCCGGAGGGACATTTCTGGATGCGCGCCGATCCCATGCACCTGAGCATCGTCCGCGACAGCCTCGCCTTCGACGGCGCCGCGCTCGACGTTTCGCGCTCGGAGGCGGACGCGCTCGCCGCGACGCTCAACCGCCATTTCGGCGACGCGCCGGCGTTTCATCCTCTGCGGCCGGAGCGCTGGTACATCAGACTCCCGGGTGCGCCCGAGCTGGACACGACGCCGCCGGCGGCGGCGCGCCGGGCCGCGATCGGGGACACGCTCCCTTCGGGCGCCGACGCGACGCGCTTTCGCGCTCTGATGAACGAGGTGCAGATGGTGCTGCACGAGCATCCGGTGAATACCGAGCGCGAGGCACGCGGGGCGCCGGCGGTCAACAGCGTCTGGTTCTGGGGCGGCGGCACTCTCGACACCCCGGGTGCACGCCCCTTCTCGATCGTCCTCGCCGAAGACCCTCTGGCTCGAGGCCTCGCGCTGGCCGCAGGGATAAGGGCCCGGCATCTACCCGAGAACGCCGCAACCCTGCTTTCGATCCTCGCCACCGAGGGCGTGGCGCTGGTCGTGCTCGCCTCGCTGCGGAGCGATGCGCTCGAGCGCGATTGGCTAGTGCCGCTTCTCGGCGCGCTCGAAGACGGGCGGATCGGCATGCTGAGCCTCACGCTTTCGGGTACGGACTCGCTCCTCGAAGTCGAGACGGTGCGCTCCGACCTGCGCTACTTCTGGCGAACGCGAAAACCGCTCCAGAGCTATCTCGCATGAGCACCACGCGCATCGTCACGCGCCCGGTTTCGCTGCGTACCCACGACCAGCTGGTGCGCGAGGGAATGCATCCGGTGCTTGCGCGCGTCTGCGCTGCGCGCGGAATCAGCCGGCGCGGCGAGCTCGAAGACAGCCTCTCCGGCCTGATCCCGCCCTCGGAGCTCCTGAACGCCGAGGCCGCCGGGGCATTGCTCGCCGACGCCGTCGCGACCGGCAAGCGCATGCTGATCGTCGCCGACTACGACTGCGACGGCGCGACCGCCTGCGCGGTGGGCATGCGCGCCCTGTCCGCGTTCGGCGCGAGCGTCGGCTATCTCGTCCCCAATCGGTTCGAGCACGGTTACGGCCTCACGCCCGAGATCGTCGCGCTCGCCGCGAAATCGAAGCCCGATCTCCTCATCACCGTCGACAACGGTATCGCCAGCGTCGAGGGCGTCGAGGCGGCGCGGACGCTGGGAATCGAGGTGCTCATTACCGACCACCATCTCGCCGGCGCGGAGTTGCCGCGCGCCGCCGCCATCGTCAACCCCAACCAGCCGGGCTGCTCCTTTCCGAGCAAGAGCCTCGCGGGCGTCGGCGTGATGTTCTACGTGATGCTCGCCTTGCGCGCCGAGCTGAGAAGGCGAGGTGCCTTCTCCGCGAAGGAGGAGCCGAGGCTGGGGGACCTGCTCGACCTCGTCGCTCTGGGCACGGTCGCCGACGTCGTGCCGCTCGATTTCAACAACCGGGTCCTGGTCACCCAGGGACTCAGGCGCATTCGCGCCGGACGCATGCAGGAGGGCCTGCGCGCGCTCTTCGCCGTCGCCGGCAGAGAGCCGATGCGGGCGAGCGCCTTCGACCTCGGCTTCCTGCTCGCACCGCGGCTGAACGCGGCCGGGCGCCTTTCGGACATGGGCCTGGGCATCGAGTGCCTGACGACCGGCGACCGCGGACGCGCCCTCGAGATCGCGCGCCAGCTCGACGACCTGAACCGCGCGCGGCGCGCGATCGAGTCCGAGATGCAGGCGCAGGCCGAGGAGCTGATGGCGAAAGTCTCTGTAGGCGAGAGCTGCAGTATCAGCCTGTACGATCCGGCCTGGCACCAAGGCGTGGTCGGCATCCTCGCCGGCCGCCTCAAGGACCGCCACTATCGCCCGACCTTCGCCTTTGCCCCGGCCAGTTCCGGCGAGATCCGCGGATCGGGTCGGTCGATCGCCGGCCTGCATCTGCGCGACGCGCTCGATCTCCTCGCCAAGCGCGAGCCGGGGCTGCTCCTGCGCTTCGGCGGACACGCGGCCGCCGCCGGACTGACCCTGCGCGCCGCCGACTTCGAGCGTTTCGCGCGAGGGTTCGAAGCCGTGGCGAGGGAGCTGCTCTCGCCCGCCCAGCTCGCGCGCTCGATCGAGACCGACGGGTCGCTCGAGCCGGCGTACCTCGATCTCGGCCTCGCGCAGCTTATCGAACATCAGGTCTGGGGCCAGGGATTTCCCCAGCCGCTCTTCTGTGACGACTTCGACGTGCTGGGCCAGCGCGTCGTCGGCGAGAAGCACCTGAAGCTCAAGCTCGCACGCGCCGGGCGCACCGTCGAAGCGATGCGTTTCAACGCGCTCGACCCCCTGCCCCAGCAAGTACGCGCCGCGTACCGCCTTTCCGTGGAAGAATTCAGAGGATTGCAGAACCTCCAGCTCGTGATCGAACATTGGGAGGCGGCATGAGCAGGAAGCAGGGGCCCCATCTCCTGATGGGGGTGCGACCGCCCGCGAGTGCCGCCGGACGCCGACGGTCCGGCAGTGGTATCGGAACTACGGTGAGGGAGGCGGCGCCATGAGCTACGCGAGAATCCGTATCGCCTGGCCGAAGGGCGCGGCGAGCGCCACGCTGGAGGACACGCCCACCGCCCGCGCGCTCGTCTCCGCCCTGCCGCTCAACGCGAAAGCGCAGACCTGGGGCGAGGAAGTCTATTTCGAGATTCCCGCCGCGGCCAAGCTCGAAGCGGGCGCGAAGCAGGTCGTCCCGGCGGGATCGGTATGCTTCTGGGTCGAGGGCAGCTCGCTCGCCCTGCCCTGGGGCCGCACGCCGGTTTCCCAGGGCGACGAGTCGCGCCTGGTGACCCGCTGCAACGTCCTCGGCGCGATCGACGGCGACCCGCGGCAGCTCGCCTCGGTGCGCTCGGGCGACACAATCACCTTGACCGTGGAGTGAGCGTGGAACGGAAACGTATCAACTCGAGCAAGATTCGCGGGGCGGGCTACGACCCCAAGGCGCAGTTGCTGGAGATCGAGTTCAGCGACGGGAGGGTGCTGCAGTACCGCGGCGTGTCGCCCGAGGTGTACCGCCAGTTCATGGCCGCGCCCTCGCCCACCAGCTTCTTCGAGGACAAGATCGACGAGAGCTTTCCTTCGGCTCGCGTGCGCTAGGCCCTCTGCCCTATAATCGCTGGCCATGGAAGCCGAACGCATCAACCAGCTCTCCTCCACGCTTACCGGTCTCGACAAGAGATCGGCCGAGCTGCGGAGGTATCTTTGACTTCGACGGAAAGCAGGCGCGCCTCGCCGAAGTAAGCCGGGAGCTCGAAAAGCCGGACGTCTGGTCCGACTCCAGGCGCGCCCAGGACCTCGGGCGCGAGAAGAAACAGCTCGATACCCTGGTCGGCGTTCTCAGCGACCTGAACGGCAAGCTTCGCGACGCCGCGGAGCTGTTTGCGCTCGCACGCGAGGAGAACGACGCCGCGACTCTCGCGGCGATCGAATCCGACGTGGCGCAGGCCGAGAAGATCGTCGCGGACCTGGAATTCCGCCGCATGTTCTCCGATCCGCTCGATCCGAACAACTGCTTCATGGACATCCAATCGGGATCG
>JBGQKK010000274.1:0-3975 GCA_041499545.1 Gammaproteobacteria bacterium | reverse complement strand
GGCGTGCTTGGTCGAGGTGTAGGGCGCGGAATTGGGCCGCGGCGCGTGCGCCGAGATCGAGCCGTTGTTGATGATGCGCCCGCCGCGCGGGGTCTGGCTCTTCATGATCTTGAAGGCTTCCTGCGTGCACAGGAACATTCCGGTGAGGTTGGTGTTCACCACCGCCTGCCATTGCTCGAGCGTGAGGTCCTCGAGCATGATCTTGCCCGGCGTGCCGATGCCGGCGTTGTTGAACAACACGTCCAGGCGCCCGAATTTCTGCTTGGTCGCTGCGAACAGCTCGCGTACCGCCTTTGGGTCGGCGACGTCGGTGGGCACGACCAGGGCGCGCTCGCCCGCATCGGACAGCTTGGCCGTTTCTTCCAGAACGTCTTTGCGCCTTCCCGCGAGCGCGACGCTGTAGCCGTCCTTCAGAAACGCGAGCGCGACCGAGCGGCCGATTCCGCTCCCGGCGCCGGTGACGATCGCCACTTTTCCAGATGAAGCCATGTTCTCTCCCGATCGATGATCAATAACGGTCGATATACTGCGCGGTCAGCGCACGAGCTGCCTCGCCTGCTCCACGCTCGCGGCAGTGCGCTTCGAGCCGGCCAGAGTCCGCTTGCGCGCGCTCTCGACCACGTCGTCCGCGAGCAGGGGCACGCTCAGCTGTGCCGCGATTGCCTTCCTGGCCGAGGGATAGGACGCGAGCAGCCGCTCGAGCGCCTCCGTCGATACCCGGTAGTCGAAGTAGTTCTTCTCGAGGCGGTCCTTGGCCCGGATCGCCTCGTCGATCCATCCTTTCGACCTGCGGCCGGCCGTCCGCATGTGCTCGCGCAGCGCAGCCTCGCTCGCCGAGACCTGGATGCGGTAACGGTGGCTCGCGGCCTGCTCGCGCAGGATCTGCCGCACGGTAAGCAGGTACTCCTCGGCGGCCGCGACGAGCCTGCGGCCGGGCGAGGCGTTCGTATCGCGCAGCTCGATCACGTGCTTGTCCACTTCCTGCGCCTGCTCGTCCAGCCTTGCCACGGTTTGCGCGCCGCTCGCACCCGCCGCTTCGCTCTCCAGCGCGAGCGCCGCCTGCAGGCGCTCGCTCGAATCCATGACGAGCGCGCTCACGGTCCTCTGCAGCTGGACCTTGCGGTAGACGCTCACGCCCCAATAACCGAGCGCGGAGGCGAGCACCAGCGCCGCGAGGGCGAAGGTGGCGCTCCTCGTGATCGCTCCGCGAAGCGCGACTGGAACCGCCATCGGTCTCAAGGTGCGACGGTGACGCCGCGCAGCCCCGCGCGCGCGATCGACTGGCCGACGAGGCCCGAAGCCTTCGCCTCGGAGATGAAGGCGGCGACGTAAGCGAGCCCGGCAGGCCGGCCCTTGGGGAGCGCGATCGCCTGCTGCACGGCAAGCACGCTTCCGTCGAGAATGCGCGCGCCCGGCAGTTGCGCGAGCATCTCGTCCAGCCGCTGCCGGTTGGCGGCGTAGAGATCCACCTTGCCCGCACGGACCAGCTCGAGCGCCCCCGCCGTGCCCGCGGCATTGCGCACGAGCTGCGCGTACTTCAGGGTGCGCGTCAGATGGAAGTCCACCGCGTCGCTCTGCCCCACGCCGATTCTCACGCCGGCGCGGTCGGCCTCGGCGAGCGCGGCGACGGGCGACCCGGCCGGCGCCAGATAAGCGTTGTGCGCCTCGAGGTAGGCCGGGGAAAAATCCACCGAGTCCGAGCGCTCCGGATCGAAGGCGAGGAAGGCGAGGTCCCAGCTTCCGGATTTCGCGCTCGCGACGATGTCCGAGGCGCGCGGATGGCCGAGCGGCTCGAAGGGCACGCCCAGCCTCTTGGCGAGCTCGCGGCCGAGGTCGATCGCCGGCCCGCGAAATCCGCCCGCGTCCTTGACGGCGTGTACCGGGTTGGAAACGATAAACGTGACGCGCAGGCTTCCGGTGGGCGCGAGGTCCTTGAGCGCTGAGGGAGGCGGCGGCTCGGCCGCGAGCGCCGTTGCGGCTGCGAGCGCGAGTGCCGCCATGGGTGCTCGCGGGAATCTCATGCGCGCTAGGCTAGCAAGCGACGCCGGGGCGGTCAAACCCGCGCCCGCCTCGGAGGACTCGCGCGCGACGTGGTGCGCCGGCGCGCGGCGTGATTAAATGGCGCCTGGCAAGGGGGGCGCCATGGGCGTGCTGCAAGTCGTTCTGTTCCTGATGCTGCTCGCCGTGGCGCTGGGGTGGGTGGCGCGGCACTTCAAGTTTCCCTATCCGATCGCCCTGGTGATCGGGGGCGGGCTGCTCGGCTTCGTGCCCCGCCTGCCCCAGCCTCAGTTCGACCCGCAGTTCACCCTGGTCCTGGTGCTTCCGCCGATTCTCTACCAGGCGGCGCTGCTCACCTCCTGGCACGAATTCAAGGCGAACATCCGTCCGATCGGGCTGCTCGCGATCGGCCTGGTGATCGCTACGACGCTCGCGGTGGGCGCGACGCTGAGGCTGCTCATCCCGGACATCCCCTGGGCGGCGGCGTTCGTGCTGGGTGCGATCGTCTCACCCCCGGACGCGGTGGCGGCGACGGCGATCCTGTCGCGGCTCAACATGTCGCGCAAGGTGGTCACCGTGCTCGAGGGTGAGAGCCTGGTGAACGACGCCACCGGCTTGGTGATCTACAAGTTCGCCGTCGCGGCGGTGCTCACCGGCGTGTTCTCGCTATGGCAGGCGAGCCTGCAGTTCGTCGGCGTGGCCCTCGGCGGCATCGTCATCGGCTTCCTGATGGGCCGGCTGTTCGTTTTCGTCCACCGGTATCTCGGGGATGCTTTTATCGAGGTACTGACCACGCTCGCCGTGCCCTACATCACCTACATCCTGGCCGAGTCCTTGCACGCCTCCGGCGTGCTCGCCGTGGTCGCCGCGGGCATCGTGCGCGGACGCTACTCGCCCGAGATCGTCTCCGCCGAGATGCGCATCATCGCGCGCTCGGTGTGGAACCTGCTCGTGTTCGTGCTGAACAGCCTGGTGTTCATCCTCATCGGACTGCAGCTCTCCGCGATCGTCCCCCGCCTCACCGATTACTCGGTGGCGCAGCTTTTCTTCTACGGGACCTTCGTCTCCGCGGTGGCGATCGTGGTTCGCTTCGCATGGGTCTATCCCGCCATCTATCTGCCGCTGGTGCTGAGGTCCATGCTCGGGCAGCGGGTTCCCGCGCCCAGGGAAGGCGAAGTGTTCATAATGAGCTGGTGCGGCATGCGCGGCATCGTGTCGCTCGCCGCGGCGCTCGCGCTGCCGCAGGCGCTGGTGGACGGCAGTCCCTTCCCGGAGCGCGACCTCATCATCTTTCTCACGTTCGTCGTGATCGCGGTAACCCTCATCATTCAGGGCCTGTCGCTCAAGCCGCTCATCCGGCGCCTGAGGGTCGGCAAGGACTGGAGCCTGCAGGAGGAGCAGCAGCGCGCCAAGATGGCGCTCGGCAAGGCGGCGATCGCCGCCATCGACACGGTGGTCGCGAAGGACGGGATCGCGAACGAGCTGGCCGAGCGCATCCGAGCGGAGTTCGCCGAGCAGATCACCCTCTCGGTGCCCGAGGGGCTAGTGCTCCGGCACTCGGGCGCGGACGACGCGAAGCGCCTGCGCGCGGCGGCCGTCAAGGCCGAACGCAGCGAGCTGATCCGCCTGTGGCGGGAGAACCAGATCAGCGACGAGGTGCTGCACAAGATCGAGGAAGACCTCGACTACCAGGAATCGCGCATTTGATCATTCGAGGAGGTTCCATGCTCCGCACCGCCTTGTTCGCGCTGCTTGCCCTCGCGGCGCTGCCCTGCGGGGCTCAGTATCCCGAGCGGCCGCTGACGATGCTCGCGGGCTTTCCGCCGGGAGGGCTGGTCGACATCGTCGCGCGCGTCGTCGCCGACGGGATGAAGACGAAGTTCCCGAAGGGCATCACGGTCGTGAACAAGCCCGGCGCCGGCGGCGCGGTCGCCGTTTCGGATCTGGTGCAGGCGAAGCCGGACGGCAACACCATCG
>JBGQKK010000273.1:0-4044 GCA_041499545.1 Gammaproteobacteria bacterium | reverse complement strand
GACACGCCGTCGAAGTACCAGGTGAATTCGCGACCGTTCGAAACGAAGCGAACGACTTCGCCGTGGTTCACGTTGACCCACTTGGTTCGGTCGGTGATTTCGATCGTCCGCCCGTATGCGGCCGTTACGACCGCGCGCACGGTGGAAGCCGGCTGCGCCGGTTCGCCCAGGAGGTCGGTGCGCGTTGCGGCAGCGGCGGACAGGCTGGCGGCGGAAAGGGCTACTGCGATGAGGCTGGTGATGCGTTTCATGAGATTCTCCGTTTCAATGGTTGGGTTGAGATGACAGACGGCGCAGTTGAAATGAGTCACGCCGTATGTACGAGGTGCAAGACTGGGGTCCACGCGGGTTTATTCCGGAGAAAATCTTGGAAGCGCTTCTAGTCTCGACCGGAATCGTCGCGCTCGCCGAAATGGGCGACAAGACCCAGTTGCTCGCGCTCGTCCTCGCCGCGCGCTACCGGCGGCCCTTGCCGGTCGTTCTCGGTATCCTCGTTGCGACGCTCGCCAATCACCTGCTCGCCGCCGCCCTGGGCGCGTGGATCACGCAAGCGGCCGGCATGGAGGCGATGCGCTGGATCCTGGGCGCGTCCTTCCTCGCCATGGCGGCGTGGGCGCTCATTCCTGACCGGCTGGAGAAGGAGGAAGCGAGCCGTGTCCGCCTCGGCGTCTTCGGAGCGACTGTCGTCGCGTTCTTCCTGGTGGAGATGGGCGACAAGACACAGGTCGCGACCGTCGCGCTTGCCGCGCGCTACGCTTCGATAGCGGCGGTCGTCGCCGGCACCACGCTCGGAATGCTGCTCGCCAACGTTCCCGCGGTCGTGCTGGGCGAGCGGCTCCTGCGGCGCGTGCCCGTGAAAGCAGTGCGCCGGGCCGCTGCAACGGTTTTCGCCGTCCTCGGCGCGCTCGCCCTGGTCGACCCGAAATTCTGATGCCCGAGGCTAATCGAGCTGCACGCCGGCGACGCGCACGTACTCGGCGTACTTCGCCGTCTCCTCGGCGAGGAACTTGCGGAATTCCTCGGGCGAGGTCGGGGCGGGAACGACGCCCAGGCCTTGGAATCTCTTCACCACTGCAGGGTCAGCGAGGGCGGCGCGGACTTCCTTGTTCAGCCGGTCGATGACGGCCGCGGGCGTTCCCGCCGGAGCGAACATGCCGAACCAGCCGCCGTCCATCTGGAAGCTGGGCAGGCCCGCCTCGGCCGTGGTCGGGACGTCGGGCAGCGCGGGGGAGCGCTTGCTCGCGGTGTAGGCGAGCACGCGCGCCTTGCCGTTCTTGATGTACTGCATCACCGGCGCGGGCGAGGACAGCATCACCTGGACCTCGCCCGAAGCGAGGGCCGCGGCAGCCAGCCCGCCGCCCTTGTACGGAATGTGCGTCAGATGCGTGCCTGCGTAGTGATTGAAGACCTCGGTGGCGACGTGCCAGGTGTTGCCCACGCCGGGCGTGCTGTAGGCGAGATGCGAATCGGGCTTCTTGGCGAGCTCGATCAGTTCTTTGAGCGTCTTCGCGGGCACCGCCGGATTGACCGTGATGAACAGGCCGCCGTTGTCGACCAGATTCGATATCGGCGCGAAGTCCTTGTCGGTGTCGTAGGGCAGCTTCTTGTACAGGCTCTTGTTGCTGATGAGACCGCTCGAATACACCATCAGGGTGTAGCCGTCGGGCGCCGCCTTGGCGACCATGTCCGCGCCGACGATGCCGTTCGCGCCGGGATGGTTCTCGACGAAAAAATTCTGCCCGGTCTGCTCGGCGAGCTTGGCCGCGACGATCCTCCCGACGACGTCGGGACCGCCGGGGCCGGCCGGGACGATCACGCGCACCGGCTTGCTGGGATACGCCTGGCCCCACGCGGCGCCGGCCAGGGCGAGCGCGGCGAGACCCGCCAGCAATAAGCGAAGCACTCCTGCCATGGATTCCTCCTTTGAAAGACTGCGGCTCGGCGCTCTTCCTTGCCGCGGTTCTTCTGGATTCCTGCCGCGGATCGCGCCCGAGCGGGCACTCTAGCAGAGTTCAGGGCTTCGAAGCTTCGAAGACGAGGAAGTACTGGTTCGGCAGGAAGTCGTGCTCTTTCGAGAAGGCGTAGCCCGCCTTGGCGAGCTCGGCCTTGACCTGCGCCGGCGCGATGCGATCGCTCTTCGGCGGGCCCGACGGTGCGTCCAGGCGGAAATCGATGATCGCGACGCGCGCGCCGGGCTTGAGCGAGCCGCGCAGCTTGCCGAAATAAGCCTCGCGGTCGGAGATGTGGTGATAGACGTCGACCATCAGGGCGAGGTCCACCTTGGCGGGCAGCTTGGCGTCGTCCGGGCGACCGGTGATCGAGACCAGATTCCGAAGGCCTTCGCGCTTGGCGCGCTCATCGAGGTACTTCACCATGTCGGGCTCGGTATCCACCCCGTAGACGCGTCCCTTGGGAACCCAGTGCGCGAGGCGCACGGCGAAGTAGCCCGTGCCCGAGCCGATGTCGGCGATCACCGAGTCCGGCGCGGGCGCAAGGGCCGTGATCACCTCGTGCGGCTTCTGCCAGGCGTCGCGCGCGGGATCGTCGAACACATTGGCCCAGTGTTCGGCTCCCGAGAAGCGGTGCTCGCGGCTGTGGGCCGTTTGCGCGAAGGCCGCGGCGCAGCAGACCGAAAGGATTGCGGCGATGAGGACGCGTCTGAGCTTCATGGGTGGCCTCCGTTGCTTCCGTAGCATACACCGGGCAAACTAGGGCGCCATGGCGAAACCTCGCGCCAAGTCCGGAATCAAACGCGCTCCCGCAAAGCGCACGCCGCGCAAGGCAAAACCCGGCACGCGCGGCCCCTTGCCCGCGGAATGCCGGCTGGATTCCCTCCCGGCCGACGCGGAGGAGGCGCGCGACAGGGTGGAGCGCGAGGGCGGGTTCGTCGTCGGCGCGTACAACGATCCGCTGGGAAAGAGCGCCTTGCTGCTCGCGGTTCTTCCGATCGCGCGCATCGAGCCGACGCCCTTCCAGCGCGACCTGTCGCAAGCGCATCACCGCAAGCTCGCCGACGTGCTGCACCGCACCGGGATGTTCCTTGACCCGGTGATCGCGGTCACCGCACCCAAGGAGGGCTTCTGGACGCCGAACGGCAGGCACCGGCTGGAAGCGATGAGAAGGCTGGGCGCGCGGTCGATCGCGGCGCTCGTCGTACCGAAGCGCGAGATCGCGTGGCAGATCCTCGCGCTCAACACCGAAAAAGCGCACAACCTGCGCGAGCGTTCGCTCGAGGTGATCCGCATCTATCGCGGCCTCATGGACGAGGATCCGAAGCGCCCGGAGAACGCTTTCGCCTTCTACCTCGAGGAGTCCTCGTTCGTGACGCTCGGCGTTTGCTACGAGAAGAACGGCAAGTTCGCCGGCGGCGCGTACAACCCCATCGTCAGGCGCCTGGAGAAGTTCTCGCACGAACCGCTGTCGGCCGCGATCAGGGGCCACGAGAAGCACGCCGCCATGCTGATGGACCTGGACGCGCGCGTGACCGAGGTCGTGGCCAAGTTGAAGGAGCGGGGCTTCGTCAGCCCGTACCTGCGCGCCTTCGTCGTGGCGCGCATCAATCCGCTGCGCTGGATCCAGGGCGAGCCGCCGCCGCTCGACGAGGTGCTGAAGACCATGCGCGATCGCGCGGCGAAGTTCAACACCGAGAAAATCAAGCAGGAAGATCTCGCCTCCGCTGGTGGCGCCCCCGACGACGCGGAGTGAGAGTATCCTAGTCAACGTTTTGCCATCGCAAGAGGAATATCCATGGCCACACGACCCGTAGTAAGGATCGCCCCCAACAACCCCGTGTTCGACCTGCCGGTGATCGTGGGTATCGAGGAAGGCCTGTTCGCCGCGGCGGGGCTGGAGGTGAGCTTCTCCGCGACCTACGCCGACCGCGAAAAGGACAGCGCCGAAAAACCGGTGCTGTCGCGGCTCAAGGAGCAGCTTTTCGAATGCGGGTCGGCCGACAGCTACAACGTGTGCGAATGGGCGAGCATCGATCGCCTGGAGCGCGGCAAGCGCGGTGGGAACATCGCCGCCCTGCGCGCGGCGGTTGCG
>JBGQKK010000272.1:0-4075 GCA_041499545.1 Gammaproteobacteria bacterium | reverse complement strand
TCTACGTGAAAGAGCTCGCCGAGGACTGCGCGGCGGACAAGGTCTACGAGTTCCTCTTCGTCGCGCCGGCGATTCCCATCACCGGCGCCGTCGGCTCGCCGACCAATCCGCTCGCGATCAAGTGAGGCTACAGATCGGGAAACGTATTGACGCGGATCAGCCAGCCCTTCAGGAACTTTGCGAGCGCGGGACGCTTGGCAACGAGATCCTCGTAATAGTCGACGCGGCCTTGCTTGTAGCGCCGATAGATCTCGTTCTGGTCCAGGCTTTTCAAAGCGGACATCGTCCCCGGGCCGA
The DNA here is from genome assembly GCA_041499545.1 of Gammaproteobacteria bacterium. Taxonomy (GTDB): domain Bacteria; phylum Pseudomonadota; class Gammaproteobacteria; order Burkholderiales; family SG8-39; genus VBDM01. The sequence goes on along the minus strand of JBGQKK010000272.1, from coordinate 3,778 downwards.
TGTCCCCGTCCACCTTGAGGGGCGGCGCGGCACCCAGCTCGTTGATCACGCTCTGCAACAGCTTGGATGCACTGTCACCGGCGTTGACCTGGAAGTCGAAGACGATGTTGGCAAGCTCCTGCACCTCGATCTCGTCGCCGCGGACCTCGTCCCAGTACAGGGGCTTGTAGATCTTCGCGGCTTGCGCGTCGCTCAGCGCTTTGAGGTTCTCCAGGGTGGGCTCGATGTCCAGGTACCGCTTCGCACAGGCCTGGAACGTCTTCATCGTGACGCCCTTGTTGGTCGCCCCGCCCGGGTCGACCGGGTCGTTCACGAAGCCGCCTTCGTGCTTCAGCAAAGTCGGAAAAAACGCGTCGAAGCCGGCCATGATCGCTCCCCCGTTCTCGAGCTGCTACTTGAACTCCCGGACTGCTTTTTCCAATTCTTTTCGGCGTGACTCCGTCAGATCGGCTTGCACGCTCGCCGCAATCAGCGGCGCGAGCGTCCCGTCCCTCGCGGCGTCGGCCTGATAGTCCGCTTCGGCGGCGCGGAACTTGAGCCACGCTTCCTGGGCCGAGCGCAATTTCTCCCGCCCGCGCTGATCCAGTTTTGCGCCGAGACTTTTGTATGCCGCGTTCATGCCCGTATCGGCCCGTTTCAAGCGGTCGATCTCGCACTCGCGCATGGCCGCCGTACTGCGGGCATTTTCGCAGGCGCTGCTCTCCGTCGCGCTCTGACTCAGCGCCTGCGCCGGCGCGGCAAGCAGCCCGCACAGGGCGACGATGACGAGACCGCGGCCGGCCATGAGCCGGGTCGCAAGCTCATCGCTTCGGGGCGTTGCGCGCATTCATTCCTTGATCTCGGCGTTGTACGAGTCGATGAGGGCGTTGCACGCGGCGACGATGCTCGCCAGACTCTTCTGCTTGAGCGCGCATTGCCTGAGCGTCTCGCGATCGAGCCTGGACAGATCGACCAGCTCTCCGAAAGTGACGCCCTGCTTGATGAGGGCCGGATCGCCGCAGGCCGTCAGCTGTTCCGCTGTCACATTGCATTTCGGCGCCCTTTTTACCACCGGCACCGCCGTCGTGCAGCCGAAGGACACGGCCGAGATCAGGCATATCAGGATCCGTTTCATGTTCGTTCCCCTTATCTGACCGATCCGATGACGGCTTCGGGCACGGCGAGCGCCAGGCATTGGTTGGCGTCGACCCCGGATTTCAGCGCCTCGATCTGGGCCTGGAGCCGCTTGCGCTCGGCCGCCGTCGCCGCGTCCGTGCCGGCCCCCAGCTGCGCCTGTTTGGCCTGGGCGGTGCTCAGCTGGTTTTGCAGCGACTCGACCCTGCCGCGGGTACCGGCCAGCGCAGCAGCCAGTTCCTTTTCTTTCCGATCGGCCTCGGCCTTCAACTGCTGGGCCTGCCTGGCGTGCTCGGCCTCCTTCTCCTTGAGGGCCTTGTCGATCTCCGCCTGGGTCCTCTTGCTTCTGGCTTCAGCGGATTCGCCCGCATCCTTGATCTTGTCGATCTGCGCCTCAAGTGCTGCGACCTTGCGCGAGCCCAGGCCGTAGCCCCCGCCGAACAACATCACCGCGATCAAGACCCCCAGGACCCATTTCACAATGTCTGCCATGTCGTCTCCTCTCTAAACGCGTCTGCTCATCGACTTCGCCGTGGTGCTGCTCGTGTTCGCAACGGTCCGAGAACGAGCGATACGAGCCGCGCGATCGATCGTGAAAGAAAGAGATGGACTCTATACAATTGCGTCCGCGGAGCTTCTTCGCACGATCATCGGCACGCCGCCGCATTCGAGCGCCGGAAAACCCGTTTTCCCTTTTTTACTCGTTAGGAAGAATATGGAAAAGATGGCCGGCGCGCAGTGCCTCGCAGACATGTTACAGGGTTACGGCGTATCGCATGTATTCATGGTCCCGGCCGTGCTGCGCCGCAGCTTCGCCGAGATGGAGCGGCGCACCAAGATCAAGCGCATCCATACCCACGGGGAAAAATCCGCCGCCTACATGGCCGACGGCTACGCGCGCGCCTCGGGCCGCCCCGGTATCTGCATGGCGCAGGTGATCGGCGCGCTCAATCTCGCCGCGGGCCTGCGCGACGCGCACCTCGCGCATTCCCCGGTGATCGCCTTCACGGGCGGCCGCGATCCGAAGACCAAGTTCCGCAAGGTCTATCAGGAAGTGGACGACGTGCCGGCCTTCGAGCCGGTGACCAAGTGGAACGCGACAGTGGACGAGGTATCGCGTTTCCCCGACATGGTGCGTCAGGCCTTCCGCGTCGCCGTGTCGGGCACACCCGGGCCGGTGCACCTGCAGTTCCGCGGCAACGAAGGGCAGATCGACGCCGAGGAGGCGGACATGGAGCCGCTCGTCGAGCCGCAGTTTTCCCGCGTGCCGCCGTTCCGTCCCGAGCCCGACGAGACGAGCGTCCTCGCCGCGCTCCAAATTCTCCAGGACGCGCAGCGGCCGGTGATCGTCGCCGGCGGCGGCGTGCGGGCTTCCGGGGCCGGAAGGGAGCTCGTTGCCCTCGCCGAAAAGCTCGCCATTCCGGTGGCGACTTCGCTCAACGGCAAGGACTCGATTCCGGGCGTGCACCCGCTGTCGGTGGGCGTCGTGGGCACGTACTCGCGGGAAAGCGCGAACCGGGTCGTGGGGCAGGCGGACCTGGTCTGCTTCGTCGGCACCGAGACCGGCGGCATGACGACGCACTTCTGGGCGGTACCGAAGATCGGCGTGCCGGCCGTCCAGATCGACATCGACCCCGAGGCGCTGGGTCGCAACTATCCGCTGAAGGCCTCGGTGCTGGGCGACGCGAAGGTCGTGCTCGCGAAAATACTCGCGCGCGCGGACGCGAGTACTGCGGCGAAAAGAAAACCCTGGGTCGAGCAGGCGCGCGGGATCTGCAGGGAGTGGTACGCGAAGTACAAGTCGGTGCTCGAGTCGGACGCCGTCCCGATCCGCCCCGAGCGCATGTGCGCGGAGCTGACCCGGCACGTTCCCGACGACGGCATCGTGCTCGTCGACACCGGCCACGCCGGCATGTGGATGGGAGGCATGTACGATCTGCGCACGGCGACGCAGAGCTACCTGCGCTCGGCCGGCCACCTCGGCTGGGCCTTCTCCGCGGGCCTGGGCGCGAAATGCGCTCAGCCCGAAAGGCCGGTGGTGGTGTTCACCGGCGACGCGGGCTTCTGGTACCACATCGGCGAGATCGAGACCGCGGTGCGCTGGGGAATCAACTCGGTGACGGTGGTCAACAACAACGCGAGCGGCAACCAGTCCAAGCGCGGCTTCGACCGCGTCTACGGCGGCCAGCAGACGGAAAAGGCGCGCGAGCTCTGGACCTACCGGATGGTCGATTTCGCGAAGATCGCCGAGGACATCGGCGCGCTCGGCATTCGCGTCGAGAAGGCGGCCGAGCTGGGGCCGGCGATCCAGCGGGCGCTCAAGGCGGGCCGTCCGGCTGTGGTCGACGTGGTGACCGACATCGAGGCGCTCGCCCCGACCGCGGTCAGCTGATCGCGTGCTAGAATTCGCGGGTTCGTCGGTCACGAAAATTCCCGCACAAAGGGGCGTTAGCTCAGCTGGTAGAGCAGCGGACTCTTAATCCGTTGGTCGTAGGTTCGATCCCTACACGCCCTACCAACAAATCAAACGCTTGGGTTTTTTATCCCATGCCGGCTGGGAAGCAAGGCGTTTGTCGCCTCTAGGCGACGGCCCCCCCGCAGACCTTCGTTGAATTTGTCGCAGTCGCCCGAATTACGGGCGCGACATCTGCCGACCTGCGTCAAT
>JBGQKK010000271.1:0-4089 GCA_041499545.1 Gammaproteobacteria bacterium | reverse complement strand
GTTGATGAAAGTGGTCTTCCCGGCGCCGTTGGTGCCGATCAGGCCCACCACGGAGTCCTTCTCGATGGCGGCGCTGACCCCCTGCGCCGCCGTGACCGCGCCGAAGCTCTTGTTCAGCCCCCGGGCGTCGAGGATGGCCGTCATCTCAGCCGGCCTTGCGCCGCGCGAACAGCGACCACAGGCCCTCCGGCAGGAACACGATCGCGAGGAGCAGCGCCGCGCCCATGCTCATCTGCCAGGTGTTCGGCGACACATCGTAGGCGACGGTGTGGATCGCACCGAAGATGAGCGCGCCCAGGAACGGCGCGAGGACGCTTCCCGTGCCGGAGAGGATCGCGATGAAGACGAATTCGCCCGAGGTCGTCCAGTACGCCATCTCCGGGTCGATGTGTCCGACCGTGGTCGCGGCGAGCGCGCCGCCCGCCCCGGCGAGCGTCGCCGCGATCACGTAGTTGACGTGGATCGCGTAGCGCACCGAGGCGCCCATGTACTCGACGCGGATCTCGTTGTCCTTGATCGCCGGCCCGAGCCGCCCGAGCGGCGTCTTCAGGAAACGGTGGACGAGGACCGCCGCGGCCAGCGCCGCGCACGACGCCGCGACCGCCACGGCGTAGCGCACCCACTCGCCGGACGGACGGATTCCGAATAGCGTCGTCGGCAGGAGGTTGAAGCCGTCGGTCGAGCCGAGCGCCTCGCTCTTGACGATCAGGCCGTAGAAAATCATAGACAGCGCGAGGGAGAGGAGGCCGAAGAAGATCCCGCGGTAGCGCGCCAGCAGAAACCCGAGGACGAGCGCGACGAGCGCGGCGGCCAGAGAGCCTGCGAGCATCTGCGCGAGGACGTCGCCGATCCCGAACGCGCGCGCCAGGCCGCCGGCGGTGTACGCGCCGATGCAGTAGAAGAGCGCCTGGCCGAAGGAGACCAGCCCCGCGCGCAGGAGCAGCATCAGCCCGAGCACCACCAGGCCCTGGGCGCAGGCGATGGTCAGGATGAAGAGCGCCCATTGCGGCAGGACCAGCCCTCCGGCGAGGACCGCCGCGAGAACGGCGGCGAGCAGAGCCGGCGTGTGGTCGCGCCTCATATTCTGCGCGGCTCGGCGAGGCTGAAAAGGCCCCGCGGCCGGAACGCGAGCACCATCGCCATGACGAAGTAGATGACGAACAGCTCCACCTGCGGCACGTAGTGCACGGAGGCCGAGCGGACCAGTCCCACGATCACCGCGCCCAGCGCCGCGCCGGGCAGGCTGCCCAGGCCGCCGATCACGACCACGGCGAAGGACAGCACGATCACGTCGACGCCCAGGCCCGGCACGACCGACACGGTGGGCGAGGTGAAGCTGCCGCCGAGCGCAGCGAGGAACGAGCCGAGCGTGAAGGTGACCAGATAGAAGCGGTCCACATTCACGCCGAGCGCGCGGCTCATCTCTGGATCGTGGATCACGGCGGAGAGGAGCTTTCCGACGCGCGTGCCGCGCAGGATCCAGGCGAGGCCCGCGGCGAGGAAAAGCGCAAGGCCGACGAGGATCAGGTTGTAGGTCGGATAGCGCAGGCCGCCGACCTCGAAGCTGCCGAGGAGCGCATAGGGCTCGGCGACGAAATACGGGTTCACGCCCCAGATCAGCTTGATCGTGTCCTCCAGGACGAGGAACAGCGCGTAGGTGACGAGCAGGATCACGACCTCGTCCTTGGCGTACATGAAGCGCAAGAGGCCGCGCTCGATCAGCGGCGCGAATACGAGCGTCACGAGCAGCGCGCCGCCCGCGAGCACCGCGTACGAGAGCATCGGCGGATAGCCCCGGGCGAGCCAGGCGCCGGTGAGCGAGGCGCCCGCGTAGGCCCCGAGCGCGTAGAAGCTGCCGTGCGTGACGTTGAGGATCTTCATGACGCCGTAGACGAGCGTCAAGCCCACCGCCGCGATGAACAGCCACGCGGAGTAGATCACGCCGTCGACGAGGACCGGGCCGATCTGGTTCAAGGCAGCTCCGGACAAAAAAGCGGCCGCGCTTTCGGCGGCCGCCTCTGATTCAGCTCCCTGCTTCTACTTCTTGAAGCCGCTCTTGATCCAGTCGGCGCTCTTCACGCCCTCGGGCGGGTTCACCGTCTCGGCCGGATAGCGCTTGACGTTGACCATGGTGAGCTTGCCACCGACGCGCTTGGTCATGCCGTAGGCGGTCTCCATGATCGCCTGATGGCCCTTGCCGATCGCCATGCGCACCGGGCCGCCGGGACCTTCGAAGGCGAGATGCTCGAGCGCCGCGCCGACTTCCTCGTTCGAGGGGCGCTTGCCGCCGTTGGCGGCCATCGCCTTCTCCCAGGCGGCTTTCACGCCCAGGATCGCCTGCGCCATCTGGTAGGAAGCGTAGTTGGGCGGGGCCTGGAAGCGCGCCTCGTAGCCCTTCGCGAACCAGCGGTTGTAGCCGTTGTCCGGCGCATACGGTCCGAACGGTCCGCGCGCGCCGAGCACGGTGCCGTCTGGAATCTGCGCCGCGAGCTTGTGCATGGCGGTCTCGCCGGTGGTGAGGACCATCATGCTCTTGTCCATCAGCCCGCGCGGCGAGGCTTGCAGGATCAGCGCCTCGAGGTCGCCGTCCCAGAAGCTCGAGTGGATCACGTCCGCGCCGGTGCCGAGCAGCGCCGAGATCTCGGCGTTGTACTGGCCGGCGAAAAGCTTGGGCATCTGCGAAGTCTTCACCTCGATGCTCGGCATCAGCGTCTTCATCGACAGCTCGAAGTCGCCCCAGGAATCCTGGCCCCAGGCGTAATTCTGGTTGAGGCCCGCGATCGACTTGGTGCCGGGTTTCATGTCCCTGACGTAGAGCGCCGCGCCGACGCTGTCCTTGGTCGCGGTGGACGAGGTGCGGAACACGTACTTGTACGACGCATCCTCGAAGATCCGCGGCGTGCCGCAGTCGAAAAAGTTGGTGAGCTTCTTCAGCTCCTCGGCGACCGGCGCGATCGCGAGACAGCTGCCGCTCGAGATATAGCCGATCACCAGATCGACGTTGTGGCGCTGCACCAGGTTGCGGAACTCGGTCACCACCGTGGTCGTGGTGCCCGCCTCGTCGACCGGGACCATCTCGATCTTCGATCCGCCGAAGCCGGCCTTGCCGTAGGGCGCAGGACCCTTCCCCGCGTTCAGCTCGTCGACGACGAAATCGGCGGCGTTCTTCGCCGGCACGCCGAAAGGCGAGGCCGCGGGGCCGGAGAGGAACATCACGAAACCGATCTTCACCGGCTGCTGGGCCAGCACGCCCGCCGGAGCGAGCACGGCGGCAACGAGGCCTGTCATGGCAAGCTGCTTGAGTCCTTGCATGATTTCTCCTTGGTGGGTTCGCGCCACGGCGCGCAGGTGCGCCGCTCATTCGTCGAAGGCGGCGTCGGTTTGTTAGCGGCTCAGTTTGCAGCAGGACCGCGCGGACGGTCAAGCCGCGCCTTGCTCCGTGCTCACAGTCCCGGCAGCTTGTAGTCCTTGAAGTCCTGGCGCAGCTTGGTCTTGAGCAGCTTCCCGGTCGCGGTGTGCGGCAGCTGCTCGACGAAGGCAACGTCGTCGGGCATGCACCACTTCGCCACCTTGCCCTTGTAGAAATCGAGTAGCTCCTCGCGGGTGAGGGTCGCGCCCGGCTTCTTGACGGCCACCACCAGCGGCCGCTCGTCCCACTTGGGGTGGCGCACGCCGATCACCGCGGCCTCGGCGATCGCCGGATGGGCGACCGCGATGTTCTCCAGGTCGATCGAGCTGATCCATTCGCCGCCCGACTTGATCACGTCCTTCGAGCGGTCGGTGATCTGCATGAAGCCGTCCGCGTCGAGGGTCGCGACGTCGCCCGTCGCAAACCAGCCGTCGCGCAGCGTGGCGCCGCCCTCGGACTTGTAGTATTCGCTGAGCACCCAGGGCCCGCGCACCAGCAGGTCGCCGAAGGCCTTGCCGTCGCGCGGCAGCTCCTTCCCCTCGCCGTCGACGGTCTTCATCTGCACGCCGAAGATGGTCCGCCCTTGCTTGCACTCCAGCTCGCGCTGCTTTTCGCGGGGCAGATCCGCATGCTTGGCCTTGAGCGTGCACACGCTCCCGAGCGGGCTCATCTCGGTCATG
>JBGQKK010000270.1:0-4125 GCA_041499545.1 Gammaproteobacteria bacterium | reverse complement strand
CTATGACGGAGAGCCGGATGAAACGGACGACTGGAAGCGGCTACGCCATGAGGAGGCCATGACGCCGCAGGCTGTTGTCCGGCTTGCCGAGGCTGCTCAGGCACGGTACGGATTCCAGGACTTCAAGCTCAAGGGCGGCGTACTGAGAGGCGAGAAGGAAGTCGAGGCAATTCACGCTCTGCATGAACGCTTTCCGAAGGCGCGGGTCACGCTTGATCCAAACGGCGGATGGCGGCTCAAGGACGCCGTCCGCCTGCTCCGTGACCTTCACGGCGTGCTGGCGTACGCCGAGGATCCCTGCGGCGCGGAAGAGGGATTCTCCGGCCGGGAAGTCATGGCGGAATTCCGTCGCGCCACGGGCCTGCCCACCGCGACGAACATGGTTGCCACCGACTGGCCACAGCTCGTGCACGCACTGTCGCTCCAGGCGGTGGACATCCCCCTCGCTGATCCGCACTTCTGGACCATGGCAGGTTCGGTGCGAGTCGCGCAGACCTGCCGCGACTGGGGGCTTACCTGGGGATCGCATTCCAACAATCACTTTGATGTGTCGCTCGCCATGTTCACACATGTCGCCGCCGCCGCGCCTGGACGAGTGACCGCTATCGATACGCACTGGATATGGCAGGACGGGCAGAGGCTCACCAAGGCGCCGCTGAAGATCGAAGGCGGATACGTCCAGGTCCCGAAGCAGCCGGGCCTGGGCATCGAGCTCGACATGGACGAAGTGGAGAAGGCGCACGCGCTTTACCAGCAGCAGGCCTTGAGCGCGCGCGACGACGCCATGGCCATGCAATTTCTGATCGCCGGCTGGAAATTCGATCCCAAGCGGCCCTGCATGGTCCGCTAAGCGCTCGACTACACGCCCCTGAAAACCATGTCCGAGCCGCGCCTCAACCACTTCCTCAGCCTGGGTCCGCACGGATTCCACCGCGTCGCGTATACGGAGTGGGGCGACCAGAGCGGCCAGCACATCGTCATGTGCATGCACGGCCTGACCCGCAACAGCCGCGATTTCGATGAGCTCGCGGCGCATCTCGCCGCGCGCGGCTGCCGCGTCGTGTGCATGGACGTCGTGGGCCGCGGCGACAGCGACTGGCTCGAGCACAAGGACGACTACGGATTCGCTCAATATGTTTCCGACGCGGCCGCGCTCCTTGCCAGGGTGACCGCGCCGCCGCACAGGGTCTCGCTGCTGCGCCGGCTCCAGGGAGCGAGCGAGGGACAGCGAATCGACTGGGTCGGCACTTCGATGGGCGGTCTGATCGGCATGATGTTCGCGGGGAAAGCCAATTCTCCGATCCGGCGGCTGGTGCTGAACGATGTCGGGCCGCTCATTCCCTGGACGGCGCTCGCTCGGCTGAGGCTCGCCTCCATGGGCGCCGGCTCGAAGTTCGCGAGCCTGGAGGAGGTCGAGCGGCATCTGCGCGAGAGCTGCGCCCCGTTCGGTCCCTTGAAGGACGAGCAGTGGCGGCGCATCGCGGTCCACGGCTAGCGACGGGGAACCGACGGCAAGTACACGCTTGCCTGCGACCCGGCGCTCGTGGGCGCGCTGCAGACGGGCGCCGGCGTCGAGCTCGGCCGGGACTTCCTCCTGGGAATGGACCTGTGGCCAACCTGGGACATGGTCGAATGCCCGACCCTGGTGCTGCGCGGGGCGCAGTCCGACGTGCTGCTCGAGTCCACGGTCAGGCGGATGCAGGAGGGCGGGCCGGCGGTCCAGCTCGTGCAGTTCGCCGGCATCGGCCACGCGCCCTGGCTGATGAGCGAAGACCAGGTCGGCGCAGTCGGCAATTTCATCCTCGCGCCCGAACCCCGCAGGGGATGAGGCGCATGAAGATCTGCGTCGTCGGCGCGGGAGCGATAGGCGGACTCGTGGCGGCCTGGTTCGCGCGCGCCGGGCACGAGGTATGCCTCGTCGCCCGCGGCGCGCATCTGGAGGCGCTGCGCGCGAGCGGCCTGACCTTGCTGACGAAGGACAAGCGCGAGGTCTTCCGGCTGCCCGCGTCCGACGATCCGTCCGCGTTCGGAGCGCAGGACGCCGTGTTCCTCTGCCTCAAGACCACCTCCATCGGCGCGATGCTGCCGCGGACGAAAACGCTCATCGGTCCCGACACCGTCGTCGTCCCTGCGATCAACGGCCTGCCGTGGTGGTACTTCTACGCCGAAGGCGGAAAATTCGACGGCCAGCCGGTCGCCTGCCTCGATCCCGCGGGCACGCTCTTCCGGGCGCTCGATCCCAGGCACATCCTCGGCTGCGTGGTGCACGCGGCGGCCGAGGTCCCGGAGCCCGGCGTGGTCCGCCATACCGCCGACCGGCTCTTCCTGATCGGCGAGCCCGATCGTACGAAGTCGGCGCGCGCGGAGCGGATCGTGGCGGCGATGAACGCCGCGGGATTCGAGGCGAGGCAGGCCGCGGACATCCGGGTCGAGATCTGGGTCAAGCTGACCGGAAACCTCTCCTACAATCCGGTGGCGGCGCTCGCGCTCGCGCGCATGGACGACATCCACGGCAACGAAGGTCTGCTCGCGCTGATACGCACCCTGATCGAGGAGACGATGCGCGTCGCCGAAGCCTACGGAGTGCGCGTCCCGATCACGGTCGACGAGCGCATCGCCATCGCGAAGCAGCTCGCCGGCGCGAAGATCTCGATGCACCAGGACATCGAGAAACGCCGCCCTCTGGAGGTGGACGCGATCATCGGCGCGGTGGCGGAGCTCGCCCGCAAGGCCGGGATCGCGACGCCGATGATCGACGCCGTCCACGCGCTCATCGCCGAGCGGGCCAAGCACCTCGACCGCTGAGGGCGTCAGCGCAGCGAGTGCGCGGCGAGCAGAGCGGCGGTGAAGACGAGCAGCGCGCCGGCCTGGTGTGCCGCGGCGAGCGGAACCGGGACGGCGAGCAGCAAGGTCGAGATGCCGAGAGCGATCTGCAGGACGAGGGTCCCAAGAAGCAGATCGGCCGCGAGCCTGGCGCGGCGCGACGACGCCGTGCGGCGGACCTGCACCCAGAACCAGGGAACGAGGACAGCGAGCAGCCACGCGATCAGCCGGTGATCGAACTGCACCGTCGCCATGTTGCTGAAGAAATTGAGGTACCAGGGCTCGAGCACGAACATGCCCGGCGGAACCAGGTCGCCGTTCATCAGCGGGAAGGTGTTGTAGGCGAGGCCCGCGCGGATTCCCGCGACAAAGCCGCCCGAGAGCGACATGACGAAGACCAGCCCCGCGAGGGCGAAGGCGAAGCGGCGCAGTCCGCGTGGCGCCGCCTCGGTCCCACGCTGCGAGAGCAGATCGAGAGCGATCCACAGCATCGCGGCATAGATGAGCAAGGCGATGCCGAGATGCGCGGTGAGGCGGTACTGCGATACGCGCGGGTCGTCGACCAGGCCCGATTTCACCATGTACCAGCCCATCGCGCCTTGCAGCGCGCCGAGCGCGAACACGGCGCCCAGCTTCCACGTCAAGGCACGCGGGATTTTTCCTCGCGCCGCGAACCACAAAAGAGGCAGCAGGAAGGCCGCGCCGATCAGACGACCGAGCAGCCGGTGGAAATATTCCCACCAGAAGATGCGCTTGAACCCGGCGAGGTTCATCTCCGGATTGACCTCGCGGAATTCCGGAGTCTGCTGATACTTCAGAAAAGTTTCTTGCCACGCTTGCTCATCGAGCGGAGGCAGCGTGCCGACGATCGGCTGCCACTCGACGATCGACAGGCCCGAGTGCGTGAGCCGCGTGACGCCGCCGACCACCACCATCGCGAAGACGAGCGCGCAGCAGGCGAGCAGCCAGGCGGCAACGGCGCGCTCGCCGTTTCGCGCCTGCGCAGCAGGCGCGGGAGACGCTTCGGCGTAATGCATGCGCGCCATTCTAGCGTGTCGCCGTACTCGGGATCGATCGAAGACCGGCCTACGTCTCTGTTCGCCTCACTTACGCCACCGCGCCGCGCACCTTGTCGACGACTGCGCGGGCGTTCGGTGGCGCCTGGTTCGCCCGCCAGGCCACATGGCCGTCCGGTCTCACCAAGACGAGCGAACGCTCGTAAAGCCGCACCGCCTCGGGTTCGGTCACAGCGATGGTCTTGAGCGGTACCCGGCACTCCGTCGCAGCTGCTTCGAACGCGGT
>JBGQKK010000269.1:0-4127 GCA_041499545.1 Gammaproteobacteria bacterium | reverse complement strand
GTGGGGGCGAGTGTCGAAGCTCCCTTCTCGCGTCCGAGGTAGCTGTGTAGCTGTGTGCGGTGGTCGCCCGCCGACGTTTCCGCTGCGTGCGTGACACGGCCGAACAGATACGCTATGCCCAGCCCGACCAGAGGCCAAGCAAGCAGCAACATCATCCAAGTCATCCAGCTCATAGGCCCTCGCGACGAAGTCCTCGAGACGATGCATTCACATTACACCAAGTTTTCGGAGCAGCCAAGCAAATGTCCGCCGCGATTTGTCGCCGAGGCGAGTGTCGCCTGGGGGCGACATTTCGGTCGATCGCCGACTAGAGCGATCAGCGCTTCGGCGCAAGCAGCGCGAAGCTCGCGCCCTGCGGGTCGAAGCACTGCGCGATCCACTGCCCCGTGGGAACCTGGTGCGGGCCCATCGCGAGCCTGCCGCCCGCGCCGGTCACGCGCGCGACCGCGGCGTCGAGGGCGTCGGCGCTGAAGTAGTACAGCCAGAAGGGCGCGGGTGTGTCGGGCATCTTGGTCATCATGCCGCCGGCGGGCTCGCCGCCGCCCGTCTTGAAGGTCTGATACACGCCCATCGCGCCCATGTCGATGGCATCGGCCTTGGTCCAGCCGAAGAGGCCCGAATAGAACTCGAACGCCATCTTTCCGTCGCCCGCGTGCAGCTCGCGCCAGCCGACGTGACCGGGCGTCCCCGGCGCGACCGCCGGGGGCCCCTCCGCGCTCGAGCCCTTCATGATGATGAAGACCGCGCCATGCGGATCGGCGACCACCGCGTAGCGCCCTACGCCCGAAATGTCCTCGGGGCCGCGGTGGACGGTGCCGCCGGCCTTCTTGATTCGCTTCGCGTAGTCGTCGACGTCGTCGACCGCGACGTAGCCGGTCCAGCAAGGCGGCACGCCCTTCTCGCGCGCTTCCTTCGTGATCGGCATCAGCCCGCCGACCATCGTCGGGCCCATCGAGAAGAGCGTATAGCTGCGGTCGCCCATCCCGGAATCCTGCGCGCTCCAGCCGAGCGCGCGCTTGTAGAAGGACTCGGCGGCTTTGGTATCGGTGGTCATCACGTCGTACCAGATGAACTTTCCATGGTGCTTGGACATGGCGTCTACTCCTTTCCGGGTCGATCGAAGAGAAGCTCGAGGTAACGCCGCAGGTGCCCGAGGCACTCGCCGGCGACCTCGGGCCCGTGCTTGGCTTTGGCGAGGACGAAGGCGCCCTGGACCACCGCCTGCGTGTAGAGGGCGAGGCTCTCCGGAGTCCATTTCGCTCGCGGCGCGTGGCGGCGCTTCGCCTCGGCGATATCGGCGACGAGGCTCGCCGCGTGCTCGGCGATGTGGCGTTCGCAGGCCTTGCGGATGGACGGGTGCGTCTCGTAGGTCTCCTGCACCATGGTGCCGAGGAGACAGGTGAACTCGGGCAGCTCGCGCTTGAGGATCGCGCGGCGGAAATCGACGTAGGCGAGAAGGCGTTCCACCGGATCGGGCAGCTTCCGGTACGGCGCGTTGGAGAAGACGCCGTCCGCCATCTGCGCAAAGTGCTTCGCCGCGGCGACCGCGAGATCCTCCTTGCCGTCGAAATGGTGGAAGAAGCTCCCCTTCGTGAGCCCGGCCGATTCGCAGATCTCGTCGACCGTCGTCGCCTCGTAGCCCTTGGTGCGGATCACCCGGAGGGCGGCGTCGAGAAGCCTGGTCTTCGATTCGTGCTGCGCGGACACCGGATCCTCCGACCATACCGACTGGTATGTAGATTACATACCAACCGGTATGGTGTCAAGCGCCGTGGGCTGCGGCGGGCGGTTCGCGCATTGCGGCGCCCCCCCGGGGGAAAAAGGCCCGGAATCTCCGGGCCCAATGTTCCAGCTTGGGGGTTAGGCTGGCGATAGATCAGCTGTACATCTCCGGGGTCGCGTCGAACAGGCTGTCGACGGGCTCCTTCGGGAAGGCCTTGGACAGGCCGGTGTCGCCGTCGCAGTCGATCGCGGGCTCAAACGCTTTGCCCTGGTTCACGAACTGGTCGGGGAAGTAGCCGGCGGAAGTCGAGTACGTGCTGCTCGCCGAAACCGGCGACAGGGTTGTCGTGACGATGCCGGCGAGGACGGCAAGCGCGGCGACTGCGAGCGTTACGGGATTCCTGATCATCTTGGCTCTCCTCTAGTCTGGTTTCAGGCTCGCGGAAATCGCTCGCCCTACGCCTTCCACTTTAGGCGCGCGCGTCCCGGAATTCGCCGTCGAACGGCACAGCCATCTTGTGACGTACGCACATTTCGCCCCCGGAAGGGGCTAGTCTAGGGCCGGCAGCTCACGTCGGGCGGTGAAGATATTGCCCTCGAGGCGCTCCGAGCACCTTACCGTTCTCGCAGACGAGCATCCCGCGAAGAAAAGTCGCCTCGACGCGGGCCGAGAGCTCCAGCCCCTCGAAGGGCGTGTAGCCTTGAGTCGATTCCGAGTCTCGCGCGCGCACCGTCCAGGTCTCGCGCGGATCGACGAGCGCGAGGTCCGCGTCCAGGCCCGGCGCGATATCGCCTTTCGAGTTCAGGCCGAAGCGGCGGGCGGGATTGTGGCTCGTCAGGCTCGCGATGCGGCCTAGCGGCAGGCCGCGCTTCGTGCCTTCGGAGACGAGCGCCGGCAGCAGGTACTCGGTGCCGCCGAATCCGGACTTCGCGAGCCAGATATTGCCGAAGGTCTTCTTCGCCGCCTTGGTCTCGTGGCGGCAGCAGGCGTGGTCGCTCACCACCCAGTCGATCTTGCCCTCGAGGAGCTTCTCCCACAGGAACTCGACGTCCTCGCGCGGGCGGATGGGAGGGTTCACCTTGGCGAGCACGCCCGCCTTCGAGCCGATGTCGAGCATCAGGTGCCCGACCGTCGCCTCGCGGCGGAAGTCGATGTGCGGAAAAACCTCGGCCATCTGCAGCGCCGCGGTCAGCGCCTTTTTCGAGGAGAGGTGCAGCAGGTTGACGTTCGGCAGCGCGGTCTCGTCGGCGAGATAGGCGGCGACGAACACCGCGAGCCCCTCGGAGTGCGGCGGGCGCGCGGCGTGATAGGCGGCAAGGCCCTTCAGCTTCGAGCGCTCGATCCGCTTCGTATACGCGGTCATGATCTCGGCGGTCTCGCAGTGCAGCGACAGGCTGATCTGCGCGGCCTTCTCGGGGAAGCGCTGGCGCGCGGCCTGCACCCCGCGCATGACGAACTCGAAGTGGGCGTAGTCGTAGCGCTCCCCGGGGCCGATCATGAGGAACTTGCGCTGCTCGTCCGAGGCGCCGTGCAGGCCGTGCGAGCCGTAGAACATGAAGATCTTGAACGAGGCGACGCCGTGCTTCTCGACGAGCATCGGAATCTCGCGGATATGCGCCGAGTCCATCGGCGCGAGGTGAAAGCCGTAGTCGACGTGGAATCTCCCCTTCGAGGTCTTCAGCACCTCGGGAAAGAACTTC
Source organism: Gammaproteobacteria bacterium (assembly GCA_041499545.1). Lineage (GTDB taxonomy): Bacteria > Pseudomonadota > Gammaproteobacteria > Burkholderiales > SG8-39 > VBDM01. The sequence continues at coordinate 704 of JBGQKK010000269.1, read as the reverse complement.
GCGTAGGGGCCGCCGCGGTTGAGGTAGTACTGGCCGGTGCGGAAGTAGTTGAGCATGGAGGTCACGCCGCCCTGGGCCGCGGCGCGGCTCTCCGAGACCGCGTCCTCCTTCAAGGGCGCATAGATGCCGCTGTGCATGTGCGCATCGACGACGCCGGGGAAGGCGAGGCGCCCCTTGCCGTCGTAGACCTCCCTGGCATCCGCGACCGGGAGGCCGGGCGCGATACGCGAGAACTTGCCGTCCTTGACCGCGATGTCGGCATCGAGCACGCCGCTCGCCCCTGGCCGCACGACGCGCAGATTCTTGATGAGGAGGTCGCAGGCGTGTTCTTGCATGGTCATGCTTTCCGCCCGAGGCGCTTCTCGAGATGCGGCAGCAGCCCCCCGTCGCGGATCATCTGCATGAGGTGCGGGGGAATCGGTTCGCAGGCGAGTGTCTCACCGGTGGTGAGATTGTCGATTCTTCCCGACTCGGGATCGACATGCAGCCGGTCGTCCGCGCGAATGCGCTTCGCTTCCGCGCACACGAGCGCAGGCAGGCCCAGGTTGAGCGCGTTGCGGTAAAAGAGCCCGGCGAAGGATTCGGCGATCAGGGCCGCGACCCCGAGATGCTTGAGCGCCTGCGGTGCCTGCTCGCGCGAGGAGCCCGCGCCGCAATTGCGCCCCGCGACCAGCATGTCGCCGGGCTGCACCTCCTTCGCGAAG
>JBGQKK010000268.1:0-4165 GCA_041499545.1 Gammaproteobacteria bacterium | reverse complement strand
CTCCCCGCACAGCTTGATGTGGTCGTCCATGGTGCCGCCGATGTCGAGGAACATCAGCACCTTGACCGCGTTGTGGCGCTCCGGGCGCATCATCAGGTCGAGATAGCCGGCGTTGCGCGCGGTCTTGTCGATGGTGGTGTCCAGGTCCAGCTCCTCGGGCGCGCCTTCGCGGGCGAACTTGCGCAGGCGCCGCAGCGCGACCTTGATGTTGCGCGTGCCGAGCTCGACCGAGTCGTCCAGGTTCCGGTACTCGCGCGCATCCCAGACTTTCACCGCGCTGCGGTTGCGCGACTTGTCCTGGCCGATGCGGATGCCCTCGGGGTTGTAGCCGTACGCGCCGAAAGGCGAGGTGCCCGCGGTGCCGATCCACTTGTTGCCGCCCTGGTGCCGGCCCTTCTGTTCCTCGAGGCGTTTTTTGAGGGTCTCCATGAGCTTCTCCCAGCCGCCCATGGCCTCGATCATCGTCTTTTCCTCCGGCGACAGGTTCAGCTCGGCCTGCTTCAGCAGCCACTCGAGGGGCACGTCGAGTTCGATTCCCGCGATCGACTCGACGCCCTGGAAATACTCGGCGAAAGCGCGGTCGAACTTGTCGAAGTTCGACTCGTCCTTCACCAGCGCGGTGCGCGAGAGATAGTAGAACTCGTCGATCGAGGGCGAGATCACGTTCTTCTGCATCGCCTCGAGCAAGGTCAGCCACTCCTTGATCGAGACCGGCAGCTTGTGGCTCTTCAGCTTGAAGAAGAATTCCGTCAGCATAACGAGGGCCTCAGAAGGAGGGCGTGCCGGTTACGCTGGTCTTGGGAGCGTCCACGGGGCGCTTCTCGATGACGAGCACGCTGTCGTAGAAATGCAGCGCATAGGTGCTCAGCGTGAACCGGTCCGGGGCCAGGCGATCCGGTTCGGGCGAATACCAGCCGTAGAGCCGGTCGACCAGGGCCTTGCCGTATTCGAGGAAGGTGCCCTCGCGGCGGTAGCCGCCGACATACTCCGGCCAGAACGAGGTGTGAATATCCTCGCAGAGGTAGACGCCCTCGGGCCGAACATGGGGATACAGCTCCTCGAAGGTGGCGATCTGCTGCACCATCGTGTGGCCGCCGTCATCGATCAGGATGTCGATGTGCGGAACGCGCTCGCGCACCTCCGCGAGGAACCGGCGATCGGACTGGTCGCCGATGAGGACGGTCGTGGCCTCGTCTTCGAACTGGCGGCAGCGAGGGTCGATGTCGATGCCGACAATCCGGGCTCCGGCGCCGAAATATTCGCGCCACATCTGCAGCGATCCGCCATGAAAAACGCCGATTTCGACGACGACCGGCGAGCGGCCGCGGAAGCGCTGGAAATGCCGGTGATAGATTTCGAAGTAATGATGCCACTTGTCGATCAACCGCCCGGGGTTGTTGAAAAAATATTCCGCGATCGGATTGGCCGGCCCGGCCGTTGCGGCTGCGCGGGGAGGAACGCCGCCCTGCTCCAAGAGCGAGCGAAACAGGATTGAAAGGAATCGGCCCAGCATCCTGGCTTTGGGGCCGCGTTTTCAGCGGTTGTGGCGGGACATGAAGACGAGCCGCTCGAAAAGGTGAACGTCCTGCTCGTTCTTCAGCAGCGCGCCGTGCAGCGGCGGGATGATGACCTTGCGGTCCTTCGAGTGCAGCGCCTCGGGCGGGATGTCCTCGGCGAGCAGCAGCTTCAGCCAGTCGAGGAGCTCGGAAGTCGAGGGCTTCTTCTTCAGCCCCGGCACCTCGCGCACCTCGAAGAACACCTCGAGCGCTTCGCGAAGCAGCCCCTTCTTCAACCCGGGGAAATGCACCTCGACGATTCTCTCCATCGTCTCCTTGTCCGGAAAGCGGATGTAGTGGAAGAAGCAGCGCCGCAGGAACGCGTCGGGAAGCTCTTTCTCGTTGTTCGAGGTGATGAACACGATCGGCCGCTGCGACGCCTTCACCAGCTCGCGCGTCTCGTACACGAAGAACTCCATGCGGTCGAGCTCGCGCAGGAGGTCGTTGGGGAATTCGATGTCGGCCTTGTCGATCTCGTCGATCAGCAGCACCACCGGCTTCTCCGAGGTGAACGCCTGCCACAGCATGCCCTTGACGATGTAGTTGCGGATCTCGTGCACCTTCGGATCGCCGAGCTGCGAGTCGCGCAGCCGGCTCACCGCGTCGTACTCGTACAGGCCCTGCTGCGCTTTCGTGGTGGACTTGATGTGCCACTCGAGCAGCGGCAGCCCCAGCGCCCTCGCGACCTCGACCGCGAGCATGGTCTTGCCGGTGCCCGGCTCGCCCTTCACCAGCAGCGGGCGCTGCAGCGTGATCGCCGCGTTGACCGCGAGCGTCAGGTCGTCGGTGGAAACGTAGGTATCGGAGCCCTTGAATCGCATCGCTTGCGCCCTTGCATCGAGGCTGCAATTGTACGCCGGCCTTGCTTGCCGCCGCGAGCTTGAAGCACAATCGCCCGGTGCGATTGCCGCTCGTCCTCGCGCTTCTCGCCGTCCCTTCGGTCCGCGCCGCCACGGTCGCGATCGACGTCGGGCACTTCATCGAGGAGCCGGGCGCAACCAGTGCGCACGGCCGCCCCGAGCTCGATTTCAACCGGGACCTCGCCCTCGCGATCGAATCCGCCGCGCAGGGCCGCGGCCTGACGACGATGCTGATCGGCTACGACGGCTTCATGTCGCAGCTCGCGCGCCGCAGCGCCGCGGCCGCAGGCGCCGATTTTTTCCTGTCGGTGCACCACGACTCGGTCCAGCCCTATCTAATCGAGACCTGGGAGTACGACGGCGTGGAGCGCTGGTTCAGCGACCTGCACTCGGGGTTTTCACTGTTCGTCTCGCGCAAGAACCGCGCGCTGAAAGCGAGCCTCGCCTGCGCCTCGGCGATCGGCGCGGCGCTGCGCGCGGCGGGCTTTTCCCCCTCGCTGTATCACGCCGAGGCGATCCCGGGAGAGAACAAGCCGTTCGCCGACAAGGCGAACGGCGTTCACTACTACGACAACCTCATCGTCCTGAAGACCGCGAGAACGCCCGCGGTGCTGCTCGAAGCCGGCGTGATCCTGAACCGCGGCGAAGACCTGAAAATGCGCTCGGAGGATGTGCAGAAGCGTATCGCCGGAGCGGTGGCGCAGGGGCTTGAGCGCTGCCTGGAGTCGAAAGGGCGGCCGCGGCGCCGAGCGCCGCTTTGACCGCCGCGGAGCGCATCGTATAGTATGGAATCGCCGGGTTTTCGCAGAATGACAACCACGATAATGAGAACACCGCTGGCCCTGCTGGCCCTGTCCCTGTCGCTTTCGCCGCTGGCGCAGGCGCAAACCGCTGGAAACGCCGAAGCGGCGAAGGCAAAGATCTCCATGTGCATCGGCTGCCACGGGATTCCCATGTACAAGACGGCTTTTCCCGAGGTCTACTCGGTGCCGATGATCGCGGGGCAGTCCCCCGACTACATCGTCAAGGCGCTGCAGGCCTACCGCGCCGGCGACCGCAGCCACCCCACTATGCGGGGCATCGCCAGAGGACTTTCCGACCAGGACATGGCCGACGTCGCGGCGTACTACGGAAAGGGCGCCAAATGAAGAGGCTTCTCGTCTTCGCGCTCGCCGCCTGCTTCGGCGCGCAGGCCTTCGCCGCGGGCGACTCGGCGTCTGGCAAGCAGAAATCGCAGGCTTGCGGCGCGTGCCACGGCGCCGACGGCAACACGCCGACGGGACCGGATTTTCCCCGCCTTGCCGGGCAGCACTACGATTACCTGCTGAAGGTGCTGCGCGACTACAAGTCGGGCTCGCGCAAGAACCCCATCATGGGCGGGCAGGTGGGTGCCCTTTCCACGCAGGACATGGCCGATCTCGCGGCCTACTACTCGAGCCAGAAGGGCGACCTGCACGTCGTTCGCTAGCTTCTAGGCCTTCGTCTTTCCCTTGTAGCCGCACAGGTCCCGGATGATGCACGCCGGGCAATCGGGCTTCCTTGCCTTGCACACATAGCGCCCGTGCAGGATCAGCCAGTGGTGCGCGTCCTTGCGGAATCCCTCGGGCACGAACTTCAGCAGCCTGTCCTCGACCTCGCGCACATCCTTGCCCGGGGCGAGGCCGGTGCGGTTGGCGACGCGGAAGATGTGCGTATCCACCGCGATCGTCGGCTGGCCGAAGGCGGTGTTGAGGATCACGTTCGCAGTCT
>JBGQKK010000267.1:0-4173 GCA_041499545.1 Gammaproteobacteria bacterium | reverse complement strand
ATCGAAGCGCCCACCTCGACGCAGCGGCGCGTGGATAGCGACGGGGCCGTTGCTCCTAGCGAACCTGCTAGAGTTTCGACAGGATGTCGCGGAACTTGGCCTCGACCTTGCGGCGCAGCTCGGGACTGGAGCGCGCCACCGGCGGGAAGTCCCGCAGCATCTCGAACGGCCGGCAGGCGTCGATCACGGCGCGCGAGTTCCAAGTGGTGCCGCGCGGGATGCGCGGGTCGAGGGGCCCGCTCCACATCTTGCGTACGATGTCGATGTCCTCAGCGGGGTCGCAGCGCGTGCACATTGCCCACAGCACTTCGAAAAGATTCGTAGGATCGATGTCTTCGTCGACGACCACGACGAAGCGCCCGAGGTAGGAGCCCGACTGGCAGCTCGCCGCGGCCATCGCCGCCTGCTTGGCGTGCCCGGCGTAGGCCTGCTTGATCGCGATGACGTTGAACATGCGCGCGCCGCCGGCCTCGTGGCACCACACGCCCTTCACGCCGCCGAGTCCGGCGCGCTCGACTTCGTCCCAGATCATGCCGGACTTCATCACGCATTTGCTGTAGGAGAAGTCCGACGGCGGGCGCATCGGCGTCGCCATGGTGAGGATGGGGTCGTTGCGGTGATAGATGCGCCGCACGCGGATCACCGGCTGCTCGCTCTTGCCGCCGGCGTAGTAACCGGTGAACTCGCCGAACGGCCCCTCGGGCGCGGTCTCGCCCGGATGCATTTCGCCTTCAAGGACGATCTCCGCGTGCGCCGGCATCGGCAGGCGGTGCAGCTCGCTCTCGATCACGTCGAAAGGCGCGCCGCGGTGTCCGCCCGCGTAGTCGTATTCCGAGAGGCCGAAGCGCAGCTCGTTCCCGCCCGCGAGGAACAGCATCGGATCGTGCCCGCAGGACACGAGCACCGGGCAGGGCTTGCCCTGCTTGAAATACTTCTCGCGGATCTGCCGGCCGTGCTTGCCCGGCGACATCCACACGCCGACGCGCTTGGCGTCGTGCACCATCACCCGGTAGGTCCCGCAGTTGACCCAATCGCCCTCGGGGTCGCGCATGATCACCAGGTCGTCGGTGCCGATGTAGCGCCCGCCGTCGAGCTCGTGGAGGAAAGGGACGGGGAACTTGAGCACGTCGACGTCGTTTCCGGAGAGCACGTTCTCCAGCACCGGGCCCTTTGCGACCACGCGCGGCGGGATCGGAGTGTGGGTCTTCATGCGGTCGCGGTAGGCGCGTACGACGTCCAGCGGGTGCGCGGGCACCGGAAACCCCAAGGTGATCGCGAGCCGCTTCATCGAGTTGGTCGATCCGGAGAGCGTGCGAAAGCCCTTGGGATAGCCGGGCACGTCCTCGAACAGGACCGCGGGCGCGTTGGAGCGCTCGTTCACCGCCTCGGCGAGCGTGCCCATCTCCAGGTTCCAGTGGGCGCCGGGAATCCGCAGCAGCTCGCCGGCCCGCTCGATGCGATCGAGAAACTCGCGCAGATCGAGGTGCGGCCGGTCGTAGTCGTTCCAGAGCTTCGCGGGGCGTGGATCGTTCATGGGCGGCCGCAGTAATTGTATAGCTATAGGTCCTCGCGTTGGAGGAGGAACACGCAGTCGTCGCCCGCGCTCACTTCCGCCCAGAGGAACGGGATTCGCGGAAACGCCCGCTCCACGCGGCGGCGGTTGTGTCCGACTTCGACCACGAGCCATCCTCCCGGCCTGAGAAATTCGGTTGCTCCATCCAGAATGCGGCGCACGAATGCCAGACCGTCTGGCCCGCCGGCGAGCGCGAGCCGCGGCTCTCGCCGATATTCGGGCGGCAGCTTGCGCATGGCGGCAGCGCCGACGTAGGGCGGGTTGGAAACGATGAGGTCGTACTGCGCGCGTCGGATTCCCGAAAAGAGGTCGGCCTGCACCAGCCTGACCCGGCGGCTCAGGCGGTAGGCTCTTACGTTCTTTCGGGCGACCGCAAGCGTGGCGCGCGAGACATCGCTTGCATCGACCGTGGCCTTTGGGAACGTCAGCGCGAGAAGGATCGCGAGACAACCCGACCCGGTACACAGATCGAGAGCTCGATGCACCGGGCGGGTAAGCCAGGGCCTCAAGCCGTCGCGCAGCAGCTCCGCGATGAAGGAGCGCGGCACGACGACGCGCTCATCGACATAGAAACGGTGGTCGCCGAGCCAGGCCTCGTGGATCAGGTAGGCGAGGGGACGGCGGGTGCGCACCCGCGCGTCGAGCAGGCGCTGTACCTCGCGGCATTCGCGTGCTGTGAGCTCGTAATCCGCCGATCGCGCGAATTCCTCGTGGGAAATCCGCAGTACGTGCGCGAGCAGCCACGCCGCCTCGTCCCGGGCATTGTGGGTGCCGTGGCCGAAGAAGAGGCGCGCCGCCCGCAGCCGCCGCTCGGCGGCGGCGAGCCACTCACGCAGGCTGCGATCGCGGGAGCCAGTCAGGATGCGAGAAGCCGCGCCAGCAGGCGCAGGTAGATCTCGCGCAGCGGCTCGATCGCGGCGAGATCGATGTGCTCGTTGAGCTTGTGGATCGTGGCATTCACCGGGCCGAATTCGACCACTTCGCTGCAGACTTCGGCGATGAAGCGCCCGTCGGAAGTGCCGCCCGTGGTGCTGACCTCGGGCGCCGCGCCCGTGACGTCCCGGATCGCGGCCGACAGGGCGTCGACCAGCTTGCCCTGGGGCGTGAGATAAGGCACGGCGGAGAGCGTCCAGTCGAGCTGGTATTCGAGCTTGTGGCGGTCGAGCACTGCGTGCACGCGCTGCTTCAGGCCCTCGGCCGCGCTCGCGGTGCCGAAGCGGAAATTGAATTTGATCTCCACTTCGCCCGGCGTCACGTTGTCGGCGCCGGTCCCGCCGTGGATGTTCGAGATCTGCCAGGTGGTCGGCGGAAAGGAGTCGTTGCCCTTGTCCCATTCGGTCGCTCCGAGCTCGGCGAGCGCCGGTGCGACGAGATGAACGGGGTTCTTTCCCAGATGCGGATAGGCGATGTGAGCCTGCACGCCCTTCACCCGCAGCACGCCGGAGAGTGAGCCGCGTCGGCCGTTCTTGATGGTATCGCCCAGCTTGGATGCGCAAGTGGGCTCGCCGACCAGGCAATAGTCGATGCGCTCGCCGCGGCTCTTGAGCAGCTCGACCACTTTCACGGTGCCGTCGACCGCCGGCCCCTCCTCGTCGGAGGTGATCAGTAGCGCGATGGATCCTTTGTGCGACGGGTGCTTCGCCAGGAATTCCTCGACCGCCACGACGAAGGCGGCGATCGAGGTCTTCATGTCGGCGGCGCCGCGCCCGAAGAGCTTGCCTTCGCGCTCGGTGGGAACGAAGGGATCGCTGTGCCACTGGTCGAGCGGGCCCGTGGGCACCACGTCGGTGTGGCCGACGAAACAGAGGAGCGGATGAGCGCTGCCGCGCCTCGCCCAGAGATTGGCCACCTCGCCGCGCCGGACCGGCTCGACCTTGAAGCCCAGGCGCGCGAGGCGCTCGCTGAGCAGTTCCTGGCAGCCGTTGTCCTTGGGAGTGATCGAGCGGCGCGCGATCAGGTCGCGCGCGAGCCGGAGAGTAGCGGCCGCCTCAACCATCAATGCTCTATGCGTCCTCGGTCTCGCCGAGCTTGAAATTGCTGTACGTCGTGTTGGGGTCCATGGCGGCCTTGGCTTGAGGCTTCTTCTCGCCTCCCGCAACCAGGGCCGCGCCCGCTTCGGTGTTGTTGATCAGCCACAGCAGGTTGTTCGCGGAGTCGGCGTTGGCGAGCGCTTCTTCCTGGGTGATGACGCCGTCGCCGATCAGCTTGAAGAGCGACTGCTCGAAGGTCTGCGAGCCGGGCGTCAGCGCCTTTTCCATCGCCTCTTTCATCTGATTGATCTCGCCCTTCTCGATCAGCTCGGCCATGTAGCGGCTGTTCAGCATGATCTCCACCGCCGCGGAACGCATGCCCCTGACGTTCTTCACCAGGCGCTGGGAGATCACGCATTTCAGCGTCGCCGAGAGGTCCTGCAAGAGCGCCGCGCGGCTCTCCAGCGGATAGAAGCTGATGACGCGGTTCATCGCGTGGTAGCTGTTGTTGGCGTGCAGCGTCGCGAGGCACAGGTGCCCGGACTGGGCGTACTGGATCGCCGAGGTCATGGTCTCCTTGTCGCGGACCTCGCCGATCAGGATGCAGTCCGGCGCCTGGCGCAGGGCGTT
>JBGQKK010000266.1:0-4217 GCA_041499545.1 Gammaproteobacteria bacterium | reverse complement strand
CTTGACGAACTCCCTCAGGACGAGCGGCTCGTCGTTGATGATGAGGACCCGGCTGAGGGGCTTTTTCATTGAGTGCAGGGACGAAAAGCCGATTGTTGCGGCAAGCGGGCGGATGCGCAAGGAGGGCGTTCACGCGCATGGGGCAGCCTGAAAAAGAAAGGGCGGCCGAGCCGCCCCTTTTCGGTACGCGCGCTCCCTTATCCGGCCATTGCCTTAAGCCGCGCCGCGAGATGGCCTTTGTGCCGGGCCGCCTTGTTCTTGTGGATGATGTGCTTGTCGGCGATGCGGTCGATGACGCCGCTCGCTTCGCTCAGGGCCTTGCGCGCGGCGGCCTTGTCGCCCGCCTTGATGGCTTTGGTGACGCTCTTGATCGCTGTGCCCAGCGCGGAGTTCAGGCTCGTGTTGTGCATGCGCCGTTTCTCGGCTTGGCGGGCCGCCTTGCGCGCGCCCTTCGTGTTGGCCATGTGCTCTACCGGGACGAAAGGGCGAGATTGTAGTCGGTGCGCCCCGGCGGCGCAAGGTTTTCCGCCCGTGAAAGTTATAATCCATCCATGAACCTGCTGAAAGCGCTCGCGACGGTGAGCAGCATGACGCTCGTGTCGCGGCTTCTGGGGTTCGTCCGGGACGTTCTGATCGCAAGGCTGTTCGGGGCGGGGATGGCGACCGACGCGTTCTTCGTCGCTTTCCGCATCCCGAATCTCCTGCGGCGGCTGTTCGCCGAAGGCGCGTTCTCGCAGGCTTTCGTTCCCGTGCTGTCCGAGTACCGCACGCGGCGCGGCGATTCGGAAACCAAGCTGCTGGCGGACCGTACCGCGACCCTGCTCACGCTTTGCCTCGTCGTGGTAACGGCGGCTGGCGTGGCCGCGGCGCCGATCGTCATCTACGTGAGCGCTCCGGGCTTCGCGGCCACACCGGCGAAATTCGACTTGACGGTGGCGATGCTGCGGGTGACGTTTCCCTACGTTCTGTTCATCTCCCTGGTCTCGCTGGCGGGCGGCATCCTCAATACCTGGAGCCGCTTTGCGATACCCGCGCTCACTCCCACGCTGCTCAATCTATGCTTCATCTTCGGCGCCTTGTTCGGGGCGCCGTACTTCGAGCCGCCCGCGATGGTGCTTGCCTGGTCGGTGCTCGCGGGCGGCGTGCTGCAGCTCGCCTTGCAGATACCCGCGCTGGCGAGGATCGGCATGCTGCCGCGGCCGCGGCTCGCCTTCTCCGATCCCGGAGTGAGGCGGATTCTCATTCTGATGGGACCGGCGGTGATCGGGGTTTCGGTCGCTCAGGTGAGCCTGCTCATCAACACGATCATCGCGTCCTTTCTCGGCGACGGCCGCGTCTCCTGGCTCTATTACGCCGACCGCCTCATGGAATTCCCGACCGGGCTGCTGGGTGTGGCGCTCGGCACGGTGCTGCTTCCCAGCCTGTCGAAATATCACGCCGAGTCCTCCGACGGCGAATATTCGAAGCTGCTCGACTGGGGCCTGCGCCTTACCTTCATCCTCGCGGCGCCCGCCGCCGTCGCGCTCGCGCTCCTGTCGGTGCCGCTGGTCGCGACGCTGTTCCATTACGGGCAGTTCGGCGAGCACGACGTATGGATGACGCGCCAGGCGCTCGTCGCCTACAGCGTGGGACTGCTCGGCTTGATCCTGGTCAAAGTGCTGGCGCCCGGTTTCTATGCACGGCAGAATATCGCCACACCGGTCCGGATCGCCATCGTGACCCTGATAGCCACCCAAGCCCTGAACGGCGTGTTCGTCCTGTCGCTCACCCGGGGCGGTCTCGAACTCAGGACCGGTATCGGACCGCACGCGGGTCTCGCGCTCGCCATCGGTCTCGGTGCCTGCCTGAACGCCGCTCTCCTGTACCGCAAGCTGAGGCAGCACGGAATCTATGTTCCGGAGCCCGGATGGGGAGGATTCGCCCTCAAGGTCTCCGCGGCCCTCGCGGCGATGGCGCTTGCCCTGTGGCTCGCAATGGGCTCGGTTCCGTGGTGGATGGGCGCGGGCGGCCTGGTGCGGACTGTCGCGTTGGCAGGGCTGGTGGTTCTCGGCGGCGCGGCATATTTCGCGAGCTTGTGGCTGCTCGGTTTCCGCCCCGGCGACTTCTCCAGACGTGCAGCGTGAGCCCATGAACGGGTGCCTCGAGCAGTTCGCGGAGATCGTTTCCCGGGAGCAGTTCAACCTCGCGGAGGCGAGCCTCATGCTCGCGCAGGACAATTATCCGGACCTGGATATTTCCGAGTACCTCGCCAAGCTCGACGGCATCGCGGTGGCGATCAAGAAGCGCCTCGCGGGAGACGCGTTTTCCGAGCAGAGGGTCCTCGCGCTGAATTATTACCTCTTCAACGAGATGCGCTTCTCGGGAAACCTGGTCGACTATTACGATCCGCGAAACAGCTATCTGAACGAGGTGATGGAGCGCCGCACCGGCATTCCCATCACGCTGTCGATCCTCTATCTGGAAATCGGCAAGCGCCTCGGCCTCAACCTGAAGGGCGTGTCCTTCCCCGGGCATTTCCTGGTCAAGCTCGCGGTCAAACGGGGCCAGCTCGTGCTCGATCCCTTCACCGGAGGCGAGGCGCAATCCGAGGCCGACCTGCGCCAGCGCCTGGCGCAGGTGCTGCCCTCGGAAAAAGCCGAGCAGGCGCAGCTCGACCGCTATCTCGAGCCTGCGACGCCACGCCAGATCATCGCGCGGGTGCTGCGCAACCTGAAGAACATCTACATGCAGACCGGGAAGCTCGAGCAGGCGCTCTCGGTGATGCACCGGATGCTCCTCGTGATGCCCGAATCCGCCGAGGAGCTTCGCGACCGGGGACTGGTGTACCAGAAGCTCGAGTGCTTCCGTCCGGCGCTGTCGGACCTGCAGAACTATCTGCGGCGCAGGCCCGACGCCGCCGACGCCACGGACATCCACGAAAAGGTGCTGGAGCTCAGGCAGGCGGCCACTAGACTGAACTGAGCGACTCAGCTGAGCGCGGGACCCGGCTAGGCGCCGCTCTTCAGCCGGGCCTCGACCTTCTCCCGTACGTCGCGCTTCAGGCCCAGCGCGAAGAACAGCTCGGCGACGAGGAAGATCGGCGCGATGAAGATCTGGAAGAGGTTGTCGGCGAGCGCCGGTTTTCGCCCCTCGAGCACGTGGCCGACGAGCTGGAAGATCCATCCGCCGACGAAGAAAGCGCCGGACCAGATCCATCCCGAGACGAAACCGGTATCGGCGGCGAGCTTCGCGGCGAAGTAGAGCGCGCAGGTCGCGACGCCGGCCGCGATCGCGAGCGGCACGTCGAGCAGGAAGTAGTAGGCGAGAACGGCGCCGAGGAAAACGTGCGCCAGCGTCAGGCCTTCTCCGATCGGAACCCAGCACATCGGGATCAGGATTGCAAAGACGATCGCCGGAACGCCGATGAAGTGCGTCAGACGATTGCGCCGGTCGCGATGGTAGGCGGCGTAGACCGCCATTTGCTGATCGAGAGTCTTCATCGTTTCCTCCGTGGGCCGCCCATCTTACCGCTATAATTCAAAACTTTACGCCATTCCTTGCCTTTGATGCGGCTCACCCACGGCGCCTCCGATGCGCAGCTGCCTCCGGTCGCGCTCACCGTGGGGAATTTCGACGGCATCCATCGCGGACACCAGGCGATGCTGCAGCGCCTGCTCGCAGGCGCGCGCGCGCGCGGCCTGCAGAGCTGCGTACTTACCTTCGAGCCCCACCCGCGCGAGTTCTTTGCGGCGCAGGCGGCGCCGACGCGCCTGACGTCGCTGCGCGAAAAGCTCGAGCTGCTCGAGGCGCACGGCGTGGAGCGCACGCATGTTCAGCGGTTCGACCGTGCCTTTGCGTCGCTCGCGCCGGAGTCCTTCGTCGAGCAGGTGCTGGCGAAACGGCTCAAGGCGCGCTGGCTTCTGATCGGTGAGGATTTTCGCTTCGGCGCGAAGCGCGCGGGCGACGTCCCGCTGCTGAAGAGTCTCGGCTCCCGATACGGATACGAAGTCGAGGTGCTGCCAGCGGTCGTGCGTGCCGGCGCGCGGGTGTCGAGCTCGGCGGTGCGCGCGGCGCTCGCCGCCGGAGACCTCGCGGGGGCAGAGGCCCTCCTCGGGCGGCCCTACGGCATCAGCGGTCGCGTAGTCCACGGGAGAAAGCTCGGCCGCGAGCTCGGCTTCGCGACCGCCAACGTGCAGCTCAAGCACAACCGCCCGCCGCTCACCGGCATCTACGCGGTG
>JBGQKK010000265.1:0-4226 GCA_041499545.1 Gammaproteobacteria bacterium | reverse complement strand
CATGCTGTGGGACCGGTTCCGCACGGTGTGGCATCCGGAAGGGCAGATGTGGGCCACCTGGTTCCAGGGCTCCTACGAGGAATTCATCCGGGTGAACAAGGAGGGCTACGCGCGCGGCGTGCGCATCCATCACATGCTCGGCGGGTCTTCGATCGACGTGAAGGGCAAGCGGGCCATCGCACAGACCAAGATGACGATTTCGCAGCGCGCGCCGGTCGAGGGCGTTTTGTGCGACGTGCTCTGCACCGGGCGGTTCTACGATTTCCTCGAAAAGCGCAAGGGCCGCTGGGGCCTGGTGTGGCGGCGGCTCTTCTACGAAAAGGACAGGCTCGATCCGGTCGATCCCTCGGCGACTCTCAGGCTGGACCCGGAGCTCCTCGCACGCTTTCCCGTCGGCTATCGCCACTTGGCGTATTTGCAGACCAAGGTCGGCTACAAGGTGAAGGAGGACATGCCCGGTCTGGACGGTCCGGAAGCCGAAGCCTTGTACGCGAAGGGCGCGGCGTGGCTCAAGGGCAAGTCGTTCGATTCGCTGTTGCGCAGCACCGGAAGATAGATCGAGAATAGCGCCGGCGTGAGAGCAAAAGGGGGAGACGATGTCGTTCGCCGATAAATTCAACCTGCTGAACGAGTTCAATATCCTGCGTATCATCTGCGGCGCGTTCCTCATTCCGCACATCTACGCCAAGTTCTTCGTGCCCGAAGCGCTCGGCTTTTTTGTTGCAGCGAAGTTCAAACCACCGAAGTTCTGGCTCTACGTATCCTGCATCATCGAGATCGTGCTTGCGATCGGTTTGATTCTCGGGATCTATACGACGTACGTTGCCTGGGTGGCGGCCTTCCACCTCGGGGTCGCCGCGATCGCAGTCTATCGCGTGACCGGCAAGTGGCTCTGGAACATCGGCGGACTCGAGTATTGCCTCTTCTGGGCGATCTGCTGCGTCGTGGTTGCGATGCACGGGTGAGCGGTCGGGCGTGAAACGATGATCAACGCCGCCATCGTGGGGCTTGGCTGGTGGGGCAAGACCCTCGTCGAATCGCTCGCGGACGGGAGCGATCTCATGCGCTTCGCCGCCATGACGACACGGACGGTATCGCCGGACGTCGAAGCCTTCGCCAAACAACACAAGGTTCGCCTGCTCGACAGCTACGAGGCGGTGCTCCGCGATCCTTCGATCGATGCGGTCGTGCTGGCGACGCCGCCTTCCGGGCACGTCAGGCAGATCATCGCGGCGGCGGCGGCAGGGAAGCACATCTTCTGCGAAAAACCGTTCTCGTACTCCAAGAAGGACGCCGAGATGGCGGTCGACGCCGTTGCCAAGGCCAAGCGAGCGCTCGGCGTCGGCTACAACCGCCGCTTCCATCCGGAAATGATGAAACTGAGGGAGCGGATTCGCGCAGGCGACCTGGGCGTGATCCAGCACATCGAATGCAACATGGCGCATCCCAACGCGCTGTATTTCAAGCCACAGGCGTGGCGCGCGGCCAAGACCGAGGCGCCGGTCGGGGGCCTGGCGTCGCTCGGCGTGCACGCGGTCGATGCCTTCATCGACCTGTGCGGCGAATACGATCGCGTCTATTGCCAGAGCTTCGCGCGCGTCGTGAAGGGCGAAATCGACGATACCACCTCGATGCTGTTCCGGATGAAAGCCGGCATGTCGGCCTACCTCAGCACCATCACCACCACCGGCCCCGGTTTCAGCTTCCACGTGTTCGGCTCCAAGGGCTGGCTGAGGCTCGAGGGGGTCACGCACGTCGCGGGCGCCTCGTCCGAAGAGCGGCGAACGCAGCTCTTCGGCACATGCAAATACCAGCCGCTCAAAGGCCCGCTGGAAGTGTGGGAGTCCGAAAAGCTGGATGTCACCCGCGCCTGTTTCGAGGCGTTCGCTCGCGCGGCCGAAGGCGGCCCGCCTTTCCCCATTACGCCCGATCAGATCGTTCACGGCGCGTCGGCCACCGAGGCGATTATCCGCTCGGCGGGTTCCGGCAAAGTGGAAAAGGTGCTCTGAATTCAGTCGTATCAAAGGTAAGCACCACATGGACCTCGGCAAGGGACTCGGCCATCTGACCTACTCGACGCTCGTCCACCCCGGCGACACCTGGGAAGAAATGTGGGCGAGCCTCGTCACCTATGTCCCCAGGGTCAAGGCGCGCGTTTCCCCGCACGCTCCGTTCGGCGTGTCGCTGCGCCTGTCGGCGAGATCGGCTGAAGCCCTCGCGAGCAGTCCCGCCGAGCGCGGCAAGCTCAAGAAATTTCTGGCCGACAACGACATGTACCTGTATACGGTGAACGCCTTCCCCTACGGGCCGTTCAAGAACCAGATCGTCAAGGAGCAGGTCTACGAGCCGGACTGGCGCTCCGAGGAACGCACGCGCTACACCATCGATGTCGCCGAAGTTCTCGCCGACGTGGTGCCCGAGGGAGTCTCGCCGTCGATCCAGAGCGCGCCGCTCGGCTTCAAGCCGCGCGTGACCGGCGCCGAGGTGGTTGCAAGCTACACGCAGCACGTGCTGCGCGTGGCCGCCCACCTCGTCGGGCTCGCCGAGCGCACCGGCCGTACCGTGACCCTGGCGCTCGAGCCGGAGCCGTTTTGCTTTCTCGAGACCACCGACGAGACGGTGGCGTACTTTACGAACCATCTGTATACAGGAGCCTCCGCCGCGGCGCTCGCAAAGCTCGCCGGCATTCCGATCTCGGAAGCGCACGTTGCCCTGCGGCGGCACGTCGGGGTGGTGTTCGACATCTGCCATCAGGCGGTCGTGTACGAGAATATCGCCGAGTCGCTGCAGAAACTCGTCGATGCGGGAATCCCGATCTTCAAGCTGCAGGAAGCGGCGGCGATGAGGGTTCCGGAGGTCACGCAGAAGATCGTCGACACGCTCGCGCGCTACGCGAAGACGATTTACCTCACGCAGACCGTCGAGAAGAAGGACGGCAAGCTCACGCGTTTCCTCAATCTCGAAGACGCTTTTGCGGCCTGGCGCGCGAACCCGGGGCCGCGCGAGTGGCGCACGCACTTCCACGTTCCGGTTTTCCTCGACAGCCTGGGAGAGCTGGGCACGACGCGTTTTGCGATCGAGGACGCGCTCAAATTCCACAAGGCGAACCCGCTCTCGCGCCAGCTCGAGATCGAGACTTATACCTGGGACGTGCTTCCCGAACATCTGAAGACCGGCGACATCGTCGACTACGTCACGCGCGAAATCGAGTGGGTTCGCGGCCAACTCGCTTCCTGAAGGAAACACTATGAAGGTCGGATTCATCGGCACCGGGCGGATGGGCCGGACAATGGCCCGCCGTCTGATCGAGGCGAGCCACGACGTCGCCGTCTTCAATCGCACCGCCGCCAAGGCCGCGGAGCTGGTGCAGGCCGGCGCGAGGTCGGCGGCCTCGCTCGCGCATGCGGCGCGCTATGGGGAAGCGGTGTTCACCATGCTCGCCGACGACGCGGCGCTCGACGAGGTCGCGGGTCAGGCGGGCGGCCTGCTCGAGTCGCTGCCGAAAGGCGGAGTCCACATCTGCTCCGGCACGCACGGCATAGCCGTCATCCGCCGGCTCAAGGCGGCGCACGCGGCGCGCGGACAAATACTCGTCACGGCGCCCATGCTCGGCCGGCCGGAGATGGTTGCCTCTGGCCAGGCAGGCGTTGTGATCGCGGGCCCATCGGGGGCTTTGCGGTGCTGCGCACCCTTGTTCGAAGCGATCGCCCGGCGCAGCATCGAAGCGGGCCCCGATCCGGAGGCCGCGACCGCGATCAAGATCGCCAACAATTTCGTTCTCGGCTGCGCGATCGAGGCGATGGGAGAGGGCTTCTCCCTGGTCCGGAAATACGGTGTCGCGCCGCAGGTCCTGAACGAGGTCATGACCGACGGGCTGTTCGCGTGCGCCGCATACAAGGCTTACGGCAAGATCATCGTCGAGGAGAGCTACGGGCACGTCGGTCAGAAGGCCCTGCTCGGTTTGAAGGATGCGAATCTCGCGCTCGCCGCGGGCGAGGCAGTCGGTGTGCCGCTGCCGAGCGGCAATGTCTGGCGCGACCGCCTGGTCGGCGCGGTCGCGCACGGCGACGGCGACAAGGACTGGGCGGTGATGGCGCTCGAGCAGGCACGCGCGAGCGGGCTCGCCTGAGGCGAGCGAACCCTCCGGTATAATTTTCCCCTGTGCCGGGTTAGCTCAGTTGGTAGAGCAGCTGATTTGTAATCAGTTGGTCGGTGGTTCGAGTCCT
>JBGQKK010000264.1:0-4272 GCA_041499545.1 Gammaproteobacteria bacterium | reverse complement strand
CTGGGCGGCGCCGGCCCCCGCCTGGTTCTTGCCCAGACGCCGGATGTTCGCCAGGAAGACCGCCGTGCAGACCGGGCCGCGGAACGCGCCGCCGGTGACGTGCGGCAGGAAGACCGCCGGGCCGACCGCCAGGCGGACCGTCGCCAGGACCGGCAAGCGGATCGGCAGCAGGATCGCCGCGGCGACCGGGTCGTACGTGCCGATCGGGCGGAGCGGATGGAGCGGCCCGAGAGAGTGGAGCGTCCCGAGCGCGTGGAACGCCCGGAGCGGGTGGAGCGCGTGGAACGCCCCGAGCGTCCCGAGAGCGGCCGCGGCCCCCGCTAGACACTGCAGCAAGTTTCAAGGCCCGGCCCAGCCGTCCTACCAGGCCGAAAACCCGACCCGAGACTGGGTCGGGTTTTTTTTAGTCGAAGCTCGCCACGCAGTCGATCTCGACGTTCACGCCCTTCCGATGCGGCGTGGCGCCGACGCAGGTGCGCGTCACTTTCTCGCCCTTGAGGAAGTCCCTGAAGGCCTCGTTGAACGCGGGAAAGTCCTCGGTGTTCCGCAACACCACGCGCATGTTCACGACGTGCCTGAAATCCAGCCCGGCCGCGGCGAGCACGTTCTTCAGGTTGGTGAGAGTCTGGTCCGTCTGCTCGCGGATGTCTGAGCTCACGACCTCGCGCGTCTTCGGGTCGAGCGGCCCCTGGCCCGAAACGAACAGCAGATTGCCGGCGCGGATCGCCTGGGCGAGCGGCGAGGGCGTACCTTTGTCGGTGAAGCCGGTCGTGGGCGCGCCGGGTGAAGTGACGATTTGCTTGGGCACGGGCGCTACTCGAACGCCGTCTTGATCTCGGCCGGTATCGGCACCGCCTTGAGGCGGCTCGGGTCTTCGGGGCGCGGCACCACCCAGGCGCGGATCTCGTACCCTTCGACGGCGCGCTCGCCCTTGTTCAGGACCGCGTGGCTGATCTTGAAGGTCTTCTCGTTCCACTCCGTGATCTGGCTCTCGACGACGATCTCGTCGCGGAACTTGGAGGGCGAGAGGAACTTTGCCTTGGCCTCGAGGATCGCGAGGCCCACGATGCCGTGCTTCTCTGTCAGCATGTCCCAGGAGAGGCCGACCGAGTCGAAAAAGAGGCGCGTGCTCTCGTCGAACCAGGAGAAGTAATTCGGATAGAAGACGATTCTTGCAGGATCGGTGTCGCCCCAGTGAACGCTGACGTTGTGGCGGAAGGTCTTCAAGACGAGGAAACGCTACGGCCGATGTGTAGGATTATTGCGCGTCAGCATACATTAGAATAGCCTTCGAAATACGGGCTGGCGGAACGAGGAGCAAGACCATGGCGGGTCCGAACAAGACGAAGGTGACCATCTTGACCGGCACCTACCGGGTCAAGGGCTACATCGAGCTCACGCCCGGCGCGCGCGTGACCGACTACCTGGTCGAGGCGAAGGACTTCATCGCGGTGACCGAAGCCGAAGTCTGGGAGATCGGGGACCGAAAGATTCTCAGCGCGCCGTTTCTCAACGTCAGCCGCCAGCACATCCAGATCGTCACCCCGGGCCATTGACGCCTCCATGCCGATGAGAACGGTTGCGCTGCTGCACCCGGGAGAGATGGGCTCGGCGATCGGCGCCTGCCTCGCGCGGCGCGGCCTGAGAGTCGTTTGGGCGTCTTCCGGGCGCAGCGCGGCGACGCGCTCGCGCGCGAACGCGGCGGGCCTGGAGGACCTGGGCTCGCTCGAGCGCGCCCTGGACGCCGCAGACTTGGTGCTCTCGGTGTGCCCGCCGCACGGCGCGCTCGCGCTCGCGCGCGAGGTCGCCGGTCATGGATTCGACGGCATTTTCCTGGACGCGAACGCGATTTCCCCGGAGACCGCGCGCAGCGTCGGCCGCGTCCTGGAGAAGGCGGGTGCGAGCTTTGTGGACGGCGGCATCATCGGCCCGCCTCCGGTCGAGGCGGGACGCTCGCGGCTGTATCTGTCGGGCGGCCTTGCCGCAGCGATCGCCGGGCTGTTCGCCGGAACGCCTCTGGAGGCGATCGTTCTGGATGCTCCCGCAGGCGCCGCCTCCGCCCTCAAGGCCTGCTACGCGGGGTGGACCAAGGGCGCGACCGCGCTGCTCGCCGCGGTGCGCGCGCTCGCCGAAAGCGAAGGCGTCGAGCCCGCCCTGCTCGCCGAGTGGAAGCTCTCGCAGCCCGGACTGGACAAGCGCTCCGAGGTGGTCACCGTGCAGGCGCGCAAAGCCTGGCGCTGGATCGGGGAGATGGAGGAAATCGCGGCGAGCTTCGAGGCCGCGGGTCTGCCCGGCGGCTTCCACCTCGCCGCGGCCGATCTCTACCGCAGGCTCGAGGCGTTCAAGACCGGAAATGCTCCTCCGACTCTCTCGGAAGTGACCGCTGCGATCCGGCGCAGCCGGCGGCGCAGGAGCGCCAAGGCCGCAGCCCGCAGCCGTAGCGCACCCCGCGAGGAGCAAGCTCCGGCGGCGAAGTTCAAGTTCGGCACCGCCGCGCTCAAGCGCGAAACGGCAAAGCGCCTGCGGCGGGCGTAGCGCAGGGCGCTCGCGTCCGCTAGGCCTGGGGCTGCGCCGGCTCGCTCAGCAGGCGCTCCGCGCGGCGCTGGCAGGCGATGCAGCGCGTGGCGGTGGGACCGGTCAGCGGCACACCAGGACGGGAACCTTGCTGTGGGTGAGCACCTTCACGGTTTCGCTCCCCAGCAGCAGGCCCGCGAGCCCCCGCCGTCCGTGGGAAGCCATCACGATTGCATCGCATCTCTTCTTGCGGGCGGTCTCGATGATCGCTTTCCAGGGCTGAGCTCCGCTCACGGACACCGTCGCCGACGCCACGCCCGCCGTCTGCGACTCGATGTCGACGACCGCGAGCGCTTTCTTGCCGATTTTCTCGGCGGCCGCCTGATAGACGCGACGCGAAATGGGCATTCCGAGGACTGCCCCCTCGCTGTAGAGCGGGGGTTCGTAGGGGGGAATCACGTAGATCCCCGTGAGTTTCGCTCCGCAGGCCTTGGCGAGGCCCGCGGCGCTCCGGATCGCTTTCGCGGACAGCTTGGAGCCGTCGGTGGCTACGAGAATGTGCTTGTACATGGACCCTTCCTTTCCTGCCCTCTCCGGGATTTCCACGAGTCGAGAATAGCGGGCGGCGGGCCGGAGGGCTTGATCCAGGTCAAACGCCGCCCGTCGCCGCCGCGTATGGTTATCATGTAAGCCGTGCGATTTCCAGGGAAAAAACCGTGATGAAAATCCTACTCGCCGTGGACGGGTCGAGGCACTCGCTCAAGACCGTGAAACGCCTGATCGCTCTGGCCGGCTCGATCGGCGAGGGCCTGCAAGTCGAGCTGATCTACGTGCATCCGCCCGTGCCCAAGCTTCCGCGAATGAACTGGGTCGTGAGCGCCAAGCAGATCCGCCGGTACTACGAGCAGGACGGCTGGGCGGCCCTTTCCAAGGCGAAGAAGCTGCTCAGCGCGGGCGGCATCCGCTACGCCGCCCGCATTCTGGTGGGGCCGGTCGCGGAGTCCATCGTGAAGGAGGCGGGGCGCAGCCGCTGCCAGCTCATCATGATGGGCTCGCGCGGCATGACGGGGGCGGCCGGGCTGCTGCTGGGCTCCACCGCGACCCGGGTTCTGCACCTCTC
Source organism: Gammaproteobacteria bacterium (assembly GCA_041499545.1). Taxonomy (GTDB): domain Bacteria; phylum Pseudomonadota; class Gammaproteobacteria; order Burkholderiales; family SG8-39; genus VBDM01. The sequence continues at coordinate 638 of JBGQKK010000264.1, read as the reverse complement.
GAACCTGCCGGTGCTTCTGGTCAAGTGATCCCGGCCGACGCGATCCGCGACGCCGCGAATTCCTGCTTTCATTGCGGCGAGCGCGTGCCGGGCGGCGCGCGCTACGGCGTGCGCATCGGCGATGACTGGAAAGCGATGTGCTGCGCCGGCTGCGAGGCCGTGGCTTCGGCGATCCTCGGTCGGGGCTTGAGCGACTACTATCGCCTGCGCGAGTCGGCCGGCGGCGCGCCGCAACCGGACTCCGATGAGCTCGAGCTCTACGACGACCCCGCGGTGCAGCGCGGCTTCGTGCGCCGCGAAGCAAACCGCCGCGAAGCGCTGCTCCTGCTCGAGGGCATCCGCTGCCCGGCCTGCGCCTGGCTCAACGAGCAGGTGATCGCCGCGCTGCCCGGCGTGCTCGGCGTGAGCGTCAACGCCGCCACGCAGGTCGCGAACGTGCGCTGGGACTCCGCGCGCGCCCGCCTGAGCGATGTGCTTCGCGCGGTCCGGGAAATCGGCTACCGCGCCTCGCCCTTCGATCCTTCGCGCGCACGCACGGTCCAGCGGGCCGAGCGGCGCAGCGCGCTCGCGCGCATCTGCGTCGCCGGCCTGGGCGCGATGCAGGTGATGATGTACGCGGTTCCGGCCTACCTCGCCGG
>JBGQKK010000263.1:0-4332 GCA_041499545.1 Gammaproteobacteria bacterium | reverse complement strand
GGTCCTCGCCGGGGCGAAGATGCTCGCGCCCAGGGCGATGTGGAAAATGATCTCGAAGGTGAAGGTGATCTCCCCTGTTCCCAACCCGGGAAAGATCATCGGCGCGCCGATCAACTACAACGACCATATCGCCGAGTCGATCAAGGACCCGGGCATCGCGCACGGCCGCACCAACATCCAGAAGGGCATAGGCGAGTGGGGCCTGTTCCTCAAGGCCGGCTCCTCGCTCATCGGCTTCGGCGAGGAGATCCGCCTGCGCTGGCCCGAGCGGCGCAACGACCACGAGGTCGAGCTCGCGCTCGTCATCGGCAAGCGCGGCAACAAGATCCCTAGGGAGCAGGCTCTTTCGCACGTATGCGCTTACGCGATCGGGCTGGACATGACCGTGCGCGGGCCCGAGCTGCAGTGCTTCCGCAAATCGATCGATACCTACAGCGTGCTCGGGCCGTGGCTCGTCACCGCGGACGAGATCGGCGACCCGAACGAGCTCGATCTCTCGATCACCGTGAACGGCGAGCCGAGGCAGAAATCGAACACCCGCTACCTCGTCTACGACGTCGAGCGCCTGATCGAGTTCGGCTCGTCGATGTACACGCTCCATCCCGGCGACATCATCATGACGGGCACGCCGGCCGGCGTCGCCCCGGTCAAGCCGGGCGACACCCTGCACGCCTACGTGCAAGGGGTGGGTGAGGCCGACATCCGGATCGCGCCTGCCTATGCCTGAGCGCGGCGCAATCGCTTATATCGGAGGGTTCATGCCCGTCACGGAGAAGTCAGTGCTAACGGCCGAGCTGCGCCTCGACGTCCAGGAGTTCTATGCACGGTACGCCGAATGCCTGGACGGGGGCCGGCTGCAGCAGTGGCCCGAGTTCTTCCTGGATTCGTGCACCTACCGCATCATTCTGCGGCGCAACCTGCGCCTGGGGCCGGAGGAGGACCTGGTGAACCTGTCCTCGCGGGCCGCGATGTTCGACCGCATCGTCGCGGTCGGCCAGTCGGAGGACTACGAGCCGCACATTCAGCGCCACACCGTTTCCAGCTTCCGCATCCAGGCCGCCTCCGAGCTGGAGCTGCGCGCGCAAGCCAACTTCCACGTCCTGCGCACCTTCCCGGAACGGAGCACTGAGTACTTCGTGTCGGGCTACTATACCGACCGCATCGCCATCAGCTCGGGCCGCCTCAACTTCAGGGAGAAGATCTGCGTGCTCGATTCCGACGTCCCGCCGGAGTCGATGATCTACCCGATCTGAGCTCGATCCCGTGAGATATTGCACTGCAGCAGATTGACGCCCCGGACGCATTTCCCTTAAAATTCCCAGGTTTTGCGGGCGGGATAGAGCGTGGGGAGCCAAAGCGACCCGGTTCTGCGCAAGGCCTACCGGATCATCGGTCTGCAGGTGCTGGTCACCGTAGCGATTTCCCTGGTGCTTCTGCCGTTTTACGGGACGCTCGTGGCCGCTTCCGCCTTCGCGGGCGGGGCGATCGGCTTCACGACCAGCTGGGCCTACGCGAGGAAGATGTCCGTCCCGCCCGGAAGCAGTCCCGGAGCGATGCTCAGGGCGCACGTTCTCGCCGAGATCCTGAAGCTCGGCCTCATCGTGATCCTGTTCGTGGGCGTGCTGGTCCTCTTCAGGGAAGTAGCGACCTTGCCGATGTTGCTGACATTCATCGCCACGCTCGCGGTGTACTGGGTGGCGCTGCTGTTCGTGTTTTGAGGGATTGAACGAAATTCTTGCCAACATGGCGACGGCCGAAGCTCCCACTCCCAACGAGTACATCTCGCATCACCTGGTGAACCTGCACGCGGGCGAGGGCTTCTGGACCTGGCACCTCGACACGCTGATCGTCTCGGGGCTGGTCGGGATCGTCGTCTTCGGAACGATGGCCTGGGTCGCGCGCAGCGCGACCAGCGGCGTGCCGGGCAAGCTCCAGGCCTTCGTCGAGATCGTCGTGGGCATGGTGCACCAGCAGGTGAAAGACACCTTTCACGCGAAATCGGAGCTGGTGACCCCGCTCGCGATCACCGTGTTCATCTGGATCTTCTGCATGAACGCGATCGACCTGATCCCGGTCGATTTCATCTCAGGCTTCATGCATCTCCTGGGCTTCGAGCACTTCAAGGCGGTGCCCACCACCGACCCGAACGCGACTTTTGCGATGTCGCTCTCGGTGTTCGCGCTGATCATCGTCTTCAACCTCAAGTTCAAGGGCTTCGGGGGCCTGCTCCACGAGGTGCTCACCGCGCCTTTCCACTCCGACAACATTTTCCTGCAGGCGCTGCTCGCGCCGGTGAACGTGGTGCTGCGCTTCATCGAGGAGATCGCCAAGCCGATCTCGCTCGCGCTGCGGCTCTTCGGCAACATGTTCGCGGGCGAGGTGCTCTTCATCCTGATGGTGCTCCTCGCCGGGGTATGGGACGGCGCCAACCTCGGCAGCGGGGCCTCGTTCCTCGGGCACGTGATCCTTTCGCTCGGCTGGGGGATCTTCCACATCCTGATCATCACGCTGCAGGCCTTCGTCTTCATGATGCTCACCATCGTCTACATGTCGCTGGCGAGCGAATCGCACTGACACGGAATTTTTTGGGAGAAAAGCATGCAACAAGCAATGGCAATACTGCTGGGCAACGCGGAACTGGCGGCCGGCCTTCTGATCGGCATGGGCGCGCTGGGCACCGCGATCGGCTTCGGCATCCTGGGCGGGCGCTTCCTCGAGGGCTCGGCGCGCCAGCCGGAGATGATCCCGACGCTGCAGGTGAAGATGTTCATCGTCGCGGGTCTCTTGGACGCGTTCACGGCGATCGCGACCGCGATCGCGGTGCTGCTGCTCTACGCGAACCCGCTGCTCGACAAGCTGCCGAAGTAAGGCTTCAGGAGGCACTTCGTCTCTTGAAAGGAGCCTAGCGTGAACATCAACGCCACCATCATCGGGCAGATCGTCTGGTTCGCCCTGTTCGTCTGGTTCGTCATGAAGATCGTGTGGCCCGCGCTCAACCGCATGATCGAAACGCGCCAGAAGACGATTGCGGACGGCCTTGCGGCCGGGGAGCGCGGCAAGCAGGAGCTGGAAGCGGCCGGCAAGCGCGCGGGCGAGGAGCTGGCGAAGGCGCGCGACCGCGTCGGCGAGATGATCGCCTCGGCGGAGAAGCGCGATTCGCAGATGCTCGACGAAGCGAAGGCGCTCGCCAAGGCCGAGGCCGACCGCATCCTCGCCGCGGCCAAGGCCGAGATCGACCAGCAGGTCGTGCGCGCCAAGGAGGCGCTGCGCGAGCAGGTCGCGACGCTCGCCGTCGCCGGCGCCGAGAAGATCCTGCGCCGCGAGGTCGACGCCAAGGTCCACTCGGAGCTGCTCAACCAGCTCAAGCGCGAGATCTGAACCGGACAGGCATGGCCGAGACCGCCACCATCGCCAGACCCTACGCCGAGGCCGTGTTCGGCCTCGCCGACAAGGCGGGCGCGTTCGTCCAGTGGCATGAGATCCTCGGCGTCCTGGCGCGGGTCGCTGGCAACCCGGAGATGCAGGCCTGCATCTCCAACCCCAACGTCGGCGACAAGGCGCTCTACGACCTGGTCATCGCGCTGTGCAAGGGCAAGGAGGATTTTCCGGTCGAGGCGCGCAATTTCGTGCGCGTGCTCATCGCCAACGGGCGCCTCGGCCTCTTGCCCGAGATCTACGCGCAGTTCACGGCGCTCAAGAACGAGCGCGAAGGCGTGCTCGAGGTCGAGATCCGCAGCGCTTTTCCGCTCGAAAACGCGCAGATCACCGCCCTGGTCGCGGACATCTCGCGGCGCTTCAAGCGCCGGGTGCAGCCGCGCGTGACCGTCGACCGCGAGTTGATCGGCGGGGTCCACGTCACCGTCGGCGACGAGGTGATCGACGGCTCGGTGCGCGGCAAGCTCGAGAGCATGGCCGCGGCGCTGAAAAGTTAAAGAATCCGAGGAGCAAGAATGCAACAACTCAACCCATCCGAAATCAGCGAGCTGATCCGCGCCAAGATCGAGAATCTCTCGCTGTCGGCGGACGTTCGCACCCAGGGCACGGTGGTCACCGTCACCGACGGTATCTGCCGGATCCACGGGCTGTTCGACGTGATGCAGGGCGAAATGCTCGAGTTCCCGGGGAACACCTTCGGGCTCGCGCTCAACCTCGAGCGCGACTCGGTCGGCGCGGTGATCCTCGGCGCGTACGAGCACATTTCCGAGGGCGACGCGGTCAAGTGCACCGGCCGCATCCTCGACGTGCCTGTCGGCCCGGAGCTTCTCGGCCGCGTGGTCAACTCGCTCGGCCACCCGATCGACGGCAAGGGCCCGGTTACCGCGAAGGCGAAAG
>JBGQKK010000262.1:0-4336 GCA_041499545.1 Gammaproteobacteria bacterium | reverse complement strand
GACGCCATTCTCGCGGCCTTGTCATGAGCGCAGGGCCGCTTTCCGGGCGCGGTATCGTGGTCACTCGCCCAAGGGGCCATGCCCCTGCGCTCGCCGAACTCATCCGCGCTGCGGGCGGCAACCCGGTCCTCTTCCCCACAATCGAGATCCTGCCCCCCGAGAATCCCGAGACGATCGCCGGCGTCATCGCGAGCCTGGAGAAATTCCAGCTCGCGATCTTCATCAGTCCGACCGCCGTCTTGCAGGGACTGGGTCTGGTCGGCGCGAGCCGCTCCTGGCCGGAGAAGCTGCGCGTGGCGGCCGTGGGGAAAGGTACGGCAGCGGCGCTCGAGGAGCGGGGATTCCGTGACGTGATCTCGCCCACGGAAGGGGCCGACAGCGAAGCCCTGGCCGAGCTCGCCGAGCTGCAGGACCTGCGCGGACGTGCGGTCGTCATCTTCCGCGGCCAGGGCGGCCGCGAGTGGCTGCGAAGCGAGCTGCAGGCCCGAGGCGCGCGAGTCGAGTACGCCGAATGCTATCGCCGGGTGCGACCCGATGCCGACGCGCGCGGGCTCTTGGCGAGCTGGCAGAGCGGGGGAGTCGAGGCCGTTTCGATCACGAGCGCGGAAGGGCTTGCGAATTTCTTCGACATGCTCGGCCCTACGGGAGGAAGGTACCTGCGCGCGACACCTGTATTCGTGCCGCATCCCCGGATCGAGCTGGCCGCCCGAAAGCACGACATTCGGGAGATCGTCGTCACCGGACGCGGCGACGACCGCACCGTCGCGGAGATGGCGGCCTTTTTTGCTAGAGTATGACGGCTTCCGATCAGCGATCGGCTTAAACATGCAAGACCGCACCTCGCCCGACTCCGAAACCCAGGCATCCTCGAAGCGCAAGACGCGCTTTCCCTGGACGATCGCTCTGGTGCTGGCCTCGCTGCTCCTTGCCTGGCAGTGGTACGACAATTGGGGGCGGATCAACGCCCTGCGCGGCGAGCTGGCGCAGCGCGTGCGCGAAAGCGAAGCCGACAGCCGCGACGCGCGCCTGAGCGCCAAGCAGGCGCAAGAGGCGATGCGCGAGGCTCTGGCGAAAGTCGCCCAGCTCGACCTGAGGTTGAGCGAGTATCAGAGCCATCAAGCCGGACTCGAAGCGCTGTATCAGGAGCTTTCGCGCAGCCGAGACGATTGGGTCCTCGCCGAAATCGAGCAGGTGCTCACCATCGCCTCGCAGCAGCTGCAGCTCGTCGGCAACGTTCCGGTCGCCCTGGCCGCGCTTCAGACGGCGGACGCGCGGCTTGCGCGCTCGGGACGAGCGCAGTTCCTGCCGTTGCGCAAGGCCTTCGCCCACGACATCGAGCGCCTGAAGGCCGCACCTGGCCTCGATGTTCCGGGGGTCGCGGTGAGGATAGATCAAATGATCGCCGGCGTGGATTCGCTGCCTCTTGTGCAGGACATGCGTCCGCAGCCCGCGGCGTCCGAAAAGACCGCGCCGGAGGGCCTGTGGGAACGGCTGTTCGAGGAGTTGCTCGACGAGCTTAGACAACTCGTCAAGATTCAGAAGATCGACGGCGCCGACGCGGCCCTGATCAGCCCCTCGCAGGCCTATTTCCTGCGCGAGAACCTGAAGCTTCGCCTGCTCAACGCCCGGATCGCGCTGCTCACGCGCGACGAGACCGCCTTCCGGGGCGACTTGGACGCGGCCGCGGCCTGGCTTCAAAGGTACGTCGATACTCGATCGGGGGCGGCCGCCTCGATGGCGGCCAGCCTGAAGCAGCTCCGTTCGACGGGTACGGGCCCCTTGTTTCCGACGATGAACGAGAGTCTCGCCGCGTTGCGCACCTACAAGGCGCCGCGCGAGCGCGCTGCGCGATGAAGGGGCTGCTCTGGCTGTTCGTCCTCGCGGCGCTGGCGGTGGCGCTTTCCCTGGCTCTGCGCGGAAACGGCGGTTATGTGCTCTTCGTGCTGCATCCGTGGCGAGCCGAGATTTCGTTCAACTTCCTGGCGCTCCTTCTGATCGTCGGCTTTGCGCTCGGCTATTTTCTGGCGAGAGGGGTGTGGCACACCTTGCGGCTTCCCTCGCACGTTCGTGCCTTCCGCAGGCGCCGCCGCGCCGAGGAAGGGCAAGCGGCGATGCTCGGCGCGATACAGGCGTTGTTCGAAGGCCGCTTCGTGCGGGCCGAGAAGCTGGCTTCCAAGGCGACCGACCTCGGCGCCGCGCCGGCTCTCGCCGGACTCCTCGGGGCGCGCGCCGCGCAGAGGCTGCGCGATTTCGGGCGTCGGGATCAGTGGCTCGAACGCTCGAGGCAGGGCGACGGCGAATGGCACGTCGCGCAGCTGATGACCAAGGCGGAGCTGCTCCTTGACGAGCGGCGCTTCGACGAGGCGCGAGCGGTGCTGCGTGAGCTGCACGCGAGCGGGCCGCGGCACGTCGCGGCCTTGTTTCTGATGCTGCGCGCCGAGCAGGGCATGTCGAACTGGGATGAGGTACTTCGCATCGCAAGCGCCGTGGAAAAGCACGACGCCATGCCGTCCGAGGCGCTCGACAGCGTGCGCGCCAACGCGCGCATCGCGCTGCTCACGCGCAAGCCCGTGGATCGGGAAAGTCTGGTTCGGCAGTGGGAGTCGACGCCGCGTACCGAGCGTGTCCACGCCAGGATAGCGGCGGCCGCTGCGCACGCCTTCATGCAGATCGGCGACTGTCGCAGGGCCCACCGCATCATCGAGGACGCCCTCGATCGCAGCTGGGACGGCGCCCTCGCCCTGCTCTACGGAGAATGCCTGGACAAGGACGCGCTCGACCGCCTCGAGCGCGCGGAAAAATGGCTGACAGACCGCCCGGGCGAAGCGGGCTTGCTGCTGACGCTGGGCCGGCTATGCGTGCAGCGCGAGCTCTGGGGAAAAGCGCAGAGCTACCTCGAGGCGAGTCTTGCGATCAAGCCCACGCCGGCGGCGCATATCGCGCTGGCGAGGCTCCACGACCGGCTCGGCCGGCCCGAGCAAGCGGACCGGCATTTCCGCGCCAGCGCCGACCTGGCGGAAAGTGCGCCCGGCTCGACCCCGGCGTCCTGAGGCTCAGATGCCGAGCCCCGCGAGCTGCTTCTCGGGGTAGCGGGTCCCCGAGGCGATTCCCGGAGGGAACGCCTTCGCGAGCTGTGCGATCTCCGCCGCACTCAGGGCGATGCCTGCTGAGGCGGCGTTCTGCTCCAGGTAGGCGCGCTGCTTGGTTCCCGGGATGGGCACGATGTCCTTCCCTTGCGCGAGCACCCAGGCGAGCGCAACCTGCGCAGGCTTGACTTTGTGCGCGGCGGCGACCGATTCGAGCGGTTGCAGCAGCCCGACATTGCGTTTCAAGTTGTCTGGATTGAACCGCGGATGGTCGCGCCGTCGATCCTTCGCCTGCAACGCGTCGAGCGTCTTGATCGTTGCGGTGAGAAACCCCCGGCCGAGCGGCGAGTACGCCATGAAGGCGATCCCCAGCTCGCGGCACGCCGGGAGGATGTCCTTCTCGACGTCGCGAGACCACAGCGAATACTCCGTCTCGAGCGCGGCGAGCGGGTGCACCTTGTGCGCGCGCCGCAGAGTCGGTGCCCCCGCCTCCGAGAGCGCTAGGAAGCGAACCTTGCCCTGGTCGACGAGTTTCTTCATCGCGCCCACGGTGTCCTCTATCGGTACTTTGGGGTCCACCCGGTGCAGGCCGTAGATGTCGATCACCTCGACGTCGAGGCGCTTGAGTGATGCCTCGCACGCCAGCGGCACATAGCCCGGGTGGCCCGCCGAAAGGCCCTCGGGCAGCTTGAAGCCGGAGAGGCCCAGGTTGCCGAACTTCGTCGCCAGGAGCACCCGGTTGCGCTTGCCCTTGATCGCGCGCCCGACCAGCTCTTCGTTGGTTCCCGCTCCGTATGCGTCCGAGGTGACGATCAGATTGACTCCGAGATCGATCGAGCGATGGATGGTCGCGATCGACTCGGCCTCGTTCGGCTCGCCGTAGATCCCGGTCATGCCCATGCAACCCAGTCCCAGGGCGGGAACCTCGGGACCGTTCTTTCCAAGCTTGCGAGTCTCCATGCTTTCCTCTCCGTCAACGTTGTTCGCCGAGCCAGTCCCTGGGGCGCAGGAAATCGCGATAGAGCCGTGCTTCTTCGCTCGAGGGATCCGGTTTCCAGTCGTAACGCCATTTCACGACCGGTGGCAGCGACATCAGGATCGACTCCGTGCGCCCGCCCGATTGCAATCCGAACAGGGTGCCGCGATCATAGACGAGATTGAACTCGACGTAGCGTCCGCGGCGATACGCCTGAAAGTCGCGCTCGCGCTCCCCGTAGGGGAGATCCCTGCGGCGATCGAGCACCGGCAGG
>JBGQKK010000261.1:0-4340 GCA_041499545.1 Gammaproteobacteria bacterium | reverse complement strand
GCGCTACGCGATCCACGTCAACTACGTGATCGCGGCGACGCTCGCCGGGGCGGGCGGCGCGCTCGCCGCGACCACGGTCGGACACATCGACCCGGAGATGGCGTACTGGACGACCTCGGGCGAGTTCGTCTTCATCGCGATCCTCTCGGGCACGGGAAGCGTCCTCGCGCCGTTCCTGGGTGCGCTCATCTTCGGCGCGATCCACACGGTGGCCTACGATGTCTCGCCGAACACCTGGCAGATGAGCATGGGCGCGGCGCTGCTCCTCGCCATCGTGTTCCTGCCGGACGGGCTGTGGTCGCTGTTCACCAGACGAAAGGCCGCCTGAGATGCCCGCGATCCTCGACGCGCAAGGCCTCAACAAGACCTTCGGCGCGGTCACGGCGGCGCAAGGGGTCTCGGCCGCCATCGAGAAGGACTCCGTGGTGGGCCTGATCGGCACCAACGGCGCGGGGAAGACCACTTTCATCAACATGATCACCGGATATCTGAAGCCGGACTCCGGAAGCATCCGCTACGAGGGGCGCGACATCACGGCGCTCAGCACCCGGCAGATTGCGCGCCTCGGAATCTGCCGCTCGTTCCAGATCCCGCAGCTCTACAGCTCGCTCAGCGTCTATGAGAACATGCGCATGGCGCTGGGCATCATGCTGCACAACTCGGGCCGCGGCGGCTTCTTCTCCTTTGCGCGCCCGAGCGTTCCCGGGCACGACGCGCCCGCCGAGGAGGTCGCCGAGCGGATTCTCGAGCGCTTCGGCCTCGCCGGGTACCGCGACAAGAACGCGCAGGTGCTCCCCGGGGGAGTGCGCAAGCTCCTCGACATCGCGCTCACAATGGCGGCGAGACCGCGCGTGCTGCTGCTCGACGAGCCGACCAGCGGCGTGTCGGCCGGGGAGAAGTTCGGCATCATGGAGCTGATCATGCAGGCGGTGAAGGCCGAGGGCGTCACGGTGATCTTCGTCAAGCACGACATGGAGGTGGTGAGCCGCTTCGCGGAACGCGTGCTCGCCTTCTACGACGGGCGCGTCATCGCGGACGCGCCGCCTGGGGCCGCGCTGAGCAACCCGGAGGTGCGGCGCTACGTGGTCGGTCGAGTCCATGCTTAGCATCCGCGGACTGAACGTCGCTATCCGGGCGGTGCAAATCCTGCGCGACGTCTCCCTCGAGCTGCCGCAAGGCGGCATGGCGGGGCTGATAGGGCGCAACGGCGCGGGCAAGACCACGCTCATGAAAAGCCTCATGGGACTGCTCAAGGTCTCGAGCGGCCAGGTGCGCTTTGACGACGTCGACATGCTCGCTTTGCCCACGCACGCGCGGGCGCGGCTGGGGATCGGCTACATGCCCGAGGACCGGCGCCTCGTTCCCGAGCTGACCGCCGAGGAGAACGCGCTCGTGCCGGCGTGGGCGGCGCGCGCGCCCGACGCGAGCGCGCGTCTGGAAAGAGCCTATGCGCTCGTTCCTGAGGCGCGCGAGTTCGCCGCGCGCAAGGGTTCGCAGCTCTCGGGCGGCCAGCAGAAGCTGGTCGCTCTCGCGCGAGCGCTTGTCTGCGGCAGGAAGCTGCTCCTGCTCGATGAGCCGTTCGAGGGCGTTGCACCGGCCTTGGCGCAACGCCTTGCCGAAGTCGTGTCGGGCCTGAAGAACGAGGGCGTGTCCGTGATTCTCTCCGAATCCGATCTGCAGCATTCCGAGCGCCTGGTCGATCGCGTGTATGTGATCGACCGCGGCAGCGTCACCTTGAAGGAGCAGAACGCATGATCGTCGAAGAGCGCATCTACACCCTGCACGCGGGCAAGGTTCCAGAGATGATGAAGCTGTACGGCGAAGAGGGCCTGCCGCTGCAGGAGGCCTATCTCGGCAAGTTCATCGGCTATTTTTCGACCGAGACCGGCAACCTCAACCAGGTGGTTTTCATGTGGGGCTACGACAGCCTCGACGACCGCGCGGCGCGCCGCGACCGCCTCGCGAAGGACCCGGCGTGGCAGGCGTACTTGAGGAAAGTGCAGCCCCTGATCATGACGCAGGAGAACCGCATCCTGAAACCCGCGTCCTTCTCGCCGATCCGTTAGAGCGATGGTCTTCGACCGGGGCGATCCTCGCGCGGTGCGAATGGCGGCACGCTCGGGCGCCTTTGCCGGCGTCACCGCCGGCCTTGCACCGGGTTTCGTCCAGGGCAACGTCTGCATCCTGCCGCGCGATTTCGCGGCGGATTTCCGGCTCTACTGCGAGCGCAATCCCAAGCCCTGCCCGCTGATCGGCGTGTCCGAACCGGGCGATCCGCGTCTCCCGTCGCTCGGCAATGATCTCGACATCCGCAGCGACGTGCCGCGCTACCGAATATTCCGCGGCGGCCAGCTCTCGGATGAGGTCACCGATGTGCGCGATCTGTGGACCGCGGACATGGTCGCCTTCGTCATCGGCTGCTCGTTTTCCTTCGAGGAAGCGCTGGCGCAGGCGGGCGTGCCGCTGCGCTACGTCGCCGAGGGCAGGAACGTCGCAATGTATCTCAGCAACATCGAAACCGAGCCAGCGGGACCGTTCCGCGGTCCGACGGCGGTGTCGATGCGACCGCTCAAGCCCGCGGACGCCATCCTGGCGATCCAGATCACCGCGCGCTTTCCCAAGGCGCACGGCGCGCCGGTGCATATCGGCAAGCCCGAGCTGATCGGCATCGAGGACCTCGACCGTCCGTTCGCGGGCGATCGCATCGAAGTGAGGCCGGACGAGCTGCCGGTGTTCTGGGCCTGCGGCATCACGCCCCAAGCCGCGGTGCTGCGGGCGAAGCCTCCGATCTGCATCACGCACGCGCCCGGGCATATGCTGGTGACCGACCGGAGGAACTCCGAATACAAGGTGTAGGCGAGAGTTCCGCAGTTGCGAGGCCGGCTCTCGAAAGGCAGAATAAGAGCGCAGCGAGCAGCATGAAGCCATCCCGAAGAGAATTCCTGAAGGTGTCCGCCGCCGTCGGTGGCGGCCTCGCGCTTGAGCTCGCGATACCTGCGCGAGCCTTTGCGCAGGCCGCGTCGAAGGCCCCGGGCCCCGAGCTCACCGCCTGGATCGTGATCCATCCGAACGACGAGGTGCTCATCCGCGTCGCGCGCTCGGAGATGGGGCAGGGCAGCTCGACCGGGCTGCCCATGCTCGTCGCCGAGGAGCTGGAGTGCGACTGGCGCAAGGTGCGCACGGAGTTCGTCTCGACCGCCGAGCACATCCGGCGCAACCGCGTGTGGGGCTCGATGGCCACCGGCGGCAGCCAGTCGATCCGCAGCTCGCAGGAGTATCTGCGCAAGGCGGGCGCGACCGCGCGCGAAATGCTGATCGCCGCGGCGGCGCAGCGCTGGAAGGTCGATGCGTCCGACTGCGACGCGGAGAACAGCACGATCATCCACCGGCCGTCGGGGAGGAAGGTGCGCTTCGGCCAGGTGGCGCAGGCGGCTTCCAAGCTCGAGCCGCCCGCGGAGGTGAAGCTGAAGGACCCGAAGGACTGGAATCTCCTCGGCCGCTCGGCGCATCGCCTGGACATCCGCGACAAGGTGATGGGCAAGCCGCTCTTCGGCATCGACGTGCAGCTCCCCGGCATGGTCTACGCCGCGATCGCGCAATGCCCGGTGTTCCGCGGGAAGCTGAAGGACGTCCCCGACGAGCGCATTCTCGGCCTTCGCGGCCTCGTCAAGGTGGTGAAGCTCGAGGACGCGGTCGCGGTGGTCGCCGACAACTGGTGGCGCGCGAGCAGGCTGCTCAAGCTCCTGCCGATCGAATGGGACTTCGGCGCCAACGGCGGCGCGACCACCGCGAGCATCCGCGAGTTCGTGCGCTTCGGCCTGGAGGATTCGAGCGTGCCCGTCGCGCGCAACGACGGCGACGTCGAGGCGGCGTTCGCTCAGGCCGCGAAAGTGGTCGAGGCGGAGTACTTCGCGCCCTTCTTGAACCACGCGCCGCTCGAGCCGATGAACTGCACCGCGCTCGTGAAAGGCGACCGCGTGAAGGTCTGGGCGCCGACGCAGAACGCCGAGGCGACGCACGCGGTGGCGGCGGCGGTCGCCGGCGTGTCCCTCGACAAGGTCGAGGTGCACCTCACCTATCTGGGCGGCGGCTTCGGCCGGCGCGGCTTCCAGGACTACACGCGCCAGGCGGTGGCGATCGCGAAGCAGGTCGAGGGCCGGCCGGTGAAGCTCCTCTGGTCGCGCGAGGAGGACATGCAGCACGACTTCTACCGTCCCATGACCCTGATGCGCTTCAAGGCGGCGCTCGACGCTCAAGGAACGCTCACCGCGCTGCGCGTGCGCGAAGCGAGCCATTCGATCATGGCCGGCGTGCGGCCGCAGGAGATCAAGGACGGCATC